>CAZHRQ010000114.1:0-8806 GCA_964535075.1 uncultured Rhodobacterales bacterium | reverse complement strand
CACGCCCAGGCGGATGCCCTTGGCGCTGCCCTCGTTCAGGCGCGTCAGGTATGGCGATTTCCACCACGTCGAGGGCAATCGCCTTTCGGCATGGGGGGGGCCGTGACCCCACAGACCCCCGGGTTACAGAAATTCTGGCACCAGGGCGGGGGGCGGCGGGATGGTGCGGGTCATCAGGCTGTTGAGCCGCCCCACCAAGGCCGACGGCGGCAGGTGTTCCAGGTCAGCCAGAATGGCACGGGCGGCACTGCGGGTGCGATCCCCTTCGCAATAGGCCATCACCACCGCCTGGCTGCCCGGCACATTCACCGGCACCCCCGCATGACAGGCATTGCCCTGCCCCACCGAGGGCGGCACCCGGAACAGAATCTTCAGGCGCAGCCGGTCCCCGGCCCCGGGCACGAAGGACGCCTGGGGAATCCAGGGCGGTGTGCGCAATCCCCGCGCCAACACCGCCGACGCCGGCCCCCGGGGCCCCGCCTGTCCCGCCACCTCCAGCGGCACCTGCCCCCGCGCCGCCAGTCCCCGGAAACGGTCGGTGACCCCCGGATCGCTCACGGGCCCCCACTGCACGGTCATGGGCGCCCCCCCGGCGCACCCGGCCACCAGCAACGAAATCGCCAATGTTTTCAGTGTATTGCCCATGATGCGATCCTTTTTCGCCCCATGCGGGGTGCAAAAATGACAATTCGCATGGCTGTGGTTCGGCCTTCACGGCTAGCCTGTGTCTCGTTCGATGCGGCTTCCCGCAATGCCGTTATCGAGCGCCCCTTCCGCGTCGCTTGACCCCGGGATCTCGGCCCTTTCGAACCGCGTTCCCGGGGTTTTTTTGCGCTTTCAGAGCCGATTCACGCGGCCTCTAACGTTGAGTCAGGGCCCATTCCTCCAGCACCCGGCCGGTGCGCCGCTCCGCTTCCTTTTGGGCGATGATGGTGCCCAGCTTGGGGGCGTAGGCCCAGTTCCAGGTGCGGAAGTTGTCCAGGCACGCCACCTGGAAGGCATCGAAAGTGCCGGCAGGCACCGTGAAGGGCCCCCGGGTCACCACCTCGCAGCGCCGGGTGATGGGATGCCAGTCGCCGTTGGTGGTGCGCACCTCCAGATCATAGCTGGACTGGTTGCCCACCTGCAACGGCCACAGGGAGCCGTTCACCCGTCGCACCCGGGTCTGCCCGGCGCTCCACGGCCCGCTGCCGCAGCCCTGCCAGCGCAGGCGGGGGCTGAAGGGATCGTGCAGGGTCCGCCGGTGACAGCCGCGGTTGCTGATCCACAGCATGGTGGCGGGATCGGTCTGTTCCACCCGCCAGATGGTGCTGCGGCCGTGCTCGCTGCCGGTGAGAGTCAGGCCCCGTTTGGGCTCCGGCAGGGCGGCCGCCGGCGTACCGACGCCGCCCGTGGGCGTGGCACAGCCCGCCAGGGCCACCAGGGCCAGCCCCGCGCTCCCCTGCAACAGGCGGCGGCGAGTCGCGCCGGGAACGACACGGAAGAATCGGCGGCAAACGGGCGAATGAGGCATGGCAGGGCCCCCGCAGGCAAAAAGGGGTGAAGGGAGAAGACCATGGCGGCGCGGCATTGCCGCCATCGGGC
This sequence comes from uncultured Rhodobacterales bacterium, assembly GCA_964535075.1. Taxonomy (GTDB): domain Bacteria; phylum Pseudomonadota; class Alphaproteobacteria; order Rhodospirillales; family CAJXLG01; genus CAZHRQ01. The sequence continues at coordinate 7,222 of CAZHRQ010000114.1, read as the reverse complement.
CGGAATGCTACGGTGCCGCCGGTTTTTCCGCAACCCTTTGACAATGCAGCCGATGGAGCCGCCCGCTCCCCGGCCCTGGATCGGACACCCTCATGGCTCCCCCTTCCGCCGTAGCCTTGCCGCGGGTGATGCACCTGCTGGCCGGCGGGGCCTTTGGCGGCGGCGAAATGCAATGCATCGACACCGCCGTGGCCCTGCACGAGGCCGGCCTGCCGCAACACGTGATCCTGCGCGCCAATCCGCTGCGGGAGGAACGGTTGCAAGCGGCCGGCATCTCCCATGAAACCCTGCCCTTCGGCGCGTTTCCTCCGGGCTGGAGCCGCTGGCGGGTGGCCCGGGCGGCACGACGCTTCCAACCCCACATCATCCAGGGTTGGATGGGGCGGGCGGCCCGGCTCGCCCCCCGCCCCGGGGTGGTGAGCGTGGGCTGGTTCGGCGGCTATCACCCCCTGAAACGCTTCCGCCGGTGCGACTGGTGCGTGGCCATCACCCGCGACGTGGAACGCCACATCATCGCCCACGGCTTTCCGCCGGACCGGGTGGCGCTGCTGCATCAGTTTTCCGACATCACCCCCGCCGCGCCGGTGGACCGGGCCGCCCTGGGCACGCCACAGGGCGCGCCGCTGCTGTTGGCGCTGGCCCGACTGCACCCGCGCAAGGGCTTGGACGTGCTGTTGAACGCCCTGACCGATCTGCCGGGCGTGCACCTGTGGATCGCCGGCGAGGGAGAGGAACGGGGGGCGCTGGAAGACCAGATTGCCCGGCTGGAACTGGGCGACCGGGTGCGGCTGCTGGGCTGGCGCACCGACCGCGCGGCGCTGCTGGCGGCGGCGGACGTGTTCGTGCTGCCCTCCCGGCACGAGCCCTTTGGCATCGTCATGCTGGAGGCCTGGGCGCTACGGGTGCCGGTGGTGGCCGCCGCCAGCCAGGGGCCCCGCGACTACATCACCGACGGCCGCAACGGCCTGCTGGTGCCGGTGGACGATGCCGCCGCCCTGGCCCGGCGGATCACCGAGGTGCTGCAAGATCCGTCGCTGCGTCACCACCTCACCGCCCACGGCCGCGCCGGCTATGAGGCGGACTTCACCCGGGCGGCGGCGGTGGATCACTATCTGGCCTTCTATCGCCGGTTGGCGGGGCAGGAGCAACCTTCATGAGCGAACCGAAACGGGTGCTGGTGTTGCGTCACGGGGCGCTGGGCGACTTCATTCTCACCCTGGGCTGTTTCCGCACCCTGCGCGCGGTACACGGCGACGCCCACATGGTGCTGCTGACCACGCCCCCCTTCGCCGCCCTGGGGGACGCCAGCGGCTATTTCGACGAGGTGTGGGTGGATACCCGGCCCAAACTGTGGCACCCGGGCCGGTGGTGGCGGCTGATCCGCAAACTGCGCGGTGGTCGTTTCGACCGCGTTTATGACCTGCAACGCAAGCAGCGGACGACAATTCTCTACCACCTGATGAAAAGGCGCGATCTGGAATGGAGCGGCGTGGTGCCCGGCTGCACCTTCTTCCAACCCGACGACCGTAACGAGCGGCGCCACATCCAGGACAAGCTCACCGCCCAACTGGCCATCGCCGGCATCGACCACGTCCAGCCGCCGGACCTGTCCTGGCTGACGGGTCATGCCGACCGCTTCACCCTGCGGCCGCCCTATGCCCTGGTGGTGCCGGGCAGTGCGCCGCATCGCCCGGAAAAGCGCCTGCCGCCGGCCACCTATGCCGAGGTATGCCGGGCCATGGCCGCCGTGGGCATCCGGCCCGTCCTCATCGGCACCCGCAAGGAGGCGGAGGACATGGACGCCATCGCCCGGGAAGCCCCCCGGGTGCGCAACCTGTGCGACCAGACCACCTTCGGCGACCTGGGGGAACTGGCCCGAGGCGCCCTGTTCGCGGTGGGCAACGATACCGGCCCCATGCACTTGATCGCGGCGGCGGGGTGCGCCAGCCTGGTGATCTTCTCCTTCGCCTCCGACCCGGTGAAGGTGGCGCCTCGGGGCCGCCACGTGCGGGTGTTCCAGCGCCAGGACCTGAACGCCGTGCGGCCGGAGGCCCTGGCCCGGCGCATCAATCTGTTGCTGGAGGAAGATCGCGACCGCAAGCCCACCCTGCGCCTGCCGGAAACCGAGGAAGACTGGCCGCATCCCTTGTAAGGGAACCGGCCTTGTAAGGGAACCGGAGGGTTACAGCGCCCCCTGGTGCCGCAGCGTGCGCATCACCGCCACCAGGGCCCGGCTGTCGGCCAGGGCGTCGTGGGTCTGGCCCTCGAACGCCAGCCCCACACAGGCCGGCAGGTGGCAACTGCTGAGGGGCTCGGCCGGGTCCCGGCCCACGGCCCGCATCAGGGCGGATCGCATGTCCTGGAACGCCACCCCGCCCAGCACCGACTCGCGCCCGACCAGACGGAAATTGTCGTGCATCAGCATGCCATCGTCGCCGAAGCTGAGGGCGGGAACCCCGGCGGCGAAGGCGGCAAACGCGGCCATTCCCTCGTCCAGGGAGACCCCCCGCCGCGCCAGCGTGTCCTGGGTGATGCCGGTGAGACCGGTGATATAGTCGGACAGCACCGGATTGAGCGTGGGCCGCAACCACGCCACGAAGGCCGCCCGTTCCCGGAACCCCGCCCCGGCATCCACCCGTACGCCGCCGATCTGAATGATCTCCCGATATTCCCCGGGACCCGACCAGCGCCGGGCCATGGCGCCTTCCCAGGCGGTCTGTTCCGTATCGAACACCACCACCTCCCCCGTGGTGGGGAAGGTGGTCAGCGTGGGCGAGCGGGGCGCCATGGCCGATCAGTCCACGGCCGGCAGCATGCGTCCCAGGGGGCGGCCGCCCAGGATGTGGGCGTGCAGGTGGAACACCTCCTGGCCGCCGTGGGCGTTGGTGTTGATGATCACCCGATAGCCGTCGGCCGTCAGGCCCAGGTCTTCGGCGACGCGGGGCAGGGCCGCCGTCCACGCCGCCACCATGGCCGGCTCGGCCCGGGCGCAGAAATCGGCCAGGGTGGTGGCCGGGAACTTGGGAATCACCAGCACATGCACCGGGGCCTGGGGCGCGATGTCGCGGAAGGCCAGCACGTGCTCATCCTCGAACACCTTATCGCACGGAATTTCCCCGCGCAGGATGCGGGCGAAAATGTTGGTGTCGTCATAGGCTGCCGTGGTGTGGCTCATCATCCCTCTCCCTGTTCGCCGCCCCGGGCGGCCTTTTCCGCCAGACCGCTGACACCCCGGCGGCGGGCCAGCTCGGCCCACACCTGATCAGGGGTCACCCCGGCCTCGGCCCAGGCCACCAGCAGGTGGTAGAGCAGATCGGCGCTTTCGGTGGCCAGGGCCTCCGCCGGTTCCTCCAGCAGGGCCACCACGGTTTCCACCGCTTCCTCGCCCAGTTTCTGCGCGATCTTGGCCCGGCCCCGGGTGAACAGGCGGGCGGTATAGCTGGTGGTGGGGTCGGCCCCCTGGCGGCTGACCACGGTGGCGTAGAGGGCCTCCAGGGGATGCGGATCGGACGGGGGCGCGTGATCGGTCATGTGTCGCTCTCCGGGCGGACGGGCAGGCCGGCCGTGCGCAGGGCGGCACGGGCCTCGGCCAGGGTGTGGGTGCCGAAATGGAAAATGGAGGCCGCCAGCACCGCCGAGGCATGGCCTTCCCGCACCCCGGCCACCAGGTGGTCCAGGGTGCCGACGCCGCCGGAGGCAATCACGGGAATGCCCACCGCATCGGCCACCGCCCGGGTCAGGGCCAGGTTGAAACCGGCCCCGGTGCCGTCCCGATCCATGGAGGTGAGCAGGATTTCGCCCGCGCCCAGGGATTCCATGCGCCGGGCCCAGGCCACGGCGTCGATGCCGGTGGCGTGCCGCCCGCCGTGGGTGAAGATCTCGAAGCGGTCGGGCCCGGTCTGCTTGGCGTCCAGGGCCACGACGATGCACTGGGTACCGAACTTTTCCGCGGCCTCGGCCACGAACTCGGGGCGCTTCACCGCGGCCGTGTTGATGGAGACCTTGTCGGCACCGGCCAGCAGCAGCTTGCGCACATCCTCCACCGTGCGCACGCCGCCGCCCACGGTCAGGGGCATGAAGCACACGTCGGCGGTCCGGGCCACCACGTCCAGCAGGGTGTCGCGGTTTTCATGGCTGGCGGTGATGTCCAGGAAGCACAGCTCGTCGGCGCCGGCGGCATCGTACACCCGGGCCTGTTCCACGGGATCGCCGGCATCGCGCAGGTCCACGAAGTTGACCCCCTTGACCACGCGGCCGTCCTTCACGTCCAGGCAGGGAATGATGCGGGTGGCCAGCATCTCAGGGGTCCTCCCCCGCCAGCACCTTCAGGGCCTCGCCCAGATCCAGGCGACCATCATAGAGGGCGCGGCCCGCGATCACCCCGGCAAGACCCGAGTCCGCCGCCCCCCGCACCTTGCGCATGTCGTCCAGGCCCGAGACCCCGCCGGAAACAATCACCGGCGTGGAAATGCGTCGGGCGAGTTCGGCACTGGCCGGCACGTTGGCCCCGGTGAGCATGCCATCGCGGCTGATGTCCGTATGGATGAGGGCGGCCACGCCCGCGTCCTCGAACCGCAGGGCCAGTTCGGTGATGGAAAGCTCCGACACGGCGGCCCAGCCCTGCACGGCCACGCGACCGTCGCGGGCATCCACCCCCACCACCACCTTGCCGGGATGGTCGCGGCAGGCTTCCTTCACCAGGGTGGGGTTGTAGAGGGCGGCGGTGCCCAGGATCACCCGGGCCACCCCCTTGTCCAACCACATGTCCAGGGTGGCGCGGTCGCGGATGCCGCCGCCCAGTTGCACCGGCACCGTGGCCGAGGCCAGGATGGCATCCACCGCCGCGCCATTGGAGGGCCGGCCTTCGAAGGCGCCGTTGAGGTCCACCACATGCAGCCACTGGCAGCCGGCGTCCTGGAACACCCGCGCCTGCTGGCCTGGGTCGTCGCCGAACACGGTGGCACGGTCCATGCGGCCCTGTAGCAGGCGGACGCATTGGCCGTCCTTGAGGTCGATGGCCGGAAACAGAATCATGGCCGCCACTCCAGGAAGTTGCGGAGAAAGCGCAGGCCCACCGCCTGGCTTTTCTCGGGGTGGAACTGGGTGCCTGCCACCGTATCCCGGCACACCATGGCGGTGAGCGGCCCACCGTGATCGGTGGTGGCCAGGCGATGGGCCCCGGGATGGTCGCAGACGAGATGGTAGCTGTGCACGAAATAGACGTAGGGGGTCGCCGGCAGCCCCGCCAGCAGCGGGTGGTTCTCCTGCCCCTCGGCCACGCGCAGGGCGTTCCAGCCCATGTGCGGCACCTTCAGGGTGGGATCGGCGGGGGCAATGGGGGTGACGGCGCCGGGGATCCAGTTCAGGCCCGGAGTCGTGCCGTACTCCCGGCCCTCGGTGGCCAGAAGCTGCATGCCCACGCAGATGCCCAGGAAGGGCCGCCCCTGCCCGTGCACCGTTTCGGTGAGGGTCTGGATCATGTGGGGGATGGCGGTCAGGCCGGCCCGGCAGTCGGCGAAGGCGCCCACCCCCGGCAGCACGATGTGGGTGGCCGCCCGCACCACCGCCGGATCGCGGGTCAGCGTCACCCGGGCGGCGGGGTCCACCTCGCCGGCCACCCGTTCCAGGGCGCGCCCGGCGGACCGCAGGTTGCCGGAGCCGTAGTCGATCAGGGCCACGTGCAGGCTCATGTGGCGGGGCCTCCCTCCAGCACGCCCTTGGTGGAGGGCACGGCATCGGCGCGGCGCGAATCCACCGCCACGGCGGCGCGCAGGGCGCGGGCCAGGGCCTTGAAACAGCCCTCGATCATATGGTGATTGTTGCGGCCGTACAGCACCGCCACGTGCAGGGTCAGGCCGGCGTTGTTGGACAGCGCCTGGAACCACTCCCGGAACAGTTCCGTGTCCATGTCGCCCAGGCGGTTCTGGGTGAAGGGCACGTCCCAGACCAGATAGGGGCGCCCGGAAAAGTCCAGCACCGCCCGGCACAGGGCCTCGTCCATGGGCACATACGCATGGCCATAGCGATGGATGCCCCGCTTGTCGCCCAACGCCTGGGCCAGGGCACGGCCCAGGGCGATGCCCGTGTCCTCCACCGTGTGGTGGGCATCGATATGCAGATCGCCTTCCGCCCGCAAGGTCAGGTCCAGCAGGCCGTGGCGGGCCAGTTGTTCCAGCATATGGTCCAGGAAGCCGATGCCGGTGTGCACGGCACAGGTGCCGGTGCCGTCGAGGCAAAGGCTGACGGTGATCTCGGTCTCGCTGGTGGCGCGATGGACCTCGGCCTTGCGCATGGTCCTTCAACCCATATATGGCTAGGGGAATGTACGGGCACGGGCGGCGCTGACTGTCCTACCCGCGCGCAAGCCATACCACGAGCACCGGCCGGGTTCCAAGTCTCCCGGGGCGGTGCCAACCCCTGAGGAGCCCCCATGTCCGCCTCCCCCTCCGCCGCGCCCGTGTGGCACGGCACCACCATTCTCTCGGTGCGCCGCAACGGTCGGGCCGTGGTGGCCGGCGACGGTCAGGTGAGTCTGGAAAGCACCGTCATCAAGGGCAACGCCCGCAAGGTGCGCCGGCTGGCCAACGGCCGGGTGGTGTGTGGCTTCGCCGGCGCCACCGCCGACGCCCTCACCCTGTTCGAGCGCCTGGAAGGTAAGCTGGAAAAGCACCCCGGCCAACTCACCCGCGCCTGCGTGGAAATGGCCAAGGACTGGCGCACCGACCGCTATCTGCGACGGCTGGAGGCCATGATGGCGGTGGTGGACGCGGAAACGTCGCTTATCCTCACCGGCAACGGCGACGTGCTGGAGCCCGAGGACGGCCTGATCGGCATCGGTTCCGGCGGCAGCTACGCCCTGGCGGCGGCCCGCGCCCTGATGACCGTGGAGGATCTGGACGCGGAGGAAATCGCCCGTCGGGCCATGGCCATCGCGGCCTCCATCTGTGTCTATACCAACGACTCCCTGACCCTGGAAACCGTGTGAGGTGGCATGACGGCCTTCAGCCCCCGGGAAATTGTGTCGGAACTGGATCGCTTCATTGTCGGTCAGTCGGATGCCAAGCGCGCCGTGGCCATCGCCCTGCGCAACCGCTGGCGCCGCCAGCAGCTTGAGGAGGGGCTGCGCGAGGAAGTGCTGCCCAAGAACATCCTCATGATCGGCCCCACCGGCGTGGGCAAGACGGAAATCGCCCGCCGGCTGGCCAAGCTGGCCCAGGCGCCC
>CAZHRQ010000113.1:0-8943 GCA_964535075.1 uncultured Rhodobacterales bacterium | reverse complement strand
CCTGTGGCAGCATAGCGATCACTAACCGGTGTCCAAGATCCGTGCCGCAGTACATTAGACTGACAGCATAACAACAAATGACCCCGAGGTCTCGGGGGTGGCAAGGAAGGCGTCATGGCGAAAATGGACCAACCGGTCCGGGCAGAGGCAACCGCCCGTTCGCTGGAATCCCTGTCCCGGCACATGGACAGCATCCGAACGGCAGCCGGAGATCTGCACGCGGCCAACAGCGGCATCGTGGATCTGGCCCGGACCACCCATCAGGTGGCCACCACCGCCCAGGAGGAAGGCCAGAACGGCCAGCAGACCGTACAAACGGCGGTGCAGGACATTCATACCCTGGTGGCCACCGTCAGCCACATGGGCGAGGCCCTGCGGGGGCTCACCGACACCCTGGAGCGCATCCAGCAGGTCAGCCAGGAAATCACCACCATCGCCAGCCAGACCCGGCTGCTGGCCCTTAACGCCACCATCGAGGCGGTGCACGCCGGGGAGGCCGGCAAGGGATTCGCGGTGGTGGCGGAGGAAGTCAAGACTCTCAGCCAGTCCACCACCCGGGCCACCAGCGAGATCACCGACACCCTGAAGGATCTGGCGTCGCAAGTGGAAACACTGCTCAAGGACAACGAGCAAGGCTTGGCTCAGGTCGGCCGGGCCCAAGAGGCCACGGGCGAAATCGGCGATGCCATGGATGACCTGAACACCCTGATGGAATTGATCACCAGTCACACGGAGGAAATCTCGGAAGCGGCCGAATCCGGTTTCAGCCAGTGCGATCATGTCACCCGGGAAATCACCGCCCTGGCCGACGACATGTCCCTTTCCGAATACGAGGTCTGAGGAGGTCCCATGACGCGCGCCCTTTTCCCGTCCCTGGCGCTGGTATTGCTGGTGGCGACTCCGGTCCAGGGGGCCGACCGCGATGCCCGCGACCACCGGACGGTGGTGGAGGCCACCGCGTCTCCCTGGCGGGCCATCGGCCGGGTGAACCGGGCCGGTTATCGTTCCCGCCGTCACTGTTCCGGCACCCTGATCGCGCCGCGCACGGTGCTCACCGCCGCGCACTGCACGGGCGGGCTGGGGGCTCGGGACCAGGGGCTTTCCGACCTGCACTTCCTGCCCGGCTATCAGCGAGGCGACTGGGTGGATCACGGCAGCACCCGCAGCCTGCGGGCCGGCAGCGGGTCGGGCATCGGCGACTGGGCGGTGTTGACCCTGGATCAGGCCTTGTCCCCCACCCCCCTGCCGGTGGCGGCGCGGGCGCCGAAGGCGGGCGCCACGGTGGCCCTGGCCGGCTATGGCGCCGACCGGCCGCACGTACAGACCCTGCGCCAGGCCTGCACCGTGCTGGGGCGCACCGGCAGCGGTTTGCTCAAACACACCTGCTATACCCACCATGGGGAATCGGGCGCGCCGTTGTTGCAGAAAACGGGCCAGGCCTGGCAGGTGGTGGGGATTCACATCGCCCGGACCAGCGGCGGCACCGGTCTCGCCGTGCCGGTGGACCGGGTGCCGGACTTGCCCTGAAGACAGAGAGTAAAGACAGAAAAAACGGCCCCGCAACAGGGCCGCTTTTGTTAATCAAAAAACAGATAGTAGACCACGATTCCCAGCACCACCAGACCGGCCACCGACCCGGCGAGGCTGAAGATCAGGCCGAACAGGTGCCAAAGCACACCGGCCCCGAAAAGCAGGCCGATCAGCACCAGAATCAGCAGGACCTTCATGGGATCCCCCGCGTGTTGCTAGAGCCTATCGCGGTCAATGGGACCCGATTCATGGGTCCCATTGACCGCGTGAATCGGCTCTATCTATTTGATTTAGAGCGGGTCACGAAGACGTGGGTGCCCCGGAGCGACCCAGCGTCAGGATTACCAGGATCACCAGAATGATCGGCACCAGCACCAGCGCCACATAGAACAGCACCGGCACGACAAAAATGAAGCTGCCCAGATACGCGGCAAGGCCCACCACCGCGATAACCAGGGCGAGCAGAGTGGTCATGGTCGCCATCCCGAACCCTCCAGGATTGTTTGTTGTTGCCATCCTTTCCGCGCCTCCGCCATGGGTCGATGACGGATGCCGGGGTGTTTCCCCACACGGATCGTCGCGATCATACCCCACCCGCCGGCCATTCCGCAAAAGAAATGGGGGCGGAACCGTCATCCCCGTCAGGCGTTTGCCGCGCGGGGCGGCGCCAGACGGGCCGCCAGCAACACCAGCCCCGCCACCGGCAGCCCCAGCACGGCGGTGGCGGTGAAGAAGTTGATGTAGCCGATGCTGTCCACCATGGCGCCCGAATAGCCCGCCAGCACCTTGGGCAGCAACGTCATCAGGCTGGAGAACAGGGCATATTGCACGGCCGTGAAGGACACGCTGGTTAACGCCGAGAGATAGGCGACAAAGGCGGTGGCGGCAAAGCCCGAGCTCAGGTTATCGGCGGTGATGGCCACCGCCAGCAGCAGTTCGCTGTTCCCCACCGCCGCCAGCAGGGCGAACAGCAGGTTGGTGATGGCCGCCAGCACCGCCCCCAGGAACAGGGTGCGCAGAACCCCGATGCGCAGGGCGACCACGCCGCCCAGGAAGCCGCCGATGAGGGTGGCCCACAGACCCCAGAACTTGGAATAGGTGGCGATCTGGCCCTTGGTGAAACCAAGGTCGATATAGAACACGTTGGCCACCGCCCCCATCACCAGATCGGCGATGCGGTAGGTGCCGATAAGCAACAGGATCAGCAGCGCCGGCCGCCCGTAGCGGGTGAGGAAATCCGCCACCGGATCCACGTACGTTTCCTGCACGTGCCCCCGGTTGGCCAGATGCAGCAGCACCAGCAGCCAGCCCACCCCCGCCGCCACGGTGGTGGCCACCAGCAGCCGCACCGTTTCCCCCAGGAAGCCGGCCAGGGGATGACCCAGGGCGGGGGCCAGGGCACCGTCGATCAGCCGCACCGGGGTGTCCATGGCCGTGAAGAGCCCCACGAAGGCCAGCAGCGCCAGCACGAACAAGGCCAGAAAACGAGCATAGTCGCTGGAGTGGCGGAAGTGGCTGGTTTCCCGATCGGCCACCTTGGGCTCGGGCACCAGCAGGGTGGTGAGGATGCCCACCAGCATCAGGCCGGCCATGGCGCGGTAGACGTTGCTCCAGGCGGCAAAGCTGTAGGTGCCCTCCGGCTCCCAGATCTGCGCCAGCCACAGGGACCCGGCGCCCGCCACCAGCATGCCCAGGCGATAGCCGGCGATGTAGGTGGCCGAGAGCATGGACTGGAGGTCGGGATCCGCCGATTCGATGCGGTAGGCATCAATGACAATGTCCTGGGTGGCGGAGGTGAAGCCGATGGCCACGGCGCCGATGGCCGTCATGACAATGGCCTGCTGGGGATCGAAACTGGCGGTAAACAGCAGCGCCCCGGCCACCGCGATCTGCGCGACCAGCAGCCATGCCCGCCGCCGCCCCATCAGAGGGGTCAGCCCCGGCAGCGGCAGCCGATCCACCAGGGGCGCCCACAGGAACTTGAAGGAATAGGCCAGGGCCGCCCAGGAGAACATGGTGACGGTGCCCCGCTCCATGCCGGCCTCCCGCAGCCAGACCGACAGGGTGCCGAACACCAGCAGCAGCGGCAGGCCGGCGGAGAAGCCCAGGAACAGCATGCGCAGCACCTGCGGGCGCACGGCATCACGAAGGACCGCCCGCCAGGGGCGGCGCACGGGGGTGTCGGCGGTCACGGGCGTCTCCTTGGCGCGAGGGGAGGGATCAGGCCTTGGCGCGGGCGGCCCGCTTGCGCTCGTGGGGATCCAGCAGGGCCTTGCGCAGGCGAATTGCGTTGGGCGTCACTTCCACCCGCTCGTCATCCTCGATATAGCTGATGGCCTGTTCCAGGGTCAGGCGCCGGGGTGGGGTGAGCCGCACCGCCTCGTCCTTGCCGGCCGCCCGCACGTTGCTGAGCTGCTTGGCCTTGAGGGGGTTCACCTCCAGATCCTCGGGCTTGGCATTTTCGCCCAGGATCATGCCCTGATAGACGGGCTCGCCGCCGCCGATGAACAGCACGCCCCGCTCCTCCAGATTCCACAGGGCGTAGGTGACGGCCTCGCCATCCACCATGGAGATGAGCACGCCGTTGCGCCGCCCCTCCATGGTGCCCTTCCACGGTTCGTAGTGGCTGAAGATGCGGGTGAGCACCCCGGTGCCCCGGGTGGCGGACAGGAATTCCGAGTGATAGCCGATGAGGCCACGGCTGGGCACATGGAACACCAGCCGGGTCTTGCCGCCGCTGGAGGGCCGCATTTCCTTCATCTCGCCCTTGCGCCGGGCAATGGCCTCCACCACCGTGCCGGAATAGGCGTCGTCCACGTCCACCACCACTTCCTCCACCGGCTCCGATTTTTCGCCGGAGTCGGGGTCGGTTTGCAGCAGCACCTGCGGCCGGGAGACGGAAAGCTCGTAGCCTTCGCGGCGCATGGTCTCGATCAACACCCCGAGCTGGAGTTCGCCGCGCCCCCCCACCTCGAAGGCATCCTTCTGTTCCGTTTCCCGTACAGCGATGGCCACGTTGCCTTCCGCTTCCCGCATCAGGCGGTCACGGATCATGCGGCTGGTGACCTTGTCGCCATCGCGCCCGGCCAGGGGCGAATCGTTCACGGAAAAGATCACGGCGATGGTGGGGGGGTCGATGGGCTGAGCGGGGATGGGGGCGGTGATCTCCGGCGCGCACAGGGTATCGGCCACGGTGGCCTTTTCCAGGCCGGCCACCGCCACGATGTCACCGGCTTCGGCGCGCTCCACGGGCACCCGATCCAGGCCGCGATAGGCCAACAGCTTGTTGACCCGGCCGGTTTCCGCCACCGAGCCGTCGGGACGCAGCGCCCGCAGCGGCGCCCCGGCGGTGAGTACCCCCGACTGGATGCGGCCGGTGAGCACCCGCCCCAGGTAGGGATCGGCGTCCAGGGTGGTGGCCAGCAGGGTATAGGGGGCATCCGTTTCGCCGGTGGCGGGGGGGACGTGGGCCATGATGCGGTCCAGCAACGGCACCATGTTCTCGCGCGGGCCGGACTCCAGGTCATCGCTGGCCCAACCCTCCTTGCCGGAGGCGAACAGGGTGGGGAAGTCCAGTTGTTCGTCGTTGGCATCCAGGGCCACAAACAGGTCTAACACCTCGTCGTGCACCTCGTGCGGGCGGGCATCGGGGCGGTCGGCCTTGTTCACCACCACGATGGGTTTCAGGCCCAGTTTCAGGGCCTTGCCGGTGACGAACTTGGTCTGGGGCATGGGGCCCTCGGCGGCGTCCACCAGCAGCACCACGCCATCCACCATGTGCAGGATGCGTTCCACCTCGCCGCCGAAGTCGGCGTGGCCGGGGGTGTCCACCACGTTGATGCGGTCATCGCCATAGGGCACGGAGGTGCACTTGGCCAGAATGGTGATGCCCCGCTCCCGCTCCAGGTCGTTGCGGTCCATGGCCCGTTCGGCCACTTGCTGGTTGGCGCGGAACAGGCCGCTTTGGTGCAGGAGACGGTCCACGAGGGTGGTCTTGCCGTGGTCCACGTGGGCGATGATGGCGATATTGCGCAGGGCCATGAAGGGCATCCGGATCGGTTCAGGAAAATGAGGGCGCCCCACCGTAGAGCCGATCACGGTCAATGGGAACTCAAAAATGAGTTCCCATTGACGGCGTGAATCGGCGCTATCCATTTGTTTCAGACAGGCTCAAAATCTGTTTTCCTGTGTCACCGGGGCGACTCAGCGGTAGTTGCCTTCCTCCAGGTCGAGGGCGATTTCGCTGAGGCACAGGTCCTGGAAGCGGCGCCCGGCATAGGCGGAGTCCACCCGCAGGGTTACCTCCCGGCTGTCGGACCAGCGGGGCAGGGTGATGCGCTGCTCCCCCTGCCGGTCGGCCAGGGTGAAGCGGAACCGCACGCCATCGTCGGTGCTCAGGGTCATGTCGCGGGCGCGGGCGTTGTCCGCGAACACCCGGCTGTTTTTCTGGTAGCCGTTGCGGATGTAGAGGGTGCGCCAGTGCACGGGGTTGCCCTCGAATTGCAGGGTGATGGTGCTGCCGAGGCCGTTGCCGGGGGCTCCCTCGCACCAGGCGGCGCCTGCCGGCCCGCGGATCAGGTTTTCGGGACCGTAGCTGTTGCCCTTCTGACCCGGCAGCACCGAGGAGGCACACACGAACAGGGCCGAATAGAACTGTCCCGCGCCCTGGCGATAGCATTCCCGGGCGTGGGCGGGGGCGGAGAGGCTCAGGGCGGCCAAGCCCAGCAACAGAGCACGGGACAGCGGACGCATGGCAAGGCTCCTATTTCAATGGGGAGGTGACGCCCGCTTCGGTGACCTGGGAGACCAGATCGTCCAGGGCATCGGTCACGGCCTTGAGGTTTTCCGCACGGGGGGTGATGCGGTCCACCGTGTGGCGCTGGCCGTCGAGACCGATGGTCAGGCGCACGCTGTGGGGATCCAGCAGGGTAGGGGCCCGGTCATAGCGGGGCAGGCGAAAGAAATGAGCCGCGCGGATGATGGCGGCCAGATTCTCCGCCTCCCGCGGGTCCAGGCGGCCCTCGTAACGGAGGGTCTCCTTCACCGTGCGCGGCCCATCCGCGGGCAGCACTTCCTGGCGGGTGCCCACCTCCAGGGACCAGGAGGGCAGGGCGCTGTCTCGGGGGCGGATGCGCAGCACGGTGCGGGGCCCTTCGAAGCTCTGCACCGGCCCGGTCCAGTAGGTGACGGAAAGATCGAGGGGGGCGGCGGTTTCCTGGGCGGGGGCCATGCCGCCGGTGCCGGGCAGGCTGGCGGTGAGGCCGCTCCAGGCATCCGCCCACCGGTCCCGGGTGTCGGCGCAGGCGCTCAGGATCAGGGTGCTCCCCAGCGCCAGCGCCAGGGACGAACGAAATGGCTTGGGCATGGACGGCCTCTCCCCGGAGATCACGATTGGGGGGAGAGTACGACGCGCCGAGGGCATGGTCCAGTGCGGAGCGCGGTCGCTGCGGTGGGGGGGGCGGCATAGAGCGGAGTCACGCACCCAATCCGGTTCACAGCGTGAACCCGATTGGGTGCGATCCGCTCTAGATCAGCCCCGCTTCCTTGGCCAGTTGGGCCAGGGGGGTTTCCGGACGGGCGCCGAAGTGGCTGATCACTTCCGCCGCGCTCATGCCGCCCAGGCGGGCGCAGGTGGCCAGGTCCAGCCCCCGGGTGTAGCCATAGAGGAAACCGCCGGCGTAGGCATCACCGGCGCCGGTGGTGTCCACCACGCGGCTGATCTTTTCGGCATCCACGATGTGCACTTCGTCGGGGGTGACCACCACGCTGCCCTGGGCGGAGCGGGTGAGCGCCGCCACGTCCACGTTCTGGCGCACCCGTTGGAACGCCTCGTCAAAGCTGTCCACCTCGTAGAGGCTTTTGATCTCGCTTTCGTTGGCGAACAGGATGTCCACGTGGTTGGCCACCAGATCGCGGAATTCGTCGCGGTGACGGTCCACACAGAACTGGTCGGACAGGGACAGGGCCACCTTGCGGCCGGCCTCGTGGGCGGCGCGGGCGCCCTTGAGGAAGGCTTCCTTGGCCCGCGGCGGATCCCACAGATAGCCTTCCAGGTACAGCACCTGGGCCCGGGCCACCTGATCGGTGTTGATGTCCTCGGGGCCCAGCTCGGTGCAGGCACCCAGGAAGGTGGCCATGGTGCGTTCGGCATCCTTGGTCACCAGTACCAGGCAGCGGGCGGTGGCCTTGCTGTCATGGAGCGGTTCGCCGGTGAAGCCGATGCCGGTGGCGCGCATGTCGTGCTGGAAGGTCTTGCCCAGGGCGTCGTCGGCGACCTTGCCGAAGAAGACCCCGGAGCCTCCCAGGCTGGCGAGGCAGGCCATGGTGTTGGCGGCCGACCCGCCCGAGGATTCGATGGCGGCCCCCATGCGATCATACAGGCGGTCGGCCTGGGTATCGTCGATGAGGGTCATGCCGCCCTTGGGCAGGTTGTTGTCGGTGAGGAAAGCGTCCTCGGCGTGGGCCACCACGTCGACAATGGCGTTGCCGATGCCGGCGACATCGTATTCGGCGTCCGTCATCCCGTACTCCTTGGTTGTTGAACGGCGGTCAGCCCTGGCGAGGGCCCAGACGCAGGCGCAGGGCATTGAGCCGGATGAATCCGGCGGCGTCGCGCTGGTCGTAGGCCGCCCCTTCCTCGAAGGTGACGATGTCCTCGCTGTAGAGGCTGTTGGGGGAGCGCCGGCCCTCCACGTTCACCGAGCCCTTGTAGAGCTTGAGGCGCACCTCGCCGCTGACCGGCTTCTGGGTCTCATCGATGAGGGCTTGCAGGGCGTGGCGTTCCGGCGCGAACCAGAATCCGTTGTAGATGAGCTCGGCATAGCGGGGCATCAGCTCGTCCTTGAGATGCATGGCCCCGCGATCCAGGGTGAGGGTTTCCAGCGCCCGGTGGGCGTGCAGCAGCACGGTGCCGCCGGGGGTTTCGTAGACGCCCCGGGACTTCATGCCCACGAAACGGTTTTCCACCATGTCGATGCGGCCCACCCCGTGGCGGCCGGCGATGCGGTTCAGGCGTTCCAGCAGGGCGGCGGGGGTGAGTTTCTCGCCGTTCACCGCCACCGGGTCGCCGTGTTGGAATTCGATAATGACGTCTTCCGGGGTGTCGGGGGCCTGTTCCGGCGCCACGGTCAGGCGGAACATGTCCGGATCGGGGCCCTGCCACGGATCTTCCAGCGCCTTGCCTTCATAGGAGATGTGCAGAAGGTTGGCGTCCATGGAATAGGGGGCTTCGCCGTGCTTATCGGCGGGCACGGGGATCTGGTGCGCCTGGGCATAGGAGATGAGGGCGGTGCGGCTGGCGAGATCCCACTGGCGCCAGGGGGCGATGACGCGGATGTCGGGCTGGCAGGCGTAGTAGGTGAGCTCGAACCGCACCTGATCGTTGCCCTTGCCGGTGGCGCCGTGGGAAACGGC
>CAZHRQ010000112.1:0-9070 GCA_964535075.1 uncultured Rhodobacterales bacterium | reverse complement strand
AGGTATCCCCCGCCGCCAGGGAAACCTGCAACCCTTGCTCCCGGTAGAAGGCAGCCAACTTGCCGATGGTGGTGGTCTTGCCGCTGCCGTTGACCCCCATCACCAACACCACGTGGGGCTTGCGGGCGGGATCGGGCACCAGCGGCACCGCCACCGGGTCCAGGATGGTCGCGATCTCGCCGGCCATCACCCGCCGCACTTCGTCCTCGGTAACCTCCTGACCAAAGCGGCTGCGGCCCAGGGCCTGGGTGAGGCGCCCGGCCGTCGTCACCCCCAGGTCCCCCTGGATGAGCACGTCCTCCAGCTCCTCCAGGGTTTCGTCGTCCAGGCGGCGCTTGGTGATCAGGTCGCCGATGCCCTGGGTGAGGCGGGAGGAACTGCGGCCCAGCCCCTCCCGCAATCGCCGCAGCCAGCCCTTGCGCTGGCGGCCTTCGCCCGTGTCGCCGTCGCTGCTCACACCGTGTTCTCCCCCGCGAGAATGGTTGCCGTCATGCTGCCGTCCCCGGTCACCGACCCCAGCCGTACCGGCACCACCGTGCCCGGGGACAGGTCCCGATCCCAGTGCACCCGGCCATAGTGGTCACAGTGCCCCCGGCGCGGGTCCTCCACCAGCACCCGGGTGGTGGTGCCCTGTCGGCTCTCTTGAAAACGTTGCAAGGCCGCGTCCCCCGCCGTGCGCAGCCGGGCCGCCCGCTCCCGCCGCTCCGCCACCGGCACCACCGGCATGCGCGCCGCCGGGGTGCCTTCCCGGGGGCTGTAGGGAAACACGTGCAGGTGGGTCAGGCCGGCCTCGTCCACCAGGGCCAGGGTGTTGGCGAAGGCGGCGGTATCCTCGGTGGGGAAGCCGGCAATGAGGTCGGCCCCCAGGGCCAGCCCCGGCCGCGCCGCCCGCAAGCGGTCCGCCAGAGCGACCACTGCGGCGCGATCATGGCGGCGTTTCATGCGTTTGAGAATCAGGTCATCGCCCGCCTGGACGCTCAGGTGCACGTGGGGCAGCAGCCGGGGATCCTCCACCAGCAGCCGGAACAGGCGGTCATCCACCGCCGCCGGATCCAGGGACGTGAGTCGCAAGCGGGTGAGCCCGGGGACCGCCGCCAGCACCGCCGCCACCAGATCGCCCAGCCGTTGATCCCCCACCTGCCAGGAGGCCACGTCCACCCCGGTGAGCACCACCTCCGCCACGCCGTGGTCCACCAGGCTTTGCACCTGGGCCACCACCGCCTCCGGCGCCAGGGGACGGTTGGGCCCCCGGGTGAAGGGCACGATGCAGAAGGTACAGCGGTGGTCGCATCCTTGCTGAACCTGCACGAAAGCGCGGTGGCGATGCTCAAAACCGGTCAGGCGAGGGGCCTGCACCTCGGTGGTGGTCATGATGTCGCCCACCTGCCGACGGGGCGCGGTGGGCTGCCAGCTTTCGGCCCGCAGTTTCTCCCGGTTGCCCAGCACCCGGTCCACCTCGGGCATGGCGGTGAAGGTCTCGGGGTGGAGCTGGGCGGCGCAGCCGGTGATTACCAGCCGGGCCTCGGGATTTTCCCGGCGCAGGCGGCGGATGGCCTGCCGGGCCTGACGTTCGGCTTCGGCGGTGACGGCACAGGTGTTGACCACGATCACCTCGCCCTCCCCTGCGGCATCGACGGCGTGACCGCGCATCACCTCCGATTCCCAGGTGTTGAGCCGACAGCCAAAGGTCACCAGTCGGGGGGCGGTGGTCATGGGTCGGCCCTCCAGGCCCTATCCAGCACGCCGGTGAATACCGGCGTGACGGGCCCGGTCATGAGCACCCGGCCGTCCGGCTGCCAAGCCACGTGCAGAGCCCCGCCGTCCAGGTCCACGGTCACCGGCCCGCTGACGTGGCCCAGACGCACCGCCGCCACCGCCGCCGCACAGGCACCGGTGCCGCAAGCACGGGTGATGCCGGTACCGCGCTCCCACACGCGCAGGCGCAGGCGATCGGGTGCGGTGACGGACACCACCTCCACATTGGTGCGTTCGGGAAACAAAGCGTGATGCTCCAGCCGGGGCCCCTGCTCGGCCAGGGGAATCGCCTCGGCATCGGGCACGAAAAACACCACGTGCGGATTGCCCATGCCCACGGCGCAACCGCCGTGCAAGGGTCCCTCGTGCAGACCGAGATTCAGGGTGTCGGCGGCGGTCACGGGCACTTCCGCCGGGGTCAGCCGGGCCGGCCCCATGTCCACGGTCACCGCCCGCGGGCCCGCCCGCCACGCCCGCAGGGGACCGGCGGGCGACTGAAGAATGACGGAGTCGGCGCCGCTTTCCTCCATCAGCAGCCAAGCGGCGCAGCGGGTGACGTTGCCGCAGGCGCCGGTGGGGGCGCCGTCGGCATTGGCCATGTCCAGGGTGGCAACGGCGTCGCCGGTGCCGGGCCGCAGAATCAGGAGCTGGTCGAAGCCCACCCCGGTATGCCGGTCGGCCAGGGCACGAATCCGCGCCGGCGACAGGGTCAGCGCCCGGGTGCGGGCATCCAGGATGAGAAAATCATTGCCGAGGCCGTGCATTTTGCGAAAGGCGCGGGGCAGAGCGTCGGTCATGAGGCGCGCTTTTCCGCTGGGGGAAGGGCCGGCGGACAGGGCCGCTGGGCCGGAAGCCTGGAGCGGGTGAAGGGGATCGAACCCTCGACACCGAGCTTGGGAAGCTCGTGCTCTACCACTGAGCTACACCCGCGTCCGCAGGACGGACTTTATAGGCCGCCAAACGGCCCTGCGCAAGCATAAACCGCGCCACGATTCAAGCTTGACTCGGGGGGCGGGCTGGGATAGATATGGCGCCCTCCCGATGGCGAGCGTAGCTCAGTTGGTTAGAGCACTGGTTTGTGGTACCAGGGGTCGTGGGTTCAAGTCCCATCGCTCGCCCCACCCTCCCTCGAGACTCATTCCCCCCAGCCTTTGACACGCCGTGCCCTTTGACACGCCGTGCCATTGCGGTGCAGCCGATTTTTTTAATCCGGTTCACATCGTGAACCCGATTGGGTGCGACCCGCTCTAGCCGCCCAGGGATGTTTCGTCCACGGCCGCGAACCGGTGCCCCCTCAGGTCCGCCAGGGTGTGCAGGCGATCGTCCTGCGCCGGTTCTTGACCGCCTCCGGCACCTCCATGAATCCCAACGGGGCAATACGGAAGCAATGGCCGGGTATGCGGTCGGACAGGCGGGCCGCCAGTGGGTCCCAACGGATATGGGTACGCTCAAGCCCGCGCTTGGCCAGCACCCCGATCCGCACCAGGGTTTGGCCATCCCCGGAACAGGCCGCCATCGCCCGAGAGCCCCCCACGGAAAGAGCCACAAGGGCGGCAACAAGCAGCAGAAGACACCGCAAGCAGACCGTCACCCCCGGAGCCCTCCCCCAATGACGCGGCGCGCGACTCCGGCCAAGGAGAAAAGGAACCAGGACGCGGTGGCCGGATCATGAGCGGTCCCTGAACCGCCAGCGCTGAGTCTGGCACCCGACCCCCTCTCGGCAACCGGTAATTGGCCCGCCCCAACGCCCGGGGCGGGCGTCAGGAGAAGTCCCCACCCCTGACCCGGGCCAAGGCCCGCCGGTCCTTCTTGGTGGGACGCCCCTCGCCGCGCACCGGACGCGGTCCGGCGGTCTGTTCCGGGTTCAGGGGCTGCGGTGGTGTAAGGACCTCGAACAAGCCACGGGCCTCTGGCGCCGGGCCGCGCCGCGATCCCAGCGCCACCACCCGCACATGCCAGCGTTCCCGCCCCAGGGGAATTTCCAGCTCGTCCCCGGGCGCCACGGTCTGATGGGCTTTGGTCACCGTCTGCCCGTTGCGCCGCACCTGGCCACTGCCACACAACCGACCGCCCAGGGTGCGGGACCGGGCGAAGCGGGCGTGCCACAACCACTTATCCAGCCGCAGCCGCCCGGTTTCCACCTCGGGTGCCGTCACGAGTTCCGTGACTTCTCTTTTTCTTCCATCAACGCCCGCAGGTTGGCGAAGGGCGAATCCGGATTGACGGCATTTTCGTCCCGTCGGCGACCGCCACCACCGCCTTTGTTGGGGCGGGCCTCCCGACGTCCCTTGCCCCCCCCACGACGGGGCTTGTCCCGGGTCTCGTCCGCCGTGTCCGGGGCGGGACCCTGGGACGGCCGCGCCGGCGTTTCCGCGGCAGCAGGCGCCTCGGCCGGGGGGGCCCCCTGAGGGGTGGCGGCGGTCGGTGCCGGGCTTTCGGCCGGGCTTTTGCCGCCCTCGCCCCGACGATCCCCCCGGCCGCCGCCCTTGCCGCCCTCGCCCCGGGGGCCGTCGTTCCGACCGCCCTGGGGCGGCCGCCGACGCCGGCGGGCCGGGGGCAGGAACAGCGGCGAGGGTTCCTTCAATCGAGGTTCCGCCGGGGCCGTGGTCGGAGCGGAATCGCTCGTGGTGTCCGCGCCCGCCGCGGTTTCGTCCGGGGCCGGCTCCTCGGCGGAGGTGTCGGTGGTGGCCGTCGCATCGGTGGCGGTGGCCACTGCCTCTTCAGCGGCCGGAGTCTCCCCGCCCGTGGGGTCCTGCGGCGGTGTGCCGGAGTCGTCAGAAATTTCCGGGGCTGGGGTTTCCGGGGATGGGGTTTCCGGGGATGGGGTTTCCGGGGCTGGGGTGTCCGGTGATGAGGTTTCCGGGGCTGGGGTGTCCGGTGATGGGGTTTCCGCTGTGGTGGCGGTTTCCGCGTCCGGGGCCGGTTCGGGCGCCGGCTGGGAGCGGTAGCCCAGGGATTCAAGAATACCGGTCATCTGCGCCACCGTGGCCCCGGCCAGGCTGAGCAGGGTGGGCGTGAGGGCGAAGGGCCCATTGGCCTCCCGCGCCAGGCGCCGGGCCTCGAAGGCGATACGTTCCAGCATGTCCACCCGCAGGGCCAGCGGTCCCGTGACCCGAAAGCCCACCGCTTCGTAGAATCCCTGCGGCAGTTCCTCGCGCACGTGTTCGCTCACCCGCCCGACGGGCGGCAGGTCCGGCGGCGGGAAAACGCCCTGCTGCGCCGCCCACAGCAACGCCCGCAAGCGCATGGCCGCCGGTTTCAGCAGCACCGGCAGGTAGACCGTTTCCACCCCGAAACGGATGCCGTGACGCCCCAGGGCCTTGCGCCGGGGTTCTTCCAGGGCACGGATCTGTTCGTCCACGGCGCGGCGGCGCACACACCCCAACCCTTCGCCCAACTGAAAGGCAATTCCCCGTTCCGGCCCTTCCAGGGGCGCGCGCAACAGGGTCATCAAGGGGGCGAGTTCGGTCTGCACCAGGGCGGCCATGTAGTCTTCCAGCCGCTCGCGCACCCGTTCCTCGCCCTCGCGATCCAGCAGCTCGCTGGGGAGCACCTCCACGCCGGGGCGCAAGACCTCCGGCCCGGCCATCAGCCGCCCCACGGGGGCCTCCTGCCAGTGCAGGGTGCCGTCGTCCTGGAGACTGAAAGCCGAATCCGGCGCCCCCTGAACCGCCCGCTGCCGCGCGTTGACTTCACCCTTCAGGGCCTGCTGGGCCGCGGTCATTACACCGCGCAGGGCCAGCGGGCCTTCCTCGTTGTCCTCGTCCGCCACGAACCGGAATCCTCTCAGATGTCCAACCGGATGTCCTTCTACCGTAACCACACCGGCCGCGTCCACGTGTGCCATCAGGGCACCGCCCCGGCTGACCCGCCGAACCAGTGCCGAGGCCCGGTGATCCACGAACCGTTGGGTCAGGCGTTCATGCAGCGCATCGGAGAGCCGATCCTCCACGGCGCGACTGCGTTCCTGCCAGTATGCCGCGTCCGCCACCCAATCGCCACGGTGGGCAACATAGGTCCAGGTGCGAATGCCGGCAATGCGTCCCATCAAGTGTTCAATATCGCCATCGGTGCGGTCCAGGGCGCTGATGCGTCCCGCGATCCAGTCCTGGGGCAGGCGGCCGGGCGGCTGGCTCAGTTCCAGGAACACCCGACGCAGCAGGCGCGCGTGCGCCTCGGTCATCACCCGCGAAAAGTCGGGAATGCCGCACACATCCCACAACAGCCGCACCGCCCGCCGCCCCCGGGCCCGGGCCTGCACGTCCGCATCCCGGGACAGCATGGTCAGCGCCGCCTGGTCGTCGGCTTCCGGTGCCCGGGTCAAACCGGCGGCGGGCGGCGGGGCGCGCAGGCTGCGTTGCAGAGCGGCCACAGTATCGAAGGAAAGATCGGGGTTGCGCCAGTACAGGGTGCGCAGGCGGGGGAAATCGTGGCTCTCCACCCGGCTCACCAGGTCCGACTCCAGCGGCCCCACGTCGCTGGTGGTGCCAAAGGTGCCGTCGTTCATGTGCCGCCCGGCCCGGCCGGCGATCTGCGCCACCTCGCTTTCGGTCAGCAATCGCTGCCGCCAGCCGTCGAACTTGCGGATGCTGGCGAAGCACACATGGGAAACGTCCATGTTCAAGCCCATGCCGATGGCATCGGTGGCCACCAGATAGTCCACCTCGCCGCCCTGGTACATTGCCACCTGGGCGTTGCGGGTGCGGGGACTGAGGGCGCCCAGCACCACCGCCGTGCCGCCCCGATGCTGGCGCAGGCGGTCGGCCAGGGTGTGGACGTCGCCGGCGGTGAACGCCACCACCGCCGTGCGCGGCGGCAGGCGCGACAGCCGCTTGGGCCCCGCATAGGTGAGAGAGGAAAAACGCGGCCGGGTCATCACCCGGGCCTCCGGGACCAGACTGGTGAGCAGCCCGCGAATGGTCTCCGCGCCCAGGAACAGGGTTTCCGCCGTGCCGCGCGCCCGCAACAGACGATCCGTGAACACGTGACCCCGTTCGGGATCGGCACAGAGCTGGATTTCGTCCACGGCCAGGAATTCGGTGCGCCGCTCCAGCGGCATGGCCTCCACCGTGCACAGGAAATAACGCGGGTTGGGCGGCAGGATTTTTTCCTCGCCGGTGATCAACGCCACCGCCCGCGCGCCCTTGGCCTTCACCACGCGGTCATAGTTCTCCCGCGCCAGCAACCGCAGGGGAAAGCCCATAATGCCCGTGCCATGGGCCATCATGCGCTCCAGGGCAAAATGGGTCTTGCCCGTGTTGGTGGGCCCCAGAACGGCCAGTACACGTGCGGTCATGACCCCACCCCACGGAAAAGCAACACACGGCCCCCACCATGACGATCCCCGCCCCCCCACGCAAGGGGCCGAAGCTGCCACCCCTGATGATCCCTCATGCGTATTACAGCCAGAAGGTGGTGGCCGCCGCCCGAGCGCCGATCACGGTTACGGGGCCCCCTTTTCGGGTCCCACTGACCGCGTGAATCGGCGCTATCTATTTGTTTTAGCTGGGATTCACGCGATCCATCCGAGTCACCTGGGGACCCCGATTGGGCGCGCGCCGCGCGAGAGGTGCGACTTTCCCGCAACAGCCAGCCACGATCCCTGGTCAGGCCCTTGCGCCCGGCGGGAGAAATCCCACAATGCCGGGGAGTCGCCTGTGGGCGCCTTTCCATCCTTCAGGACCGGTTTCCGCCATCCGCCCCCCGGCGCGGAGGGATGAGAGCGCCGGCCGTACCCATCAGGACCCTGAACGTGCCCTACCCCTTTCGTGCACCCAACTGGTGTGAGCCGCTGGCATGAGCAACACACGGTCCCGCTCCTTTACCGTCGAGACCCGCCGTCTGGGGGCGCGTCCCCCCCGCAACCGCGTGACCCAGCGTCAAAGCGGCCGGGGCGGCGCCTCCCCCAGTTGGGAGGATCCCACCCTGGACGCCCTGGTGCGGCTGCTGCCCCAGGCCTTCATGCCACGCGGCCGCTATCCCCGCCCCCTGATGCTGGGCATCGACGGCGAAATCGTGGCCAAGCACGGCGCCCAGTTGCGCGAAGCCCTGGATCTGGCCCCCGATACCAGCGCCGACCATCTCACCTGGCTGGTGCGGCGCGCCCTGCACCACTACACCCATCAGCCCTGGTACCAGATCGCTATCATCAAGAACACGCACCGCGTCAACCTGAAGGGCGAGGCGGCGGCTCAAATCTCCCGTCAGGAGAAAGAAAAGGCCCAAACCCTGTTGCAGGAAGGCCGTCTGCGAGGGTAACTCCTCTCCGTCCCCCCCTACCCTGGAGGCTCCATGAGCGTGCCCGTGTTGGAGACCCTTGATCCTCGCGCCCTGGGGATCACAGCGGTGCTGTGCGATTTGTGGGGCGTGGTGCACGACGGTGTACGGGCCTTTCCGGAAACCGTCACCGCCCTGTGTGCCCTCCGGGCGCGCGGGGTGCCGGTGGGGCTGCTCTCCAACGTGCCGCGCCGGGTGGACACGGTGATCGCGTTGCTGGATCGGGTGGGGGTGCCCCGAGATGCCTATGATTTTGTGCTGTCCTCGGGGGAGGCCGTGCACCGTGCCCTGCGTGACCGCACCGATCCCGCCTTCGCTGCCCTGGGCCCGCGTTGCTATGAACTGGACGAGGATACCCTGGTGGACCACGGCACCGGCTCCCTGCTCACGGGGCTGACGCACGTGACCCGGGTGGCCCACGTGACCGAGGCGGATTTCATTCTAAACGTGGACCTGCCCCCCCGCCCTGGCCATGCCCTGGCCGACTACGACTCGCTCATTGCGGCCGGGCTGGCGCGCGATCTGCCCATGGTGTGCGCCAATCCCGATCTCAACGTGGTCCAGGACGGTAAAACCGTGATTTGTGGCGGCGCCCTGGCCCTGGCCTATGAACAGCGGGGCGGCCGGGTGCTGCGCCGGGGCAAGCCCGATCCGGCCATCTATCATCAGGCGCGGGCCCTGCTGCCCGGTGCGCCGGCGGCGGAGTCGGTGCTGATGATCGGCGATTCCCTCACCACGGACATTCCCGGCGCCGTGGCCGCGGGCATGCCGTCGCTGTTGTTGGCCACCGGCCTGCTGGAAACCCGTCTCGCCGCCGGCGACGGCCTGGACGGCGCCGCCCTGGCCCAGGTGGTGGCGGAAGCCGGCACCGCTCCCACGTGGGCCATGCGCCACCTGAAGGTAGCCGCGGCGTGATGGCGGGCAACGGGACCCGGCCGAGAACGTTGCGATTTGGATGTGGTGCCATCGGCTGTAAGGTTGTCTCGCCTAGAGCGGATCGCCCCCAATCGGGTTCACGCTGTGAACCGGATTGGGGGCG
>CAZHRQ010000111.1:0-9071 GCA_964535075.1 uncultured Rhodobacterales bacterium | reverse complement strand
GCCCATCAGCGAACTGGATTCCCACGGAATCTGCTCCCGGCCGGTTTCCCGGATCACCGAGGCCCGCACCCGCTTGAACACTTCTTCCACCGGCAATCCGGGCTGGTCGATAAACCGGGCCAGGGCCTCGGTATAAGGGCTGTTGGCGCCGTCGCCTTCCTTGGCCACGTGACCGGGCGCGGTGGCATAGGCGATGATGCTGCCCACGGGCGCGTTCATGCGCCCCAGACCGCGACTGGTGCTTCGAAACTGGCCGGCGAAGGGGTTGTTGCGGCAGGCATCCAGGACCATCATATTAAAGTCGTTTTGGGCGAATTCCATCTGTTGCAGCACCCAATCTGCGCGCACGCCCTCGGCATCCAGGTCCTTTTCCGAGGCCAGCATGGCGTCCACCGGCAGCAGATAGTTCTGGCCATTGGCCTGGACGCCGTGACCGGCGAAATAGAACAGGCCCACGGCGCTGCGTCCGTGCCGGGCCAGACGGTCGCCGAAGTCCTTGATGGCCTCTTCCATCTCTTTTTCGTTGGCATTGATGACGGTCTGGACATCGAATCCGACATCTTTCAGGGTTTGGGCCATCAGGCGGGCATCGTTGGGCGGATCGGGCAGCACCCCGATCTTGTAATCCCCGTTGCCGATCACCAGGCCCACCCGGGCGCCGTTGTGGCTGCCCACGGCCCGCGAGGCCGCGTCGAAGGTAGCCGTCATTTCCGGGCTGGACGCATCCTTCTGCTCCCCGCCAGCCGAACGACTGCTGGAGGTGTCCCCGGTGCTGCATCCCGCCACCAGGGCCACCATGGCGATCACCGCCCATCGCACCCACATGGTTCCGCTCCCCGTACCAAAGTCTTTCATATGTGCCTAAGGTGTTCCGGGCGGGGCGTCACGCGAAGGCGGCGCCCGCGGCCCGATCATAGGTGAGTATAGCACCCACGCCGCCACCGGGGAACGACAACGCAGTCACGGCCGTGCCTCTTGCTCCCGGCGCCGCGACGTGGGAAAAACGCGGGGGGGAACAATCGTGGAGGGAGACCGGTCACCATGAGGCGATCCACCGGCACACGGCGCGCGGCGGTGATCCTGGCGGCGCTCCTGACCCTGGCCGCCGGCGGCACCGGGGCCGCGCCGCCGCCCGTGATGTATGGCGACGATGCCTATCTGGTGGGCAGTTGGGCCTATGCGCGGGAAGACTACGGCACGGCCATGACCTCGTGGAAACGGGCCGCCAACAACGGCAACCCGCTCACCGCGCAGTACGTGGGCCGGCTGTACGAACGGGGCGAGGGCGTGCGTCGCCAGCCCCGGGAAGCCGCCCGCTGGTACGAACGGGCCGTGGCCGGCGGCAACCATCAGGCGGCCCTGGACCTGGCGCGCCTGTACCTCACCGGCGAGGCCGGACGACGCGATCCCGAACGGGCCCGCACCTTGCTGGCCCAGGCCGCCAGCAACGGCGACCCCGCCGCCCAGGCGGCCGTGGAACGCATGGTGCGCGGCGAGCGGGAGAATCTGGCGGCCGTGCTGCGCGAGGCTACCGCCCGCATCGGGCCCTTTGGCCAGAGGGGCCCCGCCATCACCCGTCCCAAACCCGTGCCCCGGGTCACCCGCCCCGCCCCCCAACCGGCGCAGGACCAACGCACCGCCCCCCAACCGGCGCCGGCGTCCGTGGCGCGGGCCCAACCGGCGACGCCCGCCCCGCCGCCGCGCGCCAATGCCGCGTCGGGCCGGCAGCAGGAAGCCATGGCGGCCATGGCCACCGGAACGCCCAGCCGCAAATCGGTGCAAGCCCGGATGCCCGGCGACACCCCGCCCGCCAAACAACAGCGCAAGACCAGCACCGGCCCGCGCCTGAAGGTGAGCGTGGCCAGCTATCGCCGCATGGACTCGGCCCGGGCCGGCTGGAAGGAAGTGCTGGCCGCGGTGCCCGCCTTCGGGCGCCTGGAACATAAGATTGAAGCCCGCACCCTGAAAGGCCGCAAGTGGCTGCGGTTGTATGTATGGGGCCCGCGCACGGCCGTGATGAACGCCTGTCGCCAGTGGGATCGCAAGGGGGGCGACTGCCTGCGCGAAAACGGCGTGCCTTATCGTTTCTGATCTGAATTCCGGGGAGAGCCCCTCATGGCCAAGAAGGCCGCCCCAAAACCCCAGGACCAGGGTGCCGAGGACCAAGGCGCCGAGAACCAGGGCGCCCAGGACACCGCCCCGTCCCGGAAGAAGGGCGCCCTGGGAAAGCTGGTGGGCATGGCCGCCCTGCCCATGATGATCCTGCTGTTCGTGGGCGGCTACGTCATGCAGTGGTTCCAAACCGCCGATTCGCTCCAGGAACGGGTGGACGGCTGGACCCAGGCCCTGCGTCAGGAGGGCCGTGCCGTTTCCCACGGCCAGACCACGGTGACCGGCTTTCCCTTTTGGGTCTCCCTGCACGTGCCCGACATATCCATCGGCCCGCCCCCCAACCGGCCCGCCTGGCAGGCCAGCGGCGACGAACTGGAAGTGAAGCTCTCCCCCCTGGGCGGCACCCCCCCGGCCCTGAAGCTCACGGGCCAATACAGCCTGACCGAGCCCTTGCGGGACGGTCAGCGCCGCTACGACCTCGCCGTGGGCGAGGGGCTGGTGACCCTGGGCACCGACAACTGGGACTCCCTCGACACCCTGTCCTTCGAGGTGACGGACACCGCCATCACCCTTCACACCGGGGGAGCGGAAGAGGTCAAGCTGGAGGGCGATACCCTGACCCCTCAGGGCACCCGCCACACCTTCCAGGTGGGGCACGCCACGGGCCATTTCGTGAACTTCCACCAGGAGATCCCCGAAGCCCGGGAAAGCGGCATGATCCCGCCGCCGGAGGACCCGGCCTATGACCTGCATCTGCGGGTGGAGGACCTGGGGCTGCCCATCACCCCGCCCGGGGCCCTGGGCAACACCATTGCGGAAATCCTGCTGCGCGCGCAGATCTGGTCGCCCCTGACCCTGGAACACCCCAACATGGCCCTGAATGCCTGGCGAGACCGCCACGGCAAGCTGAAGCTGAAGGAACTGGTGGTGGATTGGCCGCCGGCGGAAATCGGCCTGTCGGGCACCATCACCCTCAACGACCGCCTGCAACCCGAAGGCCGGCTTACCGCCAACATCAAGGCCCTGTTCAAGGCCCTGGAAAGCTTTCAGGCCCTGGGCTGGGTGCGCCAGCGGGATGTGAGCATGGCCCGGGTGGTGCTGGGCATGAACGCCCGCGCCGACAAGGACGGCAACGCGGTGCTCAGCACCACCGTCACCGCCGCCAATCAGGTGCTGTACGCCGGGCCGGTGGAAATGCTGTCGTGGCCCACCATTCTGTGGTCGGCGGAACCCACCCCCATCGGCACCGCCGGCGACCACGATGCCCTGCTCAATCCCGGCAACACCCTGAACCTGGGCCCCGGCGGCCTCACCCAGGAGGGCACGGCCGCCGAGGACACCAGCACCGCCGAAACGGACGACGCGGCGGAGCCCGCCGCCCCCACCGGCCCCGAAGCCCCCGACTTCACCGGCGGCGGCCGCGATCTGTTGGGACCAAGCCAATGACCACGCCCCTGGCCGGACGCCGGGTGCTGTTGGTGGTGGGGGGCGGTATTGCCGCCTATAAAACCCCCGATCTGGTGCGTCACCTGCGGGCCCTTGGTCTGCACGTGCGCTGTGTCCTCACGGACGCCGGGGCCCGCTTCGTGGCGCCCCTGGCCCTGGCCGCCGTCAGTGGGGAAAAGGTGTGGCAGGACCTGTTTTCCCTCACCGACGAAGCGGAAATGGGCCACATCCGCCTGGCCCGGGACTGCGACGCCGTGGCGGTGATCCCCGCCACCGCCAACCGCCTGGCCCGGCTGGCCCACGGGCTGGCCGACGATCTGGCCGCCACCCTGCTGCTGGCCACCGACCGTCCGGTGCTGGTGGCCCCCGCCATGAACACGGTCATGTGGACCGCCGCCGCCACCCAGGCCAACGTGGCCCTGCTGCGCCAGCGGCGGGTGCGGGTGGTACCGCCGGCCACGGGCGATCTGGCCTGTGGCGCGCACGGCCCCGGCCGCCTGCCCGACCTCCCGACCCTCACCGCCGAGATCACCGCCCTGCTGGGCGCCGGCCCCCTGGCCGGGCGGCACGTGCTGGTGACCGCCGGCCCCACCCAGGAACCACTGGACCCGGTGCGGGTGCTCACCAACCATTCTTCCGGCCGCCAGGGGTATGCCGTGGCCGAGGCGCTGGCGCGGCGGGGGGCGCGGGTGACCCTGGTGAGCGGCCCCACCGCCCTCCCCTGTCCGTCGGGCGTGACCCGAGTGGCGGTGACCACCGGCCGGGACATGCTGGCCGCCTGCGACTCCGCGCTGCCCGCCGATGCCGCGGTGTGCGTGGCCGCCGTCAGCGACTGGCGTCCGGCCACGGAGGCCCCGCAAAAGATGAAAAAAAAGGGCCCGCACGACGCACCAACGCTGACCTTGGTGGCGAATCCGGATATTCTGGCCACCCTGGCCGCGCCCGGGCCGCGCCGCCCCCGGCTGGTGGTGGGCTTCGCCGCCGAGACCGAGAACGTGGTGACCCAGGCCGTGGCCAAACGGGAACGCAAGGGCTGCGACTGGCTGGTGGCCAACGATGTGACGGCCCACCCCTTTGGCGGTGCCACCAATGCCGTGCACCTGATCACCGCCACGGGCGTGGACGCCTGGCCGCCCCAGGACAAGCAGGCCGTGGCCGAGGCCCTGGCCGAGCGCATCACAGCGGCCCTGGGGGACGACCGACAGCAAGAAGGATAGACTCACATGGTCCGGGGATCCCGCAAACTGCTCTATGCCATCGAGGCGGTCCTGGACATTGCCTATCACGCCGGGGGGGAAACGGTGCAGAGCCGTGAAATCACCCGGCGTCAGGAGATTCCGGCCCGCTATCTGGAACAAACCCTGCAACATCTGGTGCGCCGGGGGCTGCTGGTGGGGGTGCGCGGGCCCCGCGGCGGCTATCGGCTGGCGCGGGAGCGGCGCCGCATCACCCTGGGCGACATCGTCCGGGTGGTGGAGGCCATGGAGCGCACCGACGATATTGCCGACGACCTGCCCGGGTCGCGCCTGGGGCGGGAGGTGGTGCGCCCCCTTTGGGCCCAACTGGAGGCGGAAATGATGGCGCCGCTGGACCACATGACCATCGACGACCTGTGTCGCGCCGCCCACGCCGCCGGGGTCGAAAGCGAGGTTGAAGGCCGCCCCGATTTTACGATTTAATCAACATCCCGCCGCAGGGTCCCGAGTTGGAGAAAACCGATGCCCACGCCCTTTGCCACGCCGCGCGGACAGATCTATGACGGCTTCCTGCACACCATCGGCGGCACGCCCCTGGTGCGGCTGGGGCGGCTGGCCGCCGCCGCCCGGCTGCCGGTGGAGTTGCTGGGGAAATGCGAATTCTTCAATCCCGCCCACTCGGTGAAGGACCGCATCGGCCTCGCGATGCTGGAAGCAGCCGAACAGACCGGCGAGATCACCCCCGACACGGTGTTTGTGGAACCGACCTCCGGCAACACCGGCATCGGCCTGGCGGTGGCCTGCGCCGCCAAGGGCTATCGCCTGATCATCACCATGCCCGACAACATGTCCATCGAGCGGCGGAAGATGCTCCAGTTGCTGGGGGCGGAGCTGGAGCTCACCCCGGCGGCCCAGGGCATGCGCGGCGCGGTGCTGCGGGCGGAGCGACTGGTGGCCGACCTGCCCAAAGCCCGGCTGTGCCAGCAATTCGCCAACCCCGCCAACCCCGACATCCACGCCACCACCACCGCCCACGAGCTGTGGCAGGACTGCGACGGCCACCTGGACGTGATCGTGGCCGGTGTGGGCACCGGTGGCACCCTCACCGGCCTGGGCCGGGCGCTGAAATCCCGCCTGCCCGACCTGAAACTGGTGGCGGTGGAGCCCGAGGACAGCCCGGTGCTTTCCGGCGGAACGGCCGGGCCGCACAAGATCCAGGGCATCGGCGCCGGATTCGTGCCCGAGGTGTTGGACCGCACGTTGGTGGACGAGGTGCTGCCCATCGGCAACGAAAGCGCCTTCGCCTGGGCGCGCAAGGCGGCCCGGCTGGAGGGCATGCCGGTGGGCATTTCCTCGGGCGCGGCCCTGGCGGCGGCGGTGGAGGTGAGCCAACGCCCGGACATGGCCGGCAAGCGCGTGGTGGTCATCCTGCCCAGCTTCGCCGAACGCTATCTGTCCACCGACTTGTTCGACTTTCCGGAAGAGTCCTGAGGTCTCGACAGTCTACACAAGTTTTAGAGCCGATCGCGGTCACCTCAGCGACTGTCCCCCTCCGTCGGCGCGAGCCTGCTGGGATGGGGATCCACCAGCAGGGCCATGCAGCCGGCCAGCCCGGTCAGATGGGCGGTAAAGTCCAGGAAGGCCTGGTCCATTTCCTGGACCGCCTGGGCCATGGGGACCCGGCCTTCCGCCCAGTCGTCCACCACCACCAGCCGCTGCCGGATGTCATCCAGGCGGCTGTGTTCCGTCAGGCAGCCGGGAAGCGTCCCACAGGCTTGGGCGCAGAAATCGGCCAGAGCGGTGCGATAGCCGGTGAGTTCTCCGCGCACGTAATGCACCTCGGAGAGCAACAGGCTGAGGGTGGTACCGCGCCGTCGCAGGCTGTCGGCCAGGTTTTTCAGGCGGAAGAGAATGCGTTGGCGGATGCGCATGAGCTGGCGTTGGCTCAGGCGCAGGGCTTCGCGCCGCGCCGTTTCTTCCGGTGGGGCCGGCAGGGGCAGGTTGCGGCGGGCGAGGCGCGCCACCAGGGCCTGGGAGGCCTCGGCCAGGGCGCGGGCGCTGGTCAGGGTGCGGTTGGCACTGGCCACGCTGTCCCAGGGCACGGGGTGGGTCTCCTCTCGGGAGTCCTCATCATTCGGGCATGTGGGCGGGGTCGGGGTCATCATCCCATCCTGGGGCCGGCGCCGGATAGCGGGTGAGCCAATCTTCGAGAATGGCCACGTGTTCGCTTTCCTCGGCGGCCATGTCGGTGGCCAGGGCGCGGATGGTATCGTGCCCGGTCTCTGTGGCAACCCATTGGTAGTATTGCTGACCGAGTCGTTCCGCTTCCAGGGCCAGGGTCAGGGCGTGGTGCGGTGTCATGAGGTAATGGGAATGGTCCCGCAGCGGCGTTTCGGGGGTGGCGCCGGTGGGCCAGTGGAATTCCCAGGGGTGACGGGGGGGAAGGGTGCAGCCGTGGGCGGCGGCGTGGGTGGGCACCTCGGCGGCGTGCTGACGGGCGAATCCGCCCAGGCGCTCGAACAGGGCCGCCACCTCGCGGTTGTTGTGGGCGTCCATGGCGTCGGCCAGTTCCTCGTAATGATCCGCCGCCTCGTTTTCCAGATGCAGGGCGTGAGCGAGAAAGTCCGCCAAATCGCTGAGCCCGTCTCCGGGCCGATCCTCCCCGGTCAAAGCGTGATCGCTCATAGCGCGAATGCCTCCTGCAAGTCCGTCACCGCCGTGTCGGTGCGTGTCTGAGGAGCATAGACCGGCCGCTGGCCCGCGTACAGAACGCCGGTGCCGAAGCCGTCGTCGGCCAGCAGGCGCTGACCCGCCACCATGGGGTCGTCGGTGGGCGGCTCGGCCCAGGCGGACACCGCCTCCTTCCAGTCCCGATCCTCGGGCCGGAAGGTGACACAGGGGCTGAGCACCTGCACGAAGGAAAAGCCCGGATGAACAATGGCGTGGGCGATCAGGCGGGCGGCGCCGTTGGGGTCGCCGGCGAAGCCCCGGGCGATGAAGTTGGCGCCGGCGGCCAGGGCGATGGACAAGGGCTGAAAGGCACGAATGCCAGGCCCGCCGGGGGTGAGTTTGCTGCGGTCCCAGTCGGGCGGGGTGGTGGGCGAGGCCTGGCCCTTGGTCATGCCATAGACTTCGTTGTCCATCACCACATAGGTGAGATCGGCGTTGCGACGGCAGGCATGAAGGAAGTGGTTGCCGCCGATGGAAAAGCCGTCGCCGTCGCCCCCCACCGCCACCACGGTGAGATCGGGCCGGGCGATTTTCAGCCCGGTGGCCGCCGGCAGGGCGCGGCCGTGGATGCCGTGAAAGCCATAGACGCTGGTATAGGCCGGCAGGCGGGACGAACACCCGATGCCCGACATCACCGCCACCCGTTCCCGTTCCAGGTCCAGGGCGGCAAAGGCCTTGGTGAGGGCCTGCAACACCGCATAGTCGCCACAGCCCGGGCACCACACGGGCTTGATGCCCGACCGGTAGTCGCGGTGGCTGCGCCCGGAGGCGGGGGGGAGTCCCTTCACGGCCATGGTTCGGTCCTCCGGATCAGGAACGGGGGCCCAAGGCCGTCAGGGCCTCGGCGATGGTGGCGGGCCGCAGCGGCAGCGGTCCCGGCGCGTGCAGGCTTTCCACCCGCGCCGGCAGGGCAAAGTGGGCCCGCAGATAGTGCAGATACTGGGCGCCGTGGCTCTGTTCCACCACCAGCAGGGTCTCCACCCCGTCCAGGGCGGCGGCCATGGCCTCGGGCAGGGCCGGCGACAGCAGCCGTTGCACCAGCAACCGCACCGACCGGCCGTCGGCCTGCCTCCGCTCCACCGCTTCCCGCACCGGGCCGGCGGTGGAGCCCCAGCAGATCACCGCCACCGGGCCGTCGCCCGCGCGGTCCAGCCAGCGGGGGCCGTAGTCGTGGGACAGCAGCTTGTCGCGGCGCTTGTCCAGTTGTTCCTGGTGGTCGCGGGCCTGGGTGGAGGGCGTGCCGTGGCGGTCGTGCTCCAGGCCGTCGGCGGTGTAGGTACAGCCGGGGGTGCCGGGCAGGGCCATGGGCGACACCCCGTCCGGCGCGGGCGCATGGCGGGGCCAGGGGGTCCTGCCGTCCAGTTGGTCCTCGGCCGACGGCGTGCGCACCACCTTGCGCTGGGTGCCGAGATCGGGAATATCCGGGCGGTCGATGATGGCCCGGGCCTGCCCCATGATCTGATCGCTGAGCACCACCGCCGGGCATTGCAGGGTTTCGGCCAGATGCACCGCCCACTGGGTGGTGGTGAGGCAATCGCCAATGTCCGTGGGCGCCACCACCACATGGGGGGCATCGCCATGCAGGCC
>CAZHRQ010000110.1:2524-9072 GCA_964535075.1 uncultured Rhodobacterales bacterium | reverse complement strand
GGCGGAGGGCGATACCTACGCCAATACCCTGGCGGGGCTGACGCCGGTGCTGGAGGCCCAGGGGTGGACCCTGCGGGACGCCGCGGCCTATCAAAGTGTGCAATGGGTGCTGTCGCGGGGGGTTCCGGCCTACGTGAACCAGCCCGACGGCATGATGCCCTTTTCCAACTTCGTGGCCTCGCTGCGGCTGAGTAAACCCAGCCTGGCCCACGATCTGGGAGCGAACCACAACACCTTCCTGTACGCCCTGGGCGGTGGGGTGGTGCTCCTGATCGCCACCATCGTGGCCGGGGCCCTGTGGCCGCGTCGGGCGCGGATCCTGCCGGTGCTGGTGTTGCAGATGGTGGTGGCGCTGGTCATCCTGTGGGGGGGCAGCGAGCTGTTGTTCAGCATGGTGTCCGAGCGGCTGCCCTTCGCGGTGCTGGACATTTTCGACATGGTTTTGGGCGCCCTGTGGTGGCTGATTCCGGCCTTCTTTGCCTCTCGCGCCGTGCACCGGTTCGTGTGGCGTCCGCTGGAAATCCGCTCCGGCCGGCAGGTGCCCAACCTGATGCGTTTCCTGGTGGACCTGATCATCATGGTGGTGGCCTTGGGGGGCATCATCGCCTTTGTTCTGCACCTGCCGTTGACCAGCCTGCTGGCCACCTCCGGCCTGCTCACCCTGATTATCGGCATGGCCATCCAGGGGAACATCGCCAACGTGTTCTCCGGCATCATCCTCAACATCGACCGCCCCATGCGGGTGGGCGACTGGGTGAAAATCGGTGGTGGCGAAGTCTGTCAGGTCACCGACGTGTCCTGGCGCAGTGTCAAGCTGCGCACCCGTTTCAACGTGGCCATCTCCATCCCCAACAGCCATGTGACGGAAACGGTGCTGGAGAACTACAGCCGCGACCGGGCGGGCACCTGGATCTTCGTGCCCATCATCGTGGACCGCAAGCATTCGCCGGAGACGGTCACCACCCTCATCACCGAGGCCCTGCTGGAGCGGGAGTTGCAGCCCGGGGGCTGGACGCCGCAGCATGCTTACTCGGCCTCCCTGATCGATGCCAACGACAAGGGGCTGGTCTACTCCATGGGGTGGCAGACGCCGGACTACCAGGCCCATGGCGGTGAGAAGGTGGCCCTGTTCAAGGTGTTGTGGCGGAAGTTCCACGAGGCCGGCATTGCCTTCGCCGTGCCGCACCGCGATGTGGGCTTCTCCGACGACGAGGAGGGCGTGGTGCTCGGGAATCGCGGCAGCCGCGACGGGGAAGAAGGCGACGTCTGATCCGCGTTCCCGCGCCTCATTAAAAAAAAACGGCCCCCCGGGACCCTCCGGGGGGCCGTTTCGTTTAGAGCCTATCGCGGTCAATGGGACCCATTTTCGGGTCCCATTGACCGCGTGAATCGGCTCTATCTATTTGATTTAGAGCGGATTCACGCACCCAATCCGGTTCACAGCGTGAACCCGATTGGGTGCGACCCGCTCTAAGGGCTCTCTTCCTTCCAGCCGTACAAGGGGCAGGTTTGGCAGGGGGCGGGCGCGATCGGGTCGGTGCGGCACAGCACCCGGCGGCGCATTTCCCGCAAGGGCGCCCGGTTGTAGAGGGCCAGCAGGGACTGGTCGTGCACGTTGCCGCCCCCATGGCGGCCGTCGCCATCGAAACAGCACAGGGCCTGATCGCCGGTGGCCAGGATGTGCAGGTTGCGCCAGTCCAGGCAGGGCGCGTTGGGGATCTTGCCCGGGGGGGTGGTGGGCGGTTCCACGCTGCCCAGCCAGTCGTGCTGGGGATAGGCGCCATAGCCGAAGGTGGGCCAGCGCTCGCTGACCCAGGTGGCCAGGGGGCCGGCCGGCTGACCCGGTGGCACCAGGTGGCTGATGTAAATCTTAAAGGGAATGTCGCCGGCGGCGTGGGCGGCGTGGAGGCGGTCCAGGTTGGCGGTGACGGTCTCGAAGGAAATGCCCATGAGGCGATCGTGTTCCGCCGGGTCGATGCTGTTCAGGGAGATGGTCAGCACCCGGAAATTAGGCCGGGCCGCCAGTTGGGCCACGTTGTTCTCGGTCAGGGTGGTGCCGTTGGACGGCAGGTAGATATCGGCATGCGGCACCCGTTCCCGCAGCAGATCCATGAAGTCGAACAACCGGTGATCCAGCAAGGGCTCGTTCACCCGCGAGAGGTTGAGCACCAGGGGCGCCGGATGAGGAAAGGCCGCGATTTCGTCCACCAGCCGGGTGAACAGCTCGGTGGGCATGCGGACACCCTGGCGCTCCAGCCGGGGATAGGGGCAGAAGGTGCAGCGGGCGTTGCACTGGGCAAAGGTTTCCAGGCTCATTTCATAGGGCTGATCCAGGAAGGCCAGCAGCATGGTGGCGCCGGCCCCCCGGGCGCCGGCCAGCGTGCGATGGGCCGCCAGGGCGAGGGAGAACGCCTCCAGGCGTTGGGTCAGGAGGCCGGCCCCTTCCTCCCGGGCCAAGGGCAGCAGGGCCTCCAGCAGCGGGGCCGCACCCGGCGGCACGCGGTGGCCGGCCAGAAAGCGATCGGCCCAGGCTTGCAGGGCCATGGCTCGGGCCGGTCCCTGCGGCAGGGTCAGCAGGTGGTTGGTTTCGGCGTTGATGGTGTCCACCGCGCCCGGCGAGAGTTTGAAGTCCACCAGCGCCGCCAGCTCGGTGATCTGGTCCTGGAACAGGCGCCACGCACCGCCATGGGCCAGCGGCTGCAACAGGGAGCCCAGGGGGGGCATCACGTCCCGGTCGCTGGGGCTCAGGGGGTGGGCGGCCAGCAAGGTCTCCACCGCGTGCCCGGCGATGCGGGCGGCGTCGGC
Organism: uncultured Rhodobacterales bacterium; assembly: GCA_964535075.1. GTDB lineage: Bacteria > Pseudomonadota > Alphaproteobacteria > Rhodospirillales > CAJXLG01 > CAZHRQ01. Next base: position 6,267 of record CAZHRQ010000110.1, on the reverse strand, counting down.
CGCCCGGCCCTGATTGACCTCGGCGATGGCCTGATTGACGGCGGCCCGGAGGGCCCGATCATTGTCGCCGGGGCGGGGCCGCCGGGCCAGCACCGTGTTCAGCAAGGCCACGGGGTCGAGACGGGGAACGGTGGGGTCGGTCATGGGACTCTCCTGGCCGGGGGGGTCCCGCCAGTATCAGACGCCGGCGTCCGTCAGGAAAGAGTCGGCAGCGCGATTTTTTTAGAGCGGATTCACGCGCTCAATGGGACCCATTTCTGGATCCCATTAACCGCGATCCGCTCTAGGCCGTGGCCACCAGCGCCACCAGATCGCCCAGCACCTGAGCGACACCGGTCATGCGCTGGGCGGGCGTTTCCCAGCCGCGCCGGAACACCACCGCATGGTCGGAGCGAACCTTCACCGTGCCCGCCTGCTGGCTGATGTACTGCACCAGCCCCGGCGGATTGGCGAACTGGTTGTGGCGGAACGCCACCACGGCGCCCTTGGGCCCCGCGTCCACCTTTTCCACCCCGGCCTGCCGGCACAGCCGCTTGATGGTCATCACCTGCATGAGGTTGGTGACCTCCGGCGGTAGGGGGCCGAAGCGGTCCACCAGCTCGGCGGCGAAGGCGTCGATGGCCTCCTGGGCGTCCAGGTCCGCCAGCCGCCGGTACAGGGACAGCCGCACCCCCAGATCGGGCACATAGGATTCGGGAATCAGCACCGGGGTGCCCAGGTTGATCTGGGGCGACCATTCCTCCCCGGCGGCCGCCTGGGCGTCGTCCTCGGTGCGGGCGCGGGCCACCGCCTCTTGCAGCATCTGCTGATAGAGCTCGATGCCCACTTCCTTGATGTGGCCCGACTGCTCGTCGCCCAGCAGGTTGCCGGCGCCCCGAATGTCCAGGTCATGGCTGGCGAGGGAGAAGCCGGCCCCCAGGCTGTCCAGGGTCTGCATCACATCCAGGCGTTTCAGGGCGGTCTTGCTGACGGTGCGGTCGGCAGGCAGGGTGAGATAGGCATAGCCCCGGGCCTTGGACCGGCCCACCCGACCCCGCAACTGATAGAGCTGGGCCAAGCCGAACATATCGGCGCGGTGCAGGATGATGGTGTTGACCCGGGGCATGTCCAGGCCCGATTCGATAATGTTGGTGGCCAGCAACAGGTCGTAGTACCCGTCGCCAAAGGCGGTCATCACCTCTTCCAGGTCGTTGGCGGCCATCTGGCCGTGCGCCAGGGCGATGCGCACCTCGGGCACCAGGGCTTCCAGCCGTTCGCGCAGGGGCTCCATGTCCCGCACCCGGGGACAGACGTAGAAGGTCTGGCCGCCCCGGAAGCGTTCCCGCAAGATGGCCTCGCGGATCACCACCGGGTCATAGGGCAGGACGAAGGTGCGCACCGCCAGCCGGTCCACCGGCGGGGTGGCGATGATGCTCATCCCCCGCAATCCGGTCAGCGCCATTTGCAGGGTGCGGGGGATGGGGGTGGCGGTGAGGGTGAGCACGTGCACGCCGCTCTTGAGCTGCTTGAGCCGTTCCTTGTGATTGACGCCGAAATGCTGTTCCTCATCCACGATCAGCAGCCCCAGGCGGCCGAAGCGGATGGTTTTGGACAACAGGGCGTGGGTGCCCACCACGATGTCGATGGTGCCGTCGGCCAGTTCCTTTTTCACGGCGGTGGCGGCCTTGCCGGCGACCATGCGGGAAAGCTGGGCCACCCGTATCGGGAAGCCGGCGAAGCGTTCCTCGAACACCCGGAAATGCTGTCGGCACAGCAGGGTGGTGGGCACCACCACCGCCACTTGCTGGCCGCTCATGGCCATGACGAAGGCGGCGCGCAGGGCCACCTCGGTCTTGCCGAAGCCCACGTCGCCGCACACCAGCCGGTCCATGGGCCGGCCGCTGGCCAGATCGTCGATGGTATCGGCGATGGCCCGGGCCTGATCGTCGGTTTCCGCATAGGGGAAACGAGCCGCGAACTCGCCGTAGAGCCCTTCCGGGGGTTCGGGGATGTCGGCCTGGCGCAATTGGCGCTCTGCCGCCACCTTGATCAGGTGGTCGGCCATTTCCTGCACCCGTTCCTTCAGCTTGGCCTTGCGGGCCTGCCACGCCACCCCGCCCAGCTTGTCCAGGCTGACGCCGGCCGTTTCGCTGCCAAAGCGGGACAGCACGTCCAGGTTCTCCACCGGCACGAACAGCTTGTCGCCGCCGTCGTAGAGCAGCCGCAGGCAGTCGTGGGCGGCGCCGTTGATGTCCAGGGTGGCCAGGCCGTCGTAGCGGCCGATGCCGTGTTCGGCATGCACCACCAGATCGCCCTCGTTGAGGCTGTTGGCCTCGAAGATCACCGATTCGGGGCGGCGCTTGCGTCGGGCGGCCCGCACCAGCCGGTCGCCCAGGATGTCCTGCTCGGTGATCAGGGCCAGGGTGGGGGTGACAAAGCCGCGATCCAGCCCCAGTACCGCGCCATGCACCGCCCGGGGGGTCAACTCCCCGGCGGTGGCCACGGGGGTGGGCGCGGGGGCCTCGTGCTCCGCCAGCAGGGTGGTCAGACGGTCGCGGCTGCCCTCGCTGTAGCAGGCGATCACCACCGTTCGCCCGGCCTGTTGCGCCCGGGCGATGCGTTCGCCCACGGCCGTGTAGACGCTGCGCTGGGGATTGGTGCGGGCCTCGGCGAAGGTCTCGCCGGGATGGCCGCCCAGGTCGGGGGCCTGAGGGGCGGCTTCGGGCGCCGGCGTGGCGCTGAACACGGCGCCGGGGCGCACGCCCAGCAGGGAGTCCCACTCCGCCGGGGTGAGGTACAGGGTCTCGGGCGGCAGCGGATTATAGACCATGCCCGTTTCCGACAAGCTGCGGCCGGCCATGGCCTGCCGCGCCTGATGGTATTCCTGGATCATGTCAAAGCGGGCCCGGGCGGCCTCGGGCGCTTGGGCGTCCTGGGTGACCACCGCTTCGGGCAGCCAGGCGAAGAGGGTGGCCATCTCGGTGTGGAACAGGGGCAGCCAGTGTTCCATGCCGGGATGACGCTGGCCGCTGGAGACGGCCTCGAACAGCACGTCTCTCTCGCGGGGGTTGCCAAACTGCTGGCGATAGCCGCGCCGGAAGCGGCTGATGGTGTCTTCGTCCAGCACCACCTCGCTCATGGGCGCCATGGTGAGGGCGGGGATTTCCGCCAGGGTGCGCTGGCTTTCGGGATCGAAGGTGCGCAGGCGTTCGATGTCGTCGCCGAACAGGTCCACCCGCACGGGGGCCTCGTGGCCGGGGGCAAACAGGTCGAGGATGCCGCCCCGCACGGCGAATTCCCCCGATTCCCGCACCGTTTCCGCGCGCAGATAGCCCTGGCGCTCCAGGGTGGCGGTGATGGCATCCAGGTCCAGGCGGGCGCCGGGGGCCAAAAGGTGGCTGTCGCCCAGGGCCCCGGGCGGCGGCACCCGTTGCAGGATGGCGGCCATGGTGGTGAGCACCACCCGCTCGGGCGCTGGCGTGGCCAGGGCGGCCAGGGCGCTCATGCGCGCCGCCACCACGTCGGGGTGCGGCCCCACCCGGTCGTAGGGCATGCAGTCCCAGGCGGGAAACCGCACCACGTTTAGGTGGGGGGCGAAAAAGGTCAGACTATCGGCCAGCACCGCCAGGCGGGCGTCGTCCCGGGCCACGTGCACCAGGGGCCGGTCGGGGGCGGCGGCCACCAGGTCGGCGATCACGCGGGCGTCCAGGCCTTCGGGCACGCCGTGCAGGGGGGTGGGTCCGGGACGGGCCACGGCCTCGATC
>CAZHRQ010000110.1:0-2514 GCA_964535075.1 uncultured Rhodobacterales bacterium | reverse complement strand
GGGTATGATGGGCGCGCATGAGGTGCAGCATGTCGTGATCACAGGCGGGCGGGGGCGGGCGGCGGCCCAGGATCCAGTCCACCAGATCCAGGTCCGGCGCCGCCAGGAGCTGTTCCAGCCGCGCCACCTGGGCGTCGTCCAGGTGGTCCAGCCAGGCACGGACGAAACCGCCCACCAGCAAATCGGCCTCGTGGGTGCCCCGGTGCAATCCGCGATAGAGCAGGCGCTTGCGGGGGGAGGACATGGGACGGCGGGCTCGGGACTTGTGTCTGGCTGCGGGCGCCCTACCATATAGCGCGTTCCGCCGCTCCTGTCAGCCCTTCCGGATTTCCCGTCATGGTGTCCTCCTCTTCCGCCCGTCCCGCGCCCCAACGTCCCGAGGTGTTGTGGCCCCTGTTCGCCGAGGTGGGGGTGTTGAAGGGCGTGGGGCCCAAGGTGGCGCCGCTGCTTACCCGGCTGGCGGGTCCCCACGTGGGGGACCTGCTCTGGCATCTGCCCACCGGCCTGCTGGATCGCCGTCACGCCCCCCGCATCGCCGAGGCCCCTCACGGCGCCGTGGCCACCCTCACCGTGGAGGTGATGCCGCCGCTGCCGCCGGAAAACAAACGGCAGCCGTGGCGGGTGCCCTGCCGGGACGACAGCGGCACCCTGATCCTGGTGTTCTTTCACACCCGGCCCGAGTGGCTGCAACGGACCTTGCCGCCGGGCAGCACCCGGGTGGTGAGCGGCAAGGTGGAGTGGTTCCACGACCGGCCGCAGATGGTCCACCCCGACCACATTGCCCCGCCGGAAACGGCGGCGGCGATCGCCCGGGTGGAGCCGGTCTATCCCCTCACCACCGGCGTGGTGCCCAAGTTGCTGCACCGGGCGCTGGCGGGGGCCCTGGACCGGGCGCCGGACCTGCCCGAGTGGCAGGACCCCACCCTGATGGCGCGGGAGGGCTGGCCGCCGTGGCGCGCGGCGCTGTTGGCGGCCCATGCCCCGGAAACCCCGGCCGACTTGGCCCCCACCGCGCCGCCCCGGCGGCGGCTGGCCTATGACGAATTGCTGGCCAACCAGTTGGCCCTGGCCCTGGTGCGGCAGTCCCTGCGCCGGCGGGCGGGTCGGGCGCGTTCCGGCACCGGGATCTTGCAAAGCGCGGTCCGGGCGGCGCTGCCGTTCGCCCTCACCGGCAGTCAGGAACAGGCCCTCGCCGATATTGCCGCCGATCTGGCGGAACCGGTGGTGATGATGCGGCTGTTACAGGGGGACGTGGGCAGCGGCAAGACGGTGGTGGCGCTGCTGGCCATGCTGGTGGCGGTGGAGGAGGGGCAGCAGGCCGCGCTGATGGCCCCCACCGAACTGCTGGCCCGGCAGCATCAGGCCACCATGGCCCCCCTGGCCGAGGCGGCGGGGGTGCGGCTGGCCCTGCTCACGGGCAAGGACCGGGCCGCCGAGCGGCGCGCCACCCTGGCCGGTCTCGCCGACGGGTCCATCGCCCTGGTGGTGGGCACCCACGCCCTGGTGCAGGAGGAGGTGGCGTTTCACGATCTGGGCCTGGCGGTGATCGACGAACAGCACCGCTTCGGCGTGCAACAGCGGCTGGCCCTGGCGGGGAAGGGGCGGGCGGTGGATCTGCTGCTCATGACCGCCACGCCCATTCCCCGCACCCTGGCCCTGGCCGGCTATGGCGACATGGATGCCTCCCGCCTGACGGAAAAGCCCGCCGGTCGTCAGCCCGTGGACACCCGGGTGCTCTCCCTGGCCCGGCTGGAGGAGGTGGCGGCCGGCGTGCGGCGGGCGGTGGCGGCGGGGCGGCGGGTGTACTGGGTGTGTCCCCTGGTGGCGGAGGGCGAGGGCAGCGACCTGGCCGCCGCCGAGGCCCGGCACGCCCATCTGGCCGAGGTGCTGGCGCCCGTGCCGGTGGGGCTGGTGCATGGGCGGTTGAAGGCGGCGGACAAACAGGCGGCCATGCAGGGCTTCGCCGACGGATCGCTCCAGGTGCTGGTGGCCACCACGGTGATCGAGGTGGGCATGGACGTGCCGGAGGCCTCGGTGATGGTGGTGGAGCACGCCGAAGCCTTCGGCCTGGCCCAGTTGCATCAGTTGCGGGGGCGGGTGGGCCGGGGCACCGACAAGGCCACCTGCCTGCTGCTGTACGACCCGGCAGCGGGGGAAACGGCGCGGGCGCGGTTGGCGGTGATGCGTGACAGCGATGACGGCTTCGCCATCGCCGAGGAGGATTTGCGGTTGCGGGGCCCGGGCGAGGCCCTGGGCACCCGCCAAACAGGCCTGCCCCGTTTTCGGTTGGCGGACATGGCCGCCCATGCCGAGTTGCTGGGGGTGGCGCAGGACGACGCCCGACTGGTGCTGGACCGCGATCCCGATTTACAGACGGAACGGGGGCGGGCGTTGCGGGTGTTGCTCTATCTGTTCGAGCGGGACAATGCGGCGCGCTATCTTCGGGCGTAGGGAACAGGGACCCTGAAGCGGATGGGTCGCGTGAATCGGCTCCAAAACAAACAGATAGAGCCG
>CAZHRQ010000109.1:0-9292 GCA_964535075.1 uncultured Rhodobacterales bacterium | reverse complement strand
GGCGGATTCGGCGGGTGCGAAAGACAGTAATTCGGATCGGCGATCGGCCGCGGCTGGCGGTCTCGCGTTCCAACCGGCACATCTACGCCCAGGTCATCGACGACCTCGACGGCCGCACCTTGGCGTCCGCCTCCTCCCTGGAAGGGGAAGGCGAGCGCCAACTGGGGTCCGACAGGGACGCGGCGACCCGCGTGGGCAAGCTGGTGGCGCAACGGGCGACCGAAGCCGGTGTCACAAAGGTGGTGTTCGACCGTGGCGGCTACCACTATCATGGCCGGGTGCAAGCCCTGGCGGATGGGGCCCGCGAAGGCGGTCTGGAGTTCTAGGACGCCCGGCCGGTATGAAAATGCCGGCCGGCCCCTGGGTTTTGTTGAATAACGCCGTCGCCCGCTTGCCGGGCCCGACGGCAGGAGAGGCTTAAGGACAGCGCGATGGCACGCACTCCCAATCAGTCCCAGCGCCAAGATCAGAAAGGGCGCGGGGGCGAGCGCGGCGGCCGTGAGAGCCGTGAAGATTCCGAGTTTATCGACAAGCTGGTTCACATCAACCGTGTGGCCAAGGTGGTGAAGGGCGGTCGTCGCTTCGCGTTTGCCGCCCTGGTGGTGGTGGGCGACGGCAAGGGCCGGGTGGGCTTCGGCTCCGGCAAGGCGCGTGAAGTGCCCGAGGCCATCCGCAAGGCCACCGAGACGGCGAAGCGCAACATGATCCGGGTCCCCCTGCGGGAAGGCCGCACCCTGCACCACGACATGGTGGGGCGCTTCGGCGCCGGCCGCGTGGTGGTGCGCGCGGCGCCTCCCGGCACCGGCATCATCGCCGGCGGCCCCATGCGCGCCGTGTTCGAAACCATGGGGGTGCAGGACGTGGTGGCCAAGTGCACCGGCAGCCGCAACCCGCACAACATGATCCGCGCGACCCTGGACGCCATGCAGTGGAGCATGTCGCCCAAAGCCGTGGCCGCCAAGCGCAACAAGAAGATCGGCGATATCGTGGCCCGTCGGGACGGTCAGGCCCCGGCGGCCGGCGCCCCGGCCAAGGAGTGACCGCCATGAGCCAGTCGAAGAGTTCGCTGCCCCCGGTGGCGCAGGGGAAGGTGCGGGTGCGCCAGATCGGCTCCCTCATCGGGGGTACCGATTCCCAGCGCGCCTGCGTGCGCGGCCTGGGGCTTCGCCATCCGCACGATGTGCGCGATCTGGAGGATACCCCGGCGGTGCGCGGCATGGTCAACAAGGTCCGCCACCTGGTGCGGGTGGAACAGTAGGACGGGACGGAATCAGCCATGAAACTGAACGAACTTCAGGATCGTCCCGGCGCCCGCCGTTCGCGCCTCCGCCGCGGACGCGGCCTGGGCTCCGGCCGGGGCAAGAACGGCGGCACCGGGCACAAGGGGCAAAAATCCCGCTCGGGTGTGGCCATCAACGGGTTCGAAGGTGGGCAGATGCCCATCTATCGCCGCCTGCCCAAGCGCGGCTTCAAGAACCCCAACCGCAAGACCTGGGACGAGGTGAACCTGGGGCGGGTGCAGGCGGCCATTGACGCCGGCCGTCTGGATGCCAGCCAGCCCATCACCCAGGAAGCCCTGACGGCGGCCGGCGTGATCGGCGGTCGCGGCGCCGGCGTGCGCCTGCTGGCCACCGGTGACCTGTCGGCCAAGGCCACCTTCCACGTGGCCCACGCCTCGGAAAAGGCGCGGGCGGCGGTGGAAGCGGCCGGTGGCGCCGTGGAACAGGCCGAGCCGGTGCGTCGCGCCCCCAAGGCCAAAACGGCAACAGAGGTGGACTCCGGCGCCCAGGAGGGCTAGACCGGACCATCGTGATCGGAGGGGTCGGACGGGACGGGCAACCGTCGCCGCCCGGCCCGTCCGTGTCTCCCCGGCCGGCGGAGACGGGAAACCGTCGCCTTCCCGGCCTGTTCGTGTATCCATCGTGTCGCATCCCGGGATGGGCCCGGGGTGCCGTCAGCCAGAAGTGGGGTAGGGGATGGCCTCGGCCGCCGAACAGCTAGCCGCGAACCTGAACCTCGGAAGCCTGGCCAAGGCCACCGAGCTGCGCAAACGCATCTGGTTCACTCTGGGCGCCCTGGTGATCTATCGCGTGGGCACCTACATTCCGGTGCCGGGTGTGGATCCGGGGGTGCTGGCCCAGTTCTTCCAGCAGAACTCGGGCGGCATCCTGGGCATGTTCGACATGTTCTCCGGCGGGGCGCTGGGGCGCATGACCATCTTCGCCCTCAACATCATGCCCTACATCACCGCCAGCATCATCATGCAGTTGATGACGGCGGTGTCGCCCTCCTTGGATCAGCTCAAGAAGGAAGGCGAGACCGGGCGGAAAAAGATCAACCAGTACACCCGCTATGGCACGGTGCTGATCGCCGCCTTGCAGGGCTATGGCATCGCCGTGGGCCTGGAGGCCATGAACAGTGGGGGCCAGGCCGCGGTGATTGATCCCGGGCTGTTCTTCCGTTTCACCACGGTGATCACCCTGGTGGGCGGCACCATGTTCCTGATGTGGCTGGGGGAGCAGATCACCGCCCGGGGCGTGGGCAACGGCATTTCCCTGATCATTTTCGCCGGCATTGTGGCCAATCTGCCGTCGGCCCTGGCCGGCACCCTGGATCTGGGCCGCACCGGCGCCCTGTCCACGGTGTTCATCCTGTTCCTGCTGGTGATGATCGTGGCGGTGATCACCGGGATCGTGTTCATCGAGCGGGCCCAACGGCGGCTGCTGATCCAGTATCCCAAGCGGCAGGTGGGGCAGAAGATGATGGGCGGCGAATCGTCGCACCTGCCCCTGAAGATCAACGTTTCCGGGGTGATCCCGCCCATTTTCGCCAGCTCCATCCTGTTGTTGCCCATGACCGTGGTGGGCTTCACCGGTGGTGAAAGCGGCGGTGGCGGCATCATGAACGCCATCATGGCGGTGATGGGCCGGGGCCAGCCCCTGTATTTGGCCATATATGCCGGCCTGATCGGCTTCTTCGCCTTCTTCTACACGGCGGTGGTGTTCAACCCCGAGGACACGGCCGACAACCTGAAAAAGAACGGCGGCTTCATTCCCGGCATCCGCCCGGGCAAGAACACCGCCGACTATCTGGACTATGTGCTGACGCGGCTGACGGCGGTGGGGGCCATCTATCTCATTGCCGTGTCCGTCCTGCCGGAGATCCTCATCGCCCGCTATCAGGTGCCGTTCTACTTCGGCGGGACCTCGCTGCTGATTGTGGTGACGGTGACCATGGATACGGTGGCGCAAATTCAGTCCCACCTGCTGGCCCACCAGTACGAGGGCCTGATCAAAAAAGCCAAGCTCCGGGGCGGCAAGCGACGCGGCTGAGCCGTCCGGGACCGACAACGGCACCAGGGAGGAACGAACGCCATGAACCTTATCTTTCTCGGCCCTCCGGGCGGCGGCAAGGGCACCCAGGCCCGGATGCTCCAGGACTCTCACGGCCTGTTGCAGCTCTCCACCGGAGACATGCTGCGGGCGGCCGTGGCGGCGCAGACCGAACTGGGCCAGCAGGCCAAGGAACTCATGGACCAAGGCGCGCTGGTGCCCGACGCCCTGGTGGTGGCCTTGATCGAGGAACGCATCACCAGCCCGCAGGCGGAACAGGGCGTGATCCTGGACGGCTTCCCCCGCACGGTGGCGCAGGCGGAAGCCCTGGACGGCATGCTGGCCAAGACCGGCCGGCCGCTGGACGCGGTGATCGAAATTCGTGTGCCCGACGAGGTGCTGGTGGCGCGAATCACCGGGCGGTACACCTGCGCCCAGTGTGGCGAGGGCTATCACGATTCGTTCAAGAAGCCGGCCCAGGACGGCGTGTGCGATGTGTGCGGCAGCACCGAGTTCACCCGGCGCGCCGATGACACTGCGGAAACGGTGGCCAAACGGCTGGCGGCCTACCACGCCCAGACCGCGCCCATCATTCCCTATTATGAGCAAAAAGGCCTGTTGCGCGTGGTGGACGGGCAACAGGACATGGACAAAGTGAACGCGGACATCCGGGCCATCGTGGGGCCGCCCCAAACCTAAACCATTGGGGGGTTGACAACTGGCGCGGAGTGCGTAAACTCCGCGACCTTTCCAGCCCCGGGTGGTGCCAAGGGGTGGCGGCGCCGATCGGCCCGCATTCCGGAGCATGAGGAGCAAGATCAGTGGCACGTATTGCTGGCGTGAATGTCCCGACCAACAAGCGGGTTCCCATCGCGCTGACCTATATCCACGGCATTGGCCATACCAGCGCCGCCAGGATTTGCGCGGACGCGGGCGTGGCCGACAGCCGGCGCGTCAACCAACTCGGCGAAGACGAGCTGATGCGCATCCGTGAAATCGTGGACCGCGATTACACCGTGGAAGGCGATCTGCGTCGGCAGGTGGCCATGAACGTCAAGCGGCTGATGGACCTGGGCAGCTATCGCGGCCTGCGGCATCGGCGCGGCCTGCCGGTGCGCGGCCAGCGGACGAGCACCAACGCCCGCACCCGTAAGGGTCCCGCCAAGCCCATCGCCGGCAAGAAGAAATGATCCCCACCCCCGGCCATTGCCGGGGGTTCGGAATTTGGTAATAAGGGGCCGCACGCCCCCGTGGCGCGGACCCGATCTCTTGGTGCGGCGCCGGGAGCGTCGCGCGATCTGCAAGGGACCCCACCCCGGAGCCGGCTGTTGGCCGCTTCGGCGTCCTCTCCGCGGGGCGACGGGTTCCGCGTCCGCCGGGGCCCCTTGCGTCATGACAGCAGTCGGAACCGAACCAGGGAAGGCAGGCAAGGGCGATGGCCAAGCAGACCACCACCCGGCCGCGTCGTCGCGAGCGCAAGAACATCATGTCCGGCATTGCGCACGTGAACGCGAGCTTTAACAACACCATGATCATGATTACCGATGTCCAGGGCAACGCCATTGCCTGGGCTTCGGCCGGAGCCCACGGTTTCCGGGGCTCGCGGAAGTCCACCCCCTACGCCGCGCAGGTGGCGGCGGAGGATGCCGGCCGCAAGGCGTCCGAGCACGGCATGAAGACCCTGGAAGTCCGGGTGAAGGGCCCCGGGGCCGGCCGTGAATCGGCCCTGCGGGCGTTGCAGGGCGTGGGCTTTTCTATCACCGCCATCAAGGACGTCACCCCCATCCCGCACAACGGGTGTCGGCCGCGCAAGCGTCGTCGCGTTTGAGGACGGGGCGGACAGCGGGCGCCTGTCCCGCGATGGTGCCGCTCCAGCGTCCCGGCCGCCCGCGCGAGGGCCTTGCCGACACCTCCCCATGACGATTCCCGCTGCCGTGGCGGGGGTCGTGGCGGCGCCTTCGGGCGACGGTCCGACCAGGGTCCGACAGCATCGAGGTCACTCCCGTGTTACAGAAGAATTGGCAGGAACTCATCAAACCCACCAAGCTGCAGGTGGATGCCGGCCACGACGCGGCGCGCATGGCCACGGTCGTGGTGGAGCCGCTGGAGCGTGGCTTCGGCGTGACCCTGGGCAACGCCTTGCGGCGGGTGCTGCTGTCGTCCCTGCAAGGGGCGGCGGTGACCGCCGTGCAGATCGAGGGTGTGCTGCACGAGTTCTCCTCTCTGCCCGGCGTGCGGGAGGACATTACCGATATCATCCTCAACATCAAGAGCCTGAACCTGCGCTCCCATGGCGAGGGGCCCCGGCGGCTGCGGCTGTCGGCCACCGGCCCCTGTGACGTCACCGCCGGCATGGTGGAAGCGGTCCACGACGTGGACGTGCTGAACCCCGACCTCCGGCTGTGCACCTTGGACGCCGGCGCCACCGTGACCATGGAACTGGTGGTCAACACCGGGAAGGGCTACATCCCCGGCAGCCAGAACCGGCCCGAGGATGCGCCCATCGGTCTCATCCCGGTGGACGCCCTGTTCTCGCCGGTGAAGCGCGTGGCCTACAAGGTGGAACACGCCCGGGTGGGGCAGGTCACCGACTACGACAAGCTCATTCTGGAGGTGGAAACCGACGGCTTGGTGACCCCCGAGGACGCCGTGGCCCTGGCCGCCCGCATCCTCCAGGATCAGCTCCAGCTCTTCATCAATTTCGAAGAGCCGCAGGCCATGGGCGAGGAAGAGCGCAAGGACGAGCTGCCGCTCAACAAGAACCTGCTGCGCAAGGTGGACGAACTGGAACTGTCGGTGCGCTCCGCCAACTGCCTCAAAAACGACAACATCATCTACATCGGCGATCTGGTGCAGAAGTCCGAGGGCGAGATGTTGCGCACCCCCAACTTCGGCCGCAAGTCCCTGAACGAAATCAAGGAAGTGCTGTCGCAAATGGGGCTGCACCTGGGGATGGACGTGCCCGGCTGGCCGCCCGAGAATATCGAGGAACTGGCCAAGAAGCTGGAAGAGCCGTTCTAAAACCTTCGCGGTTCATGGGTGGGGCGCCGGCGGAGGTCCGTCGGCGCCCCGCTGTTTCCGGGGTCGTGAGGACCCCTCCCGCCGTACCGCCCCCGGGGCCGGGCGGCGGGCTTCGTCATCGGCTCCGTGCGCGGGGCCAAGCCCAAGGAAGATCGCCCCATGCGTCATGGCATGAAGGGTCGCAAGTTTAATCGCGACAAAGCCCACCGTGCGGCCATGCTGGCCAACATGGCCACCAGCCTGCTGAAACACGAACAGATCAAGACCACCCTGCCCAAGGCCAAAGACCTGCGTCCCTACGTGGAAAAGCTGATCACCCTGGGCAAGCGCGGCGACCTGCACGCCCGGCGTCAGGCGCTGGCGGTGGTGCGCGAGGACAAGATCGTGCGCAAGCTGTTCGACGAGCTGGCCTCCCGCTACAAGGCCCGCCCGGGCGGCTATACCCGCATCCTCAAGGCCGGCTTCCGCTATGGGGACGCCGCCCCTATGGCGGTGATCGAACTGGTGGACCGGGACCCCGAGGCCAAGGGCACCGATTCCGGTCCCAGCGCCGAACCCGGCTATAACGACGCCGAGGAATAAGACTCCAAAAAGGGGCGGTCGCGGCCGCCCCTTTTTCGGCCATCCGGTAACGCCGATCGCGGTCAATGAGTCCCATTTTCGGGTCCCATTGACCGCGTGAATCGGCTCTATCTATTTGATTTAGAGCGGGTCGCGCCCATGAAATCCGGCCGGTTGGCGCTGCGGCGCCAGTTCCTGACCCGCATTGCCCGCATCCACGGTCTGTCCGAGGCCGAGGCTCTGCGCCTCACCAGCACGCCCTCCGCCCCCAGCGCCCGCCTTAATCCCCTGTCGCCCCGGCCGCTGGCCGAGGTGCGGGCCGCCCTCCTGGCCACGGAAACGATGGCCCCCGACCCCCTGCCCTGGTGTCCCGACGCCCACGTGATCACCGGCGACAAGCGCCGCATCACCGAGTCGCCCCTGTTTACCGAGGGGCATGTGTATGTGCAGAACGCCAGCAGCCTGGTGCCGCCCCTGTGGCTGGCGCCGCGCCCCGGCGAACGGCTGCTGGACGTGTGCGCGGCCCCAGGCGGCAAAACCCTCCATCTGGCGGCCCTCACCGGCAACGGGGCGGACCTGTGGGCCAACGACGCCCACCCCCAGCGGGTGCGCACCCTGGAAACGCTGCTGGCCACCTATCACGCCCGGGTGGCCGGGGTGCTGCGCATCGAGGGCCAGTACCTGGACAAGCACCTCACCGAGCCCTTCGACCGCATCCTGCTAGACGCCCAGTGCAGCGGGGAGGGCATGTTGGACCTGAGCCACCCCAACGCGCTGCGCTACTGGTCGCTGGGGCGTATCACCAAATACAGCTATTTGCAGAAACGCATGCTGGTGGCCGCCTTTCGCTGCTTGCGTCCGGGCGGGGTGCTGGTCTATTCCACCTGCACCTATGCCCCCGAGGAAAACGAATGGCCGGTGAGCCAATTGCTGACCCACCATCCCACCGCCCGCACCGAACCGCTGCCCTTCTCCCTGCCGGAGGCCCATCCCGGGCTGCGGCGCTGGGAGGGCGAACGCTTTCATGAGGGGCTGGCGCAGGCCGTGCGCATCCGGCCCTCGGCCACCATGGCGCCCTTTTTCGCCTGCCGCATCGTGAAGGACGCGCCATGACGGACGACAGCGCGCCGCTGGCCCCGGGGCTGTATCTGGTGGCCACGCCCATCGGCAACCTGCGGGACATCACCTATCGCGCGGTGGACGTGTTGGGGGCGGTGCCGGTGCTGGCCTGCGAGGACACCCGGGTGACCCTGCGGCTCTATCAGCGCTTCGGCCTGCCCCGGCCGGGCACGGTGTTCGCCTGCCATGAGCACAACGAGACCCGGGCCACCGAGCGGGTGCTGAGCCATCTTGAGACCGGCGCGGCGGTGGCCTATTGCTCCGATGCCGGCACCCCCGGCATTTCCGATCCCGGCTTCCGTCTGGTGCGCGCGGTGCTGGCGGCGGGGCACCGGGTGGAGGCGCTGCCGGGGGCATGTGCCGCCACCAATGCGCTGGTGATGTCCGGCCTGCCGGCCTCCAGCTTTGTGTTCCTGGGCTTTCCCCCCCGCAAGACCGGGGCGCGGCAGCGCGTGTGCGCCCGGGTGGCGGCGCTGCCGGAAACGCTGGTGTTTTACGAATCCCCCCACCGGGTGGGGGCCTTCCTGGCCGATGCCGCCGCCGTGCTGGGCCCGCGGGAGGCGGCGGTGGGGATGGAACTCACCAAGCGGTTCGAACGCATGGACCGCGATCTGTTGCCGGCGCTGGCCGAGCGCTACGCCGGGGTGACCGTCAAGGGCGAGGTGACCGTGGTGATCGCCGGCGCCAATCCCAAATTCCACGGGGGCACGGAGGAGGAGTCATGAGGGCGCGTCTGCTACTGCTTCTGCTGCTGATGTTGGTGATGGGGGCGGGATCGGCTCTGGCGGAGACGGTGGCGCCGCAACCCCCTCTGCCCACGGAACCCGGGGTGTGGCACACGGCCGATGGCGCCCGCCACCCCGTGACCCTGGAACTGGCCCGCACCCGCGACCAGCAGCGCCATGGCATGATGGGCCGCACCACCATGGCGCCCGATGCCGGCATGTTGTTTCTGTTCCCCACCGACAAGGTGCGGGGCTTCTGGATGAAGAACACGCCCCTGCCGCTGGATTTGATCTTTCTGGATTCGGCCGGGCGGGTCCGCCATATCCACCGCCACGCCACCCCCCACAGCACAGCGCTGATTTCCTCGCGGAAGCCGGTGCGGGCGGTGGTGGAGATGGTGGCCGGCTCGGCCGATCGGCTGGGGCTGGCGACGGGAGACCGCTTGCAGCAGCGCCGGTTGCAGGGGCAGCCTTAGAGCGGATCGCCCCCAATCGGGTTCACAGCGTGCCCCCGATTGGGGGCGATCCGCTCTA
>CAZHRQ010000108.1:2502-9317 GCA_964535075.1 uncultured Rhodobacterales bacterium | reverse complement strand
CCCCGGGACCGGGAATCAGCGCCTCGGGAAGATCGAGAAGATAACGCCGCTTCCCGTGACGTGCAGGCCACCCAGCCGACGGCACCCATGGCCCCAATGGTTTCCGAGAAGCAGGGGGCCATTCCTCAACAAACGGGCGCCGAGACGCCTCAGACCCAGGAACGACCCCGGGTACGGCCGGTGCCGGTTCATGTGGAGACGCCCAAGGGCGCACCGGCCGCCCAGCCGGTGGTGCATGGTCAAACCGCGCCGGCCCGGGCCGGTACCGATGCCCTGGTACGGGCCGCCGCGGGCGACAACGCTCTTTTGGCCGAGGCTCAGCCCCGAACCCGGGCCAGCGACGCCGCGTTGACGGCAACGGAGTCCGCCGGCCGGCAGGCGCGGTCCCTGGAGGACCTGGCCCGGGCGGCGCAGGCGCTGCACCAGCGGGGGCGCATCGGTACGGCTGACTCACCGGCCCGACCGGGGGGCCACGCCACCACCGCCCGTCCCGACATGGCCACCGCCACCCAGAAGGAACAGGCGGCTGCCCTGGGGCAGGCCACCGGCGACAACGGTGACCGGCTGAAGGTGCGGGTGGCCGGTCAGCCGGCCGCCCAGCAGGTTCGGGTGACGCAGGATGCCCCGCAACAGGCGAACGATCCCGCCGCGGCCGGCCCTGGCCGACATGGGGCCGAGACGGCCGGAGAGAGAAGCGCCGTCCTGCGCGCCACGGAAACGCCCGTTCGCCCCAACACCCCTTTGGGGGCCGGAACGCCGCAGGGGGCCACGCCGCAGGGGGCCACGCCGCACCATCCCGGCGCCCCGGGGTCCCAGCACGGCATTGCGGCGGCGGTACAGCCGGGCATCACGCCCCAGACCTCCGCCGGCCCGCGTCCCGCTGGCCAGCCGACTCCTCCGCCCGGTGCCGAAAGCACCCGTGTGGTGGAAGGCCGGCAAGCCGATCGTCTGGCGGAAACCCGCCTGCAAGCCCACCGCGCCAGTGGCCGCGAGTCCGTGCATCCAGGCAGTGTCCGGGGCGGCGCCCCCTCGGGCGCCGAGGCGGCCAACAGCCGTCGCGAAGGGCTGCCGGGCAGCGATCCCAACGCTGGTGTCGCCGGTCGAGGCAATATGGATGCCGGACGGTCCGAGCGGGCTCAGGCGGCCCAACGGCCCTCACCCCCGCCCCGGCCCAGTCATCCGGTCACCCATCAGGTGTCCGTGAACGTAAAACGGGCCGTGGCCGACGGTCTGGACCGCATCACCATCCGCCTGCGCCCGGAAAACCTGGGGCGCGTGGAAGTGCGCCTGGAAGTGGGCACCGACAAGACGGTGCAGGCGCGGATTGTGGTGGATCGGCCCGAGACCCTGGACATGCTGCGCCAGGACAGCCGGGTGCTGGAACGGGCCCTGCAGGATGCAGGGCTGCAAGCCGATGGCAACAGCCTGTCCTTCTCTCTGCGGGAAGGGCAGGGTGAGGGCCGTCAGACGGCCGGTGGCCCGCAGGATGGCGCCGGCCAGGAAGGGGGCGCCGCCAGCGACGACAACGGTCCGCGCGAACCCGACCTGGAAACCCTGCTCAGAAACCGTCGCGCCGAGGCCGCCCAGGCCCGGGGTGGCGTGGATGTGAATGCTTGATCATTGCTGCCGGTACGGCACCAACGTGTGACACGGGAGACAAACCATGGCTACCGATCCCCTTGCCGGCCTGGCCGCCAGTGGCGGGACCCAACAGTCCCTGAGCAAATCGGAACAGTCCCGGAACCAGCTTGCCGAGGACATGGACCAGTTCATGACCCTGCTGACCACCCAGCTTCAGAACCAGGATCCCCTGGAACCCATGAAGACCGAGGAATTCACCCAACAGTTGGTGCAATTCGCCGGCGTGGAACAGCAGATCAACATGAACGCCTCGCTGGAGCAGTTGATTGCCCTGCAGGGCAGCATGGAAAACAGCACCGCCGTGTCCTACCTGGGCAAGACGGTAGCCACCGAAAATAACAAGGTGCCGCTGCAGGATGGCAGTGCCTCGTTCCAGTACACCCTGCCTCAGGAAACCGCGAACACCAGCATCCTCATCCGCAATCCCAATGGTGTGCTGGTGCGCACGCTGGAAGGGGATGTTAACGCAGGGACCCATAAGGTGGACTGGGATGGCCAGGACCAGTACGGCAACCCCCTGGCCGACGGCACCTACACCGTGGAAGTGGCCGCCACCAGCCAGGATGGGGAGTTCCTGGAAGGGGCGGTGATCGCCCGCGGCGTGGTGGACGGCATCACCTTCGAGGACGGGTCGGCCACCCTTACCATGGGCGGTATCTCGGTGCCGCTGGACCAGGTGCTGGGGGTGACCACCAGCGATGGGACCGTGCCGCTTGAGGATGAAGAGACCACGTAAGGCCTGATTCCGGTGTCAACAAGAACCGGCCCCAAACACAAGGGGCCGGACAGCGGGATCACGGGGCCACCGGCCGCCGGTGAGGGACCGGCACGGTGGCCATAGGGAAGGGAGAACGATCATGAGCCTCTTTGGATCCTTGGCCTCCGGCGTGTCGGGCCTGCGGGCGCAATCCAGCGCCATGGGCGCCATCGCCGACAACGTGGCCAACGTCAACACCACCGGGTATAAGCAGACCCAGGTCCAGTTCAACACCCTGGTGACCAAGCAGGTCTCCACCACCCAATACTCACCGGGCGGGGTGCAGGCCGCGCCGCAACAGGGGGTGGATGTGCAGGGGCTGTTGTCCTCCAGCACCTCCTCCACCGACCTTGCCATCTCCGGCCAGGGCTTCTTCGTGGTCAACGAAGCGGCCAACCCGGGCGACGGCGACATGTTCGGCTACAGCCGGGCAGGGTCCTTCCGCACGGATGATGACGGCTATCTGGTGAACACCGGGGGGTTCTACCTCCAGGCGTGGTCGATCCTGCCGCACGATGGCAACCAGAACGCGCCGGTGGTGAACATTGGTGACGACGCCTACATGCGGGCCTATAACGACGAAAAAGGCAACACCACCTACGTCAACGCCAACATTGTGGATTCCAAGAACCTCAGGCCGGTGAACCTGAACGAGGTGGGCGGGACGGCCAACCAGACCCAGAACATCCGCCTGGGCGCCAACCTGCCGGCCGGGGATCCCATCTACGATCCCAACAACCCTAATGCCGGGGGCTCGCAGCAGACGGCGGTGTTGGTCTACGACTCCCTGGGCAACAGCCACAACATGAGCCTCAACTGGTTCAAGGCGGCGGAAAATGCCTGGGACGTGGAAACCCAGGTGCCCAGTGGCGCCGCCACGCTGGTGACCTACGGCAATGCCGGCAGCCCGCTTTACACCAGCACCCAGCCCAGCCCGCCGGACAACTCCGATCCCACCATTCAGGACGTGTACAGCGCCCAGGGACAGCTGGAGTTCAATGAAATTCCGGCGGATGCCAGCCGCATCATCATTGATGACGTGATTTTCGAGTTCGATCGCGATGGCGGCAACGGCAGCACCTACGATCACCAGATCGTGGACCTGTCCACGGCGACCTCCACCGCCGATGCCGTGGCCGCGCTGAAAACGGCCATCAACCGCTCGGCCCTGGTGGGCACCGACCGCTTCCAGCAGGACGGAACCCGGCTGGTGATCTCCCAGTCACCTTCGGGACCGGCGGTGGCCATTGATGCCGGCGAGTGCGAGGCCTGCCAGCAGTCCAACGCCAACCCCGATCCCGTGACCCAGGTGCCCACTGGCCAGTTCACCGTTCCGGCCATCGACCCTGAATACACCGACGTGGCCCGGCTGGACTTCGCGGCGACCTCCACCCCCACCATCTTCACCACCGCCAATCCCGACCACCGCTACGGCATCACGGTGACCACCGACAAGGGGGGCACCAACGAGTCCATCACCCATCTGCGGTTCTACGCCACCGACGAGATGGACCCGTTGAACAACACCACCACCACGCCGGTGGCCCTCAACCACACCGCCGTGGCGTCGTGGACCAAGGTGCGGTTCAGCACCGCCAACAACACCATCATGTTTGGTACCGCCAACGTAACCACCGCCACCACCGGCAACCTGGCCAACCTGGCCAACCTGGTGCCCGGCGACAGGATCACCTTCGCCGGTAACGCGGGTCAGACGGGCACCTTCACCATTACCCAGGTGGATGCGGCCAAGGGCAGCATCAAGGTGGAGGAAACCATCACCACCAACACCACGGTGACCACCACAGGCGCGGCGGGGACGGCCACCTTCGCGCTGACCTACGACGGGATTGGCACCGCCACCGATGCCACCACCGGCGATTACATCGTGGGTGTGGACATGACCTCCATCGGCAATACCCTGAACAATGGCGCCGATATGGTCACCAACATCGTCAACGCCATCCAGACCAACTCCCAGATTCCCATGACGGACCGCTTCGAGGCCTCGGGACGCAGCCTGGTGTTCAACCAGAGCGCCAAGGGCAGCACGGTGGAAATGGACTGGAGCAACCCCGGCGGCGCCACCACCGATCAGGGGCTGGTGTTCACCAACTACCGCGCCACCAGCGGCGTGCAGGCCACCGATGGCCTGGTGTTCCGCGCGGGCAACATCACCTTCAACAACAGCCCCCGCACCATTGACGACACCTTGACCCTGCGGGGCGGGGCCGACAGCGACCTGGATGATCTCAAGGTTGGCGATTCCTTCGTGGTCAGTGGGACCGGCGTGGGTGCTCTGGACGTCACCTACACCATCCGCAGCGTAACGGTGGGCCCCACCACCACGGCCGTGCCCACCGCCGCCCAGCTTTCCACGGGCGATGTGCGACTGGTGCTGAACACCATGGCCGCTACCACCACCAGCATGGCCACTGGGACGGCCGCCACGGCCGGCGGGGGCACCGGCGTTGCCTTCCAGTTCCAGCCGGAAAACGATTCGGTGGTGTACAACTCCAATCCCACGGAGCAGGGAGGCACCACGACGCAGGTGGTGGACTCCACCGAGGGCGACAAGAAATACGGCATTCGTTTCAACAGCGATGGCACCCCTGAAGCCATCCGTCTGGACCAGATCGAGATCGAATGGGCCAATGGTGCCACCAACATGGAGGACGCGCCCAACATTGATCCCGAGAAGGACTACCGGGTGGATCTGTTCCTGGGCAACCTCAACACCACCTCCGGCATGACCCAGTTCGCCGGTGACTACAGCCTGAACTACGTGACCCAGGACGGGGCCATGTTCGGCAACTTCGCCGGGGTGCAGGTGAGCGAGGAAGGGGTCGTGACGGCTCTGTTCGACAATGGCGAAACCCTGCCCGTGGCGCAGATCCCCGTCGCCACCTTCGTGAACCCCAACGGTCTGGAATCGTTGACCGGTAACGCCTGGATCGCCACCGATTTCTCCGGGGCGGTGACCCTGCGCACCGCCGGCACCGGGGGGGCCGGAACCGTGCAGGCGGCGGTCCTGGAGAACTCCACCGTGGACCTGGGCGAGGAGTTCACCGACATGATCGTGACCCAGCGGGCCTACTCGGCGGCGGCCAAGGTCATTGGCACCTCCGACGAGATGCTTGACGAGCTGATGCGGGTGAAGCGGTAAGCCGCTTTCCCGTACCGTTCTCCTTTACCTGTTCCCTCGCCTTGGGGCGGAAACGCGGCTCCCCCGGTTTCCGCCCTTTTTTTTGGCTTTCGCATTTGTCATGGCCGATGGCCGGGGCCCGTTGTTGCGGTGCCACGCGGGAGGCACTACAGTCGGGGCCATCCAGACCGCAACCCTTCGAGGCGCAAGCATGTCGTCAGCTACCGTTTCCACCGCGGGTCCCGAGCTTCAGCGGCAGGTGATCAGCGTGATCGAGACCCTGATTCAGGACTGGGACTTGGACGCGCCCGTCACCCCGGATACCCGTCTGGTGGCGGACCTGGAGTTTGAATCCATCGACATCATCCAGATGGTCGTGGCGTTCGAGCAGCATTTCGGCAATCGTAAACTGGGGTTTGATGCCCTGTTGATGCAAAACGGCCGGTATGTGGAAGACCTCAGCATTACTCAGATCGCCGACTTCCTGGCCACACGGGTGGGCTGAGCGTCACTGATTTTTCGACTCTTTTCCCTCCTTGGCAGCAGACACGGGGCGTTCCCATGGTCAAGACCCTCTTCATCGGCCTCGACGGGGCCACCTTTACCGTCCTGGACGAACTGACCCGCGACCGTCCCGGCGAGGGCGTGGTGATGCCCTTCCTGGCCTCGGTCCTGGCACGAGGGTTCCGGGCGCCCCTGCGTTCCACCAACCATCCGCTCACGCCACCGGCCTGGGTGTCGCTGGCCACCGGCCGCACCCCGGGCAACCACGGAATCTACGATTTCGTGCGGTTGCAGGACCGGGGGGACGAAGTCTATTTCACGCTGTACGACGCCCGCGATATCCGGGTGGAAACCCTGTGGCGGCACGTAAGCCAGGCAGGCCGCTCGGTGGCGGTGCTGAATTTTCCCATGATGGCGCCACCGCCAGAGGTGAACGGGAGCCTGCTGCCCGGCTTCCTGTCGTGGAAGCACCTGCGGCGCAATTCCACACCGCCGGAACTTTATGACCGCATCAAGGCCATTCCCGGTTTCGACCCCCGCGAGCTGGCCTGGGATTTCGAGCGGGAGTCCAAGATCGGCGAACCCATGACCCAGGCGGAACTGGAGGACTGGGTCACCCACCACCTCCCGCGCGAGGATCAGTGGTTCCGCATCGCCGAAACGCTGCTGGGCGAAGAGGATCTCGATCGCTGGGTGGGCGCGATCGAAGTGCGCCCGGCGGCCGGTGGGCTGAAGAAACTCTTCGCCCGCGGCCCGCGCCTGCAGCCG
>CAZHRQ010000108.1:0-2492 GCA_964535075.1 uncultured Rhodobacterales bacterium | reverse complement strand
CGAAGATCAGCCGGACCTGTTCGCGGTCATGTTCGATGGGACCGACAAGATCCAGCACCAGTGCTGGCATGTGCTGGATCCCGCCCTGTATCCCGATACCCCCTCGCCGGAGGACGCCCGGTTACGGGAACTGGTGCTTCAGTACTTCCGACAACTGGATGGCTATCTTGAACGATTGGTGACTCTGGCCGGGCCCGATGCCCAGTTGTTCATGGCCTCCGATCACGGCTTCACCGCTACCGTGGATGTGGTGCGGATCAACCGCTATCTGGGCGAGTTGGGCTATCTGACGTGGGCCCAAGGCGACGGATCCGAGGCCGATCAGCGGCGGCGCGACGCCAATTTCGCCTACCTGGACTGGGCCCGAACCACCGCCTACTGCCCCACGCCATCCTCTAATGGCATCTGCATCCGGGTGGCCGACGCCCCCGGCAAGCCGGGTGTGGCGCCAGAGGACTACGTGGCCTTCCGGGAACGATTGATGGCCGACCTGCGGGCCCTCACGGATCCCGAGACGGGGGAACCCAAGATCCGGGACATTCTTACCCGTGAGCAGGCCTTTCCCGGCGCGGCCATGGGCGAGGCCCCGGATCTGACCCTGGTGCTGCACGACTTCGGGTTCGTGTCGGTGCGGGACAAGGCACCGGTGGTGCAAAAGCGGCCGGTGCCCATCGGCACCCACCACCCGGACGGCATCTTTATCGCCGCTGGGCCGGGTATAGAGCATGGCGCCGGGCCGCGCATGAACATCGTGGATGTGCCCTCCCTCCTGGTACACAGTCTGGGCCTGCCGGTGCCGGAGGATTTCGAAGGCCACATTCCCGAGGCGCTGTTCACCGGGGAGTGGCTGATGTACAACCCGCCCCGTTCCGGTCCGGCGGCGACGCCTGTGGGCGCCGATACCGGCCCCCGTACTGGCGATGACGACATGCCGGAGGAGGAGAAGGCCCATATCATGGACCAGCTCCGAGCCCTCGGCTACTTGGAAGACTAGGGCGACGAGCCGCACCCGTGCCTGTGTTGTCGCTGCCAGGGCTGACGCTCAACTACCTGCATTTGCCCGCTGCCACGACGGATGAGTCCCCGGGCACGCCCGTGGTGCTGGTCCATGGTCTGGGCGCCAACGCCGCTTTCTGGTATCCGGCGTTGGCGCCGGCTTTCACGGTGCTGGGGCCGGTGGTGGTGCCGGACCTGCGGGGCCATGGGGCCAGTGGCATGCCCCCGGGGGGCTACGGCGTGGACATCATGGCAGCGGACCTGCGCGCGCTGCTGGATCATCTTGCGGTGGAGCGAGCCTACCTAGTGGGGCACAGCTTCGGCGGCGCGGTGGCGGTGGGGTTGGCCCTGGCGGCACCGGAGCGGGTGGCGGGCCTGGTGCTGGCCGATGTGCGCCTGCATGCCGCCCAGCCCCGCCTGCGATTACGGGACTGGCAGCCGGGTCCCCGCTGGCGGGAAGCTCTGGCCGAGGCCGGTATTTCCCTGGACGAAGATCACCCTGAAGGCGGCCTGTTGCTGCTGCGAGAACTGGCACGGCTGGTGGTGGAGGACCCCGACCAAGCCCGTACCCTGCAACGCCTCTTTCTGGGGGGCGGCGGCGGTTTTGGCGGACGGCGCGGCGCGCGGCGCTGGCTGAAGCTGCTGGAAACCACCACCGCCCTTACCGATTTGACCACCCCCCCTTCCTGGAACCGGCGCGATTTGCGGGCGCTGACCATGCCCCTGCTGGCCTTGGTTGGCGAGCGCGGCACGGCTCATCCCACGGCGCGGGTCCTGGCGGACACCTGTCCCCAGGCCACGGTGAAAACGGTGGCCGGGGCCGGTCACTTTTTTCCCCTCAGCCGCCGCCGTGCCTTTCTGCGGGTGACTCTGCGCTTTCTGTCCCGTATCGGCAGCCAGCCCCTGCCGTCACCGGATCAGGTGCGCGGTCAACTGTCTCAGGCAAATGCCACGGCACAGAGATAGGGGCCAACGCGGCGCACCTGGGCGCGCAAGGGGTGACCGAAGGCCGTAAGGGTGGCCTGTCGCCCCTGATCGCTGAGGCTGGTGACCGCCACCGCCTGTTCACGACCGAGAAGCCCCTGACCCAGCGCCTTGGCGCCCGCTTCCTTCAGACACCACAACACCATGGCGCCCTCCGGCCGATGCCCCACCAGGGCCTGTTCCGCCGGCGTGGCGATGCGGGTCAACAAGGCCCCGGGATCCCGCACTCGCTGCCGGTGCTCCAGGTCCACCCCCGCCTGGGTTCCCGCGGGCACCACCAAGGCCACGGCCAGGGCGTCCACGTGGGACAGCGACACCCCCGGTCCGGGGTGTCCGTCCACCGTCAGCACGGGCGCCCCGTTGGCATCGGGCAGCAGCACCATGGCGGTGGGGGCGGTGGGGGTCCCCAGGAAGCGGCGTGCCCCCTGCTTGGCGGCCAGACGGCCCAGCAGCCAAGTGCGCTGCCGTGCGGCGGAGGTCAGGTTTTGCCCCAACCAGCGCCGTTCGGCCGG
>CAZHRQ010000107.1:7150-9322 GCA_964535075.1 uncultured Rhodobacterales bacterium | reverse complement strand
GTGTCGAATTGCAGGCCGGGATCGGCGCAGGCCCAGGCGGCTTCGGCAATGTCCTGCCACAGGCCGCGGGCGGAAACGGTGCGTTCCACCCGATTGTCGCCGGTGCGGCTTTTCAGGGACCAATCGCCGCCCTCCAGCACCTTTTCCAGGAAGGCATCGGTCACCCGCACCGAGTTGTTGGAATTCTGGCCGGAGACGGTGAGGTACGCTTCGGAATCCCAGTCGGTGTCGTATTCGGGCACGGCCATTTCCACGTAGCCCTGGCGGGCGTAGTGCAGGGCGCGCTGGATGTAGTTGTCGGGCAGCAACACGGCACGGGCATCGCGGATGGCCTTTTTCAGCGCCGGATTGTGGCGCGGCTCGAAGCGCTGTTGGCCTTCGCCGGTGTGGGCGGCCTGCATGATGGCGGTGAGGTGACGGGCGGCCAGTTGGGAGCCGGCCACCAGCGCCGCCACCTTCTGTTCCTCCACCACCTTCCAGCGCACGAACGCCTCGATATCCGGGTGGTCGATGTCCACGATCACCATCTTGGCGGCGCGGCGGGTGGTGCCGCCGGACTTGATGGCGCCGGCGGCGCGGTCGCCGATTTTCAGGAAGCTCATGAGACCCGACGAGCGGCCCCCGCCGCTCAGGCCCTCGCCCTCACCGCGCAGGGCGGAGAAGTTGGTGCCGGTGCCGGAACCGTACTTGAAGATCCGGGCTTCCCGCTGCCACAGATCCATGATGCCGCCCTCGTTCACCAGGTCATCGCGGATGGACTGGATGAAACAGGCGTGGGGCTGGGGATGCTCGTAGGCGTTGGTGGACACCACCGTCTCCCCGGTTTCGAAATCCACGTAATAGTGGCCCTGGGCCGGTCCGGTGATGCCATAAGCCCAGTGCAGTCCGGTGTTGAACCACTGGGGCGAGTTGGGGGCGGCACGCTGGGTGGCCAGCATATAGCGCATTTCGTCGTAGTAGGCGCGGGCGTCGGCCTCGGTGTCGAAATAGCCGCCTTTCCAGCCCCAATAGGCCCAGGCGCCGGCCATGCGGTCGAATACCTGCCGGGCATCGGTCTCGCCGGTGAAGCGATCATGTTCGGCCAGGGGGGCCAGACGCTCGGCGTCCGGCTGCTGGCGCCACAGCCACTGGGGCATGTCGTCCTCGGCCACGGGGGTGCGATGGCAGGGCACGCCGGCCTTGCGGAAGTATTTCTGGGCCAGCACGTCACAGGCCACTTGCGACCAGGCCGCGGGCACCTGGAAATCCGCCTGCCGGAAGACCACGGAACCATCGGGGTTGCGAATTTCGCTGGTGGCGGCACGAAACTCGATGGCGTCGTAGGCATCCCGGCCTTCGACGGTGAAACGGCGTTCGATTTTCATGGAGCCCTCTGTGTGCTGCGGCGGCAACGCGCGCCCCACGGTCGTGCCGTGTCTCTTTGGCGCCCTTCGATGCTCACGCTAATCCTTTCAGGCAGGCGGCGTCAACCATATTTTGGGTCTGTGATCCGTGTCACACCCTTCATATTGTGTATAACCGGTTAACATGGCTGTGGACAACCGGGGGACGGCCCCCTGTGTGGCCCGGAATTCCGGGCTCTGGAAGCGCTCTCCCGGTTGGGGATGACGGAACCCGTGTTCTAGAGCGGATCGCACCCAATCCGGTTCACGCTGTGAACCGGATTGGGTGCGTGACTCCGCTCTAAATCAAATAGATAGAGCCGATTCACGCGGTCAATGGGCCCCATTTTCGGGTCCCATTGACCGCGATAGGCTCTAAAAAAAACCATGAACGTACCAACGGCCGGGGGTGCCGTGTTCGCGGAACAGCCAGAAGCGTTCGCCGGTGTCGGCCTCGGCGTGGAAATAGTCCCGGCCCGTTTGGCACCAGGGGGGGCGGCGGGCCAGATCGGGTTGCCACCACTCGGGCAACAGGCGCTCCGGGCCCTCGGCGTGGGTGAGGCGGTACACCCGCCGGCGCCACCGCAGCAGTCGGGGCGGGTGGTCCGGCCACAGGGCCATCACCGTCACCGGCTCCGGCCACGGCAGCACCCAGGGGGGACGCGCCGCCGCGTAGTGCCACGCGCCCGGTGGAGACTCAGGCGGCGGCGCGGTGACCGGCCGGGGGAATTGGGCCGCTTCCGGCTGGTGGCTGTCGCCCGGAGCCAGCACCTGCACGCCCTCGTCCCCC
>CAZHRQ010000107.1:1075-7140 GCA_964535075.1 uncultured Rhodobacterales bacterium | reverse complement strand
CTCACCAGCCGTTCCAGCAGCGGCGCAAGGCGCTGTTCCGGCGGGGTGGCCCCGTCGAGGGTGGGTTGCCGGGCGTTCTGGGGCGCGGTGCGGGCGGCCAGGGTCAGGCCGGTGACGCCGTGGCCCGGGCTCAGGGCGGCCAGCCGCGGCGCCAGCAACCGCCACAGCCAGGCGGCATCGCGGTTGGGGGCCACGGTGCCGGCCCGGGCCGTGGCGGCGCTGCCGTCGGCCCGGTACAACACCAGCCGCAGGCGGCGCACCCCCTGGCCCGCCGTCTCCAGCCGGGCGCACAGGGTGTCCAGCAGCGCCCGGGCGGTCGTGGCCAGGGGTTCTGGCGCCGTTTCCGGGTCGGCGAAGGCGTGCCGTTCCTCCCACGGCGCCGGCGGCCGCCACGGCGTGAGGGGATCGGGACAACGCCCCAGGGCCCGGTCCAGCCGCGCCAGCACCGCCGGCCCCAGGCGCCGGGTGAGCGCGGCCCGGGGCAGGGCCATGAGCGCCCCCACCGTGCGCAAACCCAGACGATGCAGGTCGGCCTCCGCGCCGTCGGGCAGGCGCAGGGCGGCCAGGGGCAGGGGCGCCAGGGCCTGCTCCGCCCCGTCCGGCGGCACCCGCCGCGCCCCCGGCGGCGCGAACCGGGCGACGGCCCAGGCCGCCGTGGGGGTGTCCGCCACCCCCAGCGCCGCCGACAATCCCAGGGCGTTCAGTTCCCGATGCACCCGCCGGCCCAGGGCGGGCTCGTCACCGAACAAGGCGGTGGTGCCGGTGATATCCAGCCACAGGCCATGGTCGTCGGGCATCACCCGGGGGCTGAAGCGATCGGCCCAGCGGGCCAGGGCGGGGCTGGAAAACGCCGCCGTGGGGGCCAGGAACATCACCCGGGTCATGACGGCTCAGGCCTGCCGCACGGGATGGGGCGGGGACGCGGCAGGGGTATCGGCCTGGGGAGCATCGGCCTGGGGAGCATCGGCCTGGGGGGCTTCCGGCCTGGGATCGGGGCGGGGCACCACCCAGGCGGCCGGGGCCCCGCCGCGCAGCCGGGTCAGTTCCAGGGCCCAGCCGTGGGGATGGGCGGCCACCTGCCAGCGGCTGTCCACCCCGGTGACGTCGCCGGGGCCCTGGCGGGAGAGCAACAGGCCCACGCTGCCCCCCCGTTCCGCCGCCAAGGCCAGACGCCGCACCGCCGTGCGCGCCGGGGCCGCCACCTCGCCCACCACCAGCGCCGGGGTGCCGCTGGCCAGGGCTTCCTCCAGGCTCCACAACAGATCCTCGGTGCGCCGGGCCACCGCCAGCACCAGCCGTGTTGGTTCCAGCCCCAAGCAAGCCAGCCCCGGGCCGTAGAGAGTCCCGGCCAGCGGCGGCGGGGCGCACCACACCACGGGATCGGGGGCGGCCCGGGCGGCCACGTGCACGGCCAGCCCCAGGGCCGCCGCGCCGGTGGCATCGCCGGCGCCCACAGCGTGCACGGCGCCCCGGGCGAGCCCGCCCGCCGGCAGGTGCGCATCCACCGCCGGCCAGCCCAGGCCGAGCCCGCCCGGCGGCGTGTGGCCCCGTTCCAGGGCCGCCACCTCGCGCCGCAACCGGGCCAGCCGGGCCCGTCGATCGCCGTGCTCCTGCCGCCGGGGTGCCATGGTGCCCCGCCCTCCCGCTGCTTGTTCCTTGAAAGATGATGGTTTGTTCTGCTTATGTTCAAACGACGCCCCGCCGGAGTCAACCCCGGGAGAAATGAGGCGCGGAAACGGCGGCTGTGAGAGAAAAAGGGGAGAGGAAAGGGCGGAACAGAAGGGTGACTCGGGATCCGCTCTAAAACAAATGGATAGCGCCGATTCACGCGGTCAATGGGACCCGAAAATTGGGTCCCATTGACCGCGATCGGCCCTGCGGGAAGGGCCTTATTTGGGCTCGAAGACCTTTTCCGTGGTGATGGTGCCGTCCTTGATCACCCACTTGGCGAAGGTGCCGGCCACGTCGCCGTGCTGGTCGAAGTTGATGGAGCCGGAGGCGCCCACGTAGTCGATGTCCTTGCCTTCGCCGATGAGGGTCTTGGCCTTCACCCACTCGCCGGGCAGGATTTTTTCGCCCGGGGGGTTGGCCACGGGGCGCAGGGAATCGCGCACGGCGGCGCCATCGGTGGAGCCGGCCTGCTCGATGGCCAGGGCCAGCACGAAGGCGGCGTCATACGTGGTGTCGATGTAGGGCTTGGGCGGCATCTCGCCGAACTTTTCCTGGTAGGCTTTCAGGAAACGCTGGGCGGATTCGGTGTCGCTTTGGGCCTGGGGCGCGGTGCCCACGCTGCCGTTGAGGTGCTGGGCGCCGATGGCGTCCACCACTTCCGGCGCCTTCATGCCGTCGGAGAACACGAACGCGCTGAAAAAGCCTTCCTCCAACGCCTGACGCAGGATGGTGATGCCGTTTTCGGGATAGCCGATCAGCAGCAGCGCCTGGGGATCGTTCTTGGCCAGTTGCGACAGCTCGCCACGATAGCTGGCATTGCCGGGTTCATAGGCGCTCATGCCGGTGACGGTGCCGCCTTCCTTGACGAAGGCGTCCTGAAAAGCCTTGGCCAGGCCGTCACCGTAGTCGTTGTTCACGTACAGCACCGCCACCTTGTCGTGGCCGGCCTCGCCGGTGACCTGGGCCAAGGCCACGCCCTGGAAGGCGTCGGAAGGCACGGTGCGGAACAGGAAGTCGTTGTCGTCCAGGGTGGTAATCACCGGCGAGGTGGACGCGGGGCTGATCTGGGGAATGCCCACGTCGGCGGTCACCGACTTGGCCACGGGAATGGTCACGCCGCTGGAAAGGGCGCCGACGATGCCCGCCACCTTGTTGACGGAGGTGAGTTTCTTGGCCGCGTCGATGCCGGCCTGGGATTTGGTCTGGGTGTCGCCCACCAGCAGCTTCATCTCACTGCCCAGCACGCCGCCGGCGGTGTTGATCTGTTCCTGGGCCAGTTGGGCGCCCTTGAGGTCGGCCACGCCATAGGCTTGCAGGTCCCCGGTCATGGGCACCAGGGCACCCATGCGGGCCTCTTCCGCCTGGGCCACGCCCGTCAGCAGCGCCAGGGTGGCGGTGCCCAGGGCCAAACGCGCAAACATCCGTCCGGTCATACCGTGGTCCTCCAGTCATGGGAAAGGATGGCCGGTATTGTTCGCGTTGCCCGGAAGGGTGTCAACGATGGGGGCCGTTCCCGTGGGTACCGTGCGCCGTTCCAGGTCAGGGGGGGATTGTCGGCGTGGGCCCGGGTGCGCAGGGCCCAGCGGCGGGCGGCCCGGTCGCCGGGACGTTCGTCCGCCAGGGCGGTGAACAGACGCGCCGCCGTGGCGTAGTCCCGGGCTTTCACCGCCGCGATGGCTTCGGCCCAGCGGCGACACAGGGCGTCCAGGCCGACGGCGTCCGCAGCGTCGCGGGCGGCCCGCAGTTCGTAGAGATACGCCAAAAGTCTACCTTACGATGGCCACCCAGACAGGTTGCATTCCCCGGTCATTGGGGATACCGTCTCGATGTCCCGACCGAGGACTAGGGCGGTTCCTGCACATCCCATCCCTTCTTCCCCCCCAACCGGGTCTGTGGGAACCGCCCACCCCCCGAAGCGCTAGACGGTTACCTGACCGATCACCAGCGCTGCGAACACCAACAGCCCGAAATCCCGATTTGACCGAAAACGTCGCAGGGTATTCCCGCTGTCGTCGCAGTCCACCGTGGCCACCTGCCACACCAGATGGGCGGCCGGCAGCACGAGGGCCAGCAGGTATCCTCCCCCCAGACCCGCCAACACCCCGGCGGCGGCCAAGCCGGCCAGGGTCAGACCGTAAAACCCCCACAACCACGTCCGGGTGTGGCTCCCCAGGCGCAGGGCCAGGGACTTGACCCCCACCTTGATGTCGTCGGCCTTGTCCTGATGGGCATAGATGGTGTCATAGCCCAGGGTCCACAGCACGCCCGCGGCGTACAGCACCACCGGCGGCCACGCGAGATCGCCCCGTACCGCCATCCAGCCCAGCAACGCCCCCCAGTTGAAGGTCAGGCCCAGCCACGCCTGGGGCCAGTGGGTAATGCGCTTCATCAACGGATAAGGAAACACCAGCAGCAACGCCGCCGCGCCCAGCAGAATGGTGGGGCCGTTGAACTGCACCAGCACCGCCAGTCCCGCCAGGAGTTGGCCCCCCAGGAACCCCCACGCCCGGGCGGGACTGATGGCCCCGCTGGCCAACGGGCGGTGGGCGGTGCGGGCCACCTGCCGGTCGAAGTCGCGATCGAACAGGTCGTTGATGGTACAGCCGGCGCCGCGCAACAGCACCGCTCCCACGGCGAACCACAACAGGGGCGCCAACGGCGGCAGGCCCGGACTGGCCAGGGCCACCGACCACCAGCACGGCAGCAGCAGCAGCCACGTGCCAATGGGACGGTCCAGCCGCATCAACAGCAGATAGGGCCGTGCCGGCGCCGGCACCCGCCGCATCAGCCAGCCATCCATTGCCATGTCCGTCATTGTGTCCTCGCTTTCCGGCATCCTTGCGTGCCGCTTGATTCCCGGCGCCGGCCGCTCCACACTCCTGGCGCCATGACCACATCCCTGCCCCGCCTGTGGCTGCCCGAGGCCCTGACCGCCGGTGCCCGCCTCACCCTGGACCGCGCCCGTGCCCACTATCTGGTGACGGTGCTGCGCGCGCGGCCCGGCGCGTCCGTGCTGCTGTTCAATGGCCGCGACGGGGAATGGCAGGCGCGGCTGGAAACGGCCACCCGGTCGGCGGCCACCCTGGTGGTGGACTCCTGTGGGCGGCCGCCCGGGGCGGAGGCCCTGGCCGATGTATGGCTGCTCTTCGCCCCCTTGCGCAAGGGGCGGACGGAAACGGTGGTGGAAAAGGCCACCGAGCTGGGGGCCACGGCCCTGGGACCCGTGTTCACCCGCCGCAGCGTGGTGGACCGGGTCAACACCGAACGGCTGGAGGCCACGGCGGTGGAGGCGGCCGAGCAATGCGAGCGCCTGTCGGTGCCGGAGGTGCGGGCGCCAGTGGCGCTGCACGCCCTGGCCGACCACTGGCCCCGGGAACGCCGGTTGCTGGTGGCGGCGGAACGCCGTGCCGCGCCCGCCCTGGCGTCCTTGGCCCCGGCCCACGCCGGCGGGCCGGTGGCGCTGCTGGTGGGACCGGAAGGGGGATTCGAGCCCGCCGAGCTTGACGCCCTCGCGGTGCTGCCGTTTGTTGCCTTCTTCTCCCTGGGCCCCCGGGTGCTACGGGCGGACACGGCGGCCCTGGCCGCCATGACCCTGTGGCAGGCGCTCGCGCCCGGCACGCCCTCTCCAGTTGTGGATGACCGCCCATGACCGCTTCTGATTACCCCGTGATCACCGACAAGCAGGCCCTGGTGGCGTGGTTCGAGTCCGGCTGCAAGCCGGCCGCGGATTGGCGCATCGGCACCGAGCACGAAAAATTCGCCTTCACCCGCCACGATCTGCGCCCACTGCCCTATGAGGGCGACTCGGGGGTGAAGGCGTTCCTGGAGGGAATGCAACGCTTCGGCTGGACCCCCATGACCGAAGGCGACACCCTGATCGGGCTCAAGGGCGCGGATCACGCCTCCATCACCCTGGAGCCGGGCGGCCAGATCGAGCTGTCCGGGGCACCGCTGGAGACCATCCACCAGACCTGTCACGAGGTCAGCACCCACCTCAAGCAGTGCAAGACCGTGAGCGAGGAATTGGGCATCGCCATGCTGGGCTTGGGATTCCAGCCCAAATGGCGACGGGAGGACAGCCCGTGGATGCCCAAGGGCCGCTACGACATCATGCGCCGCTACATGCCCACCCGGGGCGGCCTGGGCCTGGACATGATGCTGCGCACCTGCACCGTGCAGGTGAACCTGGATTTCGATTCCGAGGCCGACATGGTGCGCAAGTTCCGCATCGGCCTGGCCCTGCAACCGGTGGTGACGGCGTTGTTCGCCAATTCCCCCTTTGTGGACGGCGCGCCCTCGGGCTTTCTCAGCTATCGCAGTCAGGTCTGGACCGATACGGATCCCGATCGCTGTGGCATTCTGCCCTTTGTGTTCGAGGACGGCATGGGCTTCGA
>CAZHRQ010000107.1:0-1065 GCA_964535075.1 uncultured Rhodobacterales bacterium | reverse complement strand
GCTGGACCGATTATCTCCTGGACGTGCCCATGTATTTTGTGCGGCGGGAGGGCCGCTACATCGACACCGCCGGTCGCTCCTTCCGCGATTTTCTAGCGGGGCGCCTGCCGGAACTTCCCGGCGAGGCCCCCACCCTCAAGGACTGGGAGGACCACTGCTCCACCGTGTTCCCCGAGGTGCGGCTGAAGCGCTATCTGGAGATGCGGGGCGCCGATGGCGGACCGTGGGGACGGTTGTGCGCCCTGCCGGCTTTATGGACGGGGCTGCTCTACGACAGCACCAGCCGCGACGACGCCTGGGCCCTGTGCCGGGACATCACCGCCGAGGACCACGCCCGACTGCGGACGGAAGCGCCGCGCCTGGGCCTGCGCACGCCCCATGGCGCCGGCTCCCTGCACGATCTGGCGCGGGAGATGCTGGCGGTGGCCCGGGCCGGGCTGGAACGGCGGGCGTGCACCGACCGCTACGACCGCGACGAAACCCTGTTCCTGAAAACCCTGGAGCGCATCGCTGCCACCGGCATCACGCCGGCGGAGGAACTCCTGGCCGATTACCACGGCAAATGGGGCGAAACCGTGGATCCCGTATTCACCGAACACGCCTATTGATGGAAAGGTCACGCAATGTTCCGGAAACTTTCCGTGGTTGCGGCTGTTGTGGTTCTGGCGCTGCCAACGCTGCTTCGCGCTCAGGACCTGGTGGACAGCTACGTGGCCGTCATTGGCGAGCGCGACCTGTACAATTCCAATGGCACCCGGCTCACCCAACCGGCGCAAATCCTGCGTCAGGACCGGGCCAACTACCACCGCTTTGGGATCCGCCAGCCGGGGGACGACGGCGATGATCTCTATGGCCTGAAAGCCAACCGCGCCCGCATGGAGACTCTGATCCAGCGGGGCGGGCTGGACTCCCACACGGCCCAGGCCCTGGTCAACGGCCATGCCCACGAAGTCCTGGTGCGGACCTATGAGGGGCCCAACGGCCAATACATCAAAGTGATGGTGTTGAATTAGCCCGGATTATTCATGACGCCCCAGATTCGGTCTGGCGCGGAATGTGCCCTCA
>CAZHRQ010000106.1:0-9327 GCA_964535075.1 uncultured Rhodobacterales bacterium | reverse complement strand
GGGACCGGCCCGCTCGGCCACGGGGGGCAGGGTCAGAGCCGGCTGCGTGCCCAGGCGCCACACCCGGTTGAGGAAGCGCCACGCGCCGTCGATACCGGCTTCCGACCAGTCCAGGTCCCGTTCGGGGGGCGAATCGGACAGCATGAAGAACCGGGCCGCATCGGCGCCATAGCTGTCGAGAATACTGTTGGGGTCCACCACGTTGCGCTTGGACTTGGACATTTTGATCGCCGGGCCGACGGTCACCGCCACGCCATCGGCCGCCCGCACCAGGGGGCCATCGGGCCGGCGTTCCACTTCTTCGGGATAGACCCAGCGGCCGTCCTCGGCCTTGAAGGTTTCGTGGCAGATCATGCCTTGGGTGAACAGCCCGGCGAAGGGCTCCTCCACCCCCAGATAGCCGCAGTCCTTCAACGCCCGGGTGAAGAATCGGGCGTAGAGCAAGTGCAGCACCGCATGCTCCACGCCCCCGATGTACTGATCCACCGGCAGCCAATAATCCACGTCGGCCCGGGCAAACCCGTCGGCCGCGGCCGGGCTGCAAAAACGGGCGAAGTACCACGACGATTCGAAAAAGGTGTCGAAGGTGTCCGTTTCCCGCTCCGCCGCGCCGCCGCAGGTGGGGCAGGTGGTCAAACGCCACGTGGGGTGATGGTCCAGGGGATTGCCCGGGCGGTCGAAGGACACATCCTCGGGCAGGGTCACCGGCAACTGATCACGCGGCACCGGCACCACGCCGCAGGTGGGGCAGTGGATCACGGGAATCGGGCAGCCCCAATAGCGCTGGCGGGAGATGCCCCAATCGCGCAGGCGATACTGCACCGTGCCTTCCCCGACTCCGAGGGCTTGCAGGTGGTCGATGATGCGGGCCTTGGCCGTGGGCACGTCCAGGCCGTCGAGGAAGCCGGAATTCACCAGCACCCCGTCCTCGGCAAAGGCGGTATCGCTGGCGGCCAGCTCGGCGGTGAAGGCGGCCGAATCGGCCTCGCGCGGGGCCACCACCGGCCGCACCGGCAGGTCGTACTTGCGGGCGAAATCCAGGTCGCGCTGGTCGTGGGCGGGACAGCCGAAAATGGCGCCCGTGCCATAGTCCATGAGCACGAAATTGGCCACGTAAAGGGGCAGGGTTGCGCCCTCCACCAGGGGGTGGATCACCCTCAGCCCCGTGTCATAGCCCTGTTTTTCCGCCGTTTCGATCACCGCCTCGCTGGTGCCCAGGCGGTCGCACTCGGCCACGAAGGCCGCCAGGGCCGAATCGCTCGCGGCCAGATCGGTGGCCAGGGGGTGGTGGGGGGAAATGGCGCAGAAACTGGCGCCGAACAGGGTGTCGGGCCGGGTGGTGAACACCTCCAGCGGATCGTGCCGGCCCTGGATGCGGAAGAACAGCCGCGCCCCCTGGGAACGGCCGATCCAGTTGTGCTGCATCAGCCGCACCTTTTCCGGCCAGCGCTCCAGGGTCTCCAGCCCGGCCAGCAGCGAATCGGCATGGGCGGTGATGCGCAGGAACCACTGGGAGAGCCGACGGCGCTCCACCGGCGCGCCGGAGCGCCAGCCGCAGCCGTCGATGACCTGTTCATTGGCCAACACCGTGTGCTCGACGGGATCCCAGTTGACCCAGCTTTCCTTGCGATAGGCCAGGCCATGGTCCAGGAAATCCAGGAACATGGCCTGTTCGTGCCGGTAGTATTCGGGCTCGCAGGTGCTGATTTCCCGCGACCAGTCCAGGGACAGCCCCATGCGGCGGAATTGGGCGCGCATGGTGTCGATGTTCTGGCGGGTCCAGGGGGCGGGGGGCACGTTGTTCTCGATGGCGGCGTTTTCCGCCGGCAGGCCGAAGGAATCCCAGCCCATGGGGTGCAGCACATTATAGCCCCGGGCCCGCTTATAGCGCGCCACCACGTCCCCCAGGGTGTAGTTGCGCACGTGCCCCATGTGGATTCGCCCCGACGGATACGGGAACATTTCCAAAACATAGTATTTTTCGCGGTCGGGTTCGGTGCGGGCGCGAAAGGTTTCGGCGGCGTCCCACGCCTGTTGCCAGCGGGGTTCCACGACAGCGGGGTTATAGCGGCTGTCCTCGGCGGACCGGTCGTCCATGGGGGCTCTCACAAGATCAATGGAGGAATGACTATTGGGACATGTCGGCGACACGCATCTGCCGGGCCCGTTCCAGGATGGCGTCCTCCAGCTTGGACGCCATGTTGGGGTCCACGCGGGTGGTCTGCCAACTGTTGCCGCGCCGTACCTCACGAAAGGCGGAGATGCGCAGGCCGTCGGCCCGCAAGGCGCGATCCAGGATATAAGCGGTGACCTTGAATCGTTCGTTGGGGCTTTGGGGCGGGGAATACCAGTCGGTGAGAATGGTGCCGCCAAAGGGATCCGCCTGGGCCAGGGGCATGAAGGACAGGGTGTCCAGGGTGGCGCGCCACAGATAGGCATTCACCGCCATCCCCGCGCCGGGCCCGCCGGACTGTTCGCTTTTCTTGCCGCCAAACAGCCCCAGGCCGCCGGGGCCGAACAGGGAGCTGTCCTCGGCTTTTTTCAGCGCCTCCCCGCGCAGGGGGCGGCCCATGCTGCGATAGCGGTTGTCGGGCACATCCTGATAGTTAATGGGCTCCACGGAAGAGCAGGCCGCGAGCCCCAGCAGGAGCACGCCGATGAGCACACGGAAACGGAACGGAGGGGCAAAGCGGTGGGGGCCGGGCATAAGCATGAAATCTCTTCGGTTCCTGGAGAAACGTCGCGGACCCAGAATGCCACACGGGCCGGGCAGGTCAACGCACCTGACTATCGCCGTTCAAGGCCCCGGCGGCAAAGGGTTTTGTGACCCGATTGCCACACTGTCCCCCCATCCCCGAACCGGCGGGGCCGGCGCGATTGACCCCGGGGGCGCCGGTGGGTCATACCAGACTCACCAAGGCGACCCGGCCGCCGGTATCGCGGGGGCGGGTCGGAAACGCAAGGGAAGAGGCAAGGTCATGAAAAAAATTCTTCTCGGCACCACCGCGCTGGTGGGCGCCGGCCTGATCGCCGGATCGGCCGCAGCTCAGGACGGGATCAACCTGTCCCTGGGCGGGAAAATGGAACAGTACTTCGGCATGGTGCACTGGGATGGTAGCGTGACCAATGCGTCCAACGCCAGCCCCACCCCCACCGCCGCTGAGCAAGTCGCCATCCTCGTGGCCACCGGCGGCGTGACCGCGGCGCAGGCCAATACGCTGGTGACCGGCGGGGCCGTCACTGTTACCCCGAACTTTTACCGCTCTAACCTGGGCAACTTCGGCATCAACACCGATACCGAACTGTATGCCACCGGCAGCACCACCCTGGACAACGGCCTGAACATCAAGGCGGTGTACCAGTTGGAAGCCCAAACCAACGAAACCACCGACGGCGACGAGCAATACGTGGAAGTGTCGGGCGGCTTCGGGACCATCCGTGCCGGTCAGAAGAACACCTATTCCAGCGACCTGGCCAACACCGCCCCGTCCATCGAACTGGGCAACATGGTGGCTGACTTCAACAAACAAGGGTTGGTGACCACCGACTTCGGCACCGTGGCGGAAATCGGCGGCACTGGCAAATACACCGCCACCGTGAACGCTGCCGCCCGGACCGCCACCATCACCAACAACGGCGTAGCGCCCTCCTTCAGCAACATTGGCCATGACACCACCTGGTCGGCTGACGATGCCACCGTGGCGTACCTGTCCCCGGCCATCTTCGGCTTCCAGACCTTCATCGGCTTCAAGCCGAACCCCGGCGGCGCCCTGGCCGCCCAAAAGGCTGCGGCTACTGGCACCAGCAACCAACTGGAATCCGGTGTGGCCTGGAACGGCTCCTTCGGTGGCTTTGACCTGAACGCCGACGCCGCCATGGTGAACGCCGTGGGGAATGGCAACACCCAGGCGACCCGGACCGCCAACGGCATGAACCAGTTCCGTTACGGCATGAACGCCGGCTTTGGCGGCTTCACCGTCGGTGGTTCCTACATGATGGTGGATAACGGTGGTGCCCTGGTCGCCGGTGCCGGCGCCAACGATGGCTACGTGTGGGACGCTGGTGTGGGCTGGAGCGGTGGCCCCTACAGCGCCACCTTCACCCACGTGAAGCAGGCTGCTGCCGGTGCCGACGACAACGACACCGCCACCAAGGACGAAATCAAGTACTATGCCCTGGCGGGCGGCTACGCCCTGGGCCCGGGCATCGACTTGGTGGCCTCCCTGTGGCACGCCGAGAACGACGAAGAACTGGGCTCCTCCACCAAAAACTGGGGCCTGACCTCCGGTCTGAAGCTGAGCTTCTAATTCAGCGGATCCCGCGTTCGCAAATCCGGGAAGGGGCGGCCTCGGCCGCCCCTTTTTCTGTTCTGTTTCGTCTGATCATGAACGCCGAGGGCGATCCCGACCCGCTCTCTCCCATATGGTCCGCAAAAAGCCCCCGCGCCGGCATCCCGGGCGGGGGCTTTTTGTGCGGTGGCGGGGCGCCCGAAGGCGCCCCGCCGGCAAGGCGTTACTGGATGGCAATATCCACGCGACGGTTCTGCGGCTCGGGCACCCCATCGGGCGTGGGCACCAGGGGCTCCGATTCGCCAATGGCCTGCACCATGATGGTATCGCGCGCCACCCCGGCCCGGGCCAGCGCCCGCTTCACCGCGTCCGCCCGCCGCTTTGACAAGCGCAGGTTGTAGGAATTGGAGCCCACCCGGTCCGCGTGACCGGTCAACACGATGCGGGTATAGGGCCGTTGGCGCACGATCTGAGCCACGTCGCCCACCACGGCCTCGGCGGTGGCGCCCAGGCGGGTGCTGTCGTAGTCGAAGAA
Organism: uncultured Rhodobacterales bacterium; assembly: GCA_964535075.1. Taxonomy (GTDB): domain Bacteria; phylum Pseudomonadota; class Alphaproteobacteria; order Rhodospirillales; family CAJXLG01; genus CAZHRQ01. Next base: position 4,503 of record CAZHRQ010000106.1, on the reverse strand, counting down.
CACCATCAGGCGCGCCGGCGCCACGGTGCCCCGCAGCTCCTCCAGCCCTTCAAAAAACTGGCTTTCGCAGGCGCTGATGTGCTTGGGCTGGATGGCCTCTTCCATCTGCTCCACCCAGCAATCGTACTTAACCTGGGTGTAGGCGGCGATTTCCGGCTCCCGCTGGCGGGCGCCGTCATCCAGCAGGGTGATGAGCGCCTGGCGGGCATCCAGGGCCACCCGCTGCGCCTTGGGCCCCAGGCTCCAGGCTTGCGGGTTTTCCGGCAGCGGGGTCTTGCCCTCGGCGGCGGCCAGGCCCTTGGTGGCGAAAATACGCTGGTCGATCCAGTCGTATTGCTCCACCTCCCATTTGGCCAGATCCAGATAGTTGCGGGCCAGATAGTCGTTGAAGGTGGTCCCCGTGATATCCAGGGCCGCCAGCTTATTCAGGCGATCGACGCTGCCGCAGGCGGCCACCGTCAACGCCAGGGCCGACGCCCCCAGGAGTTTCACCACACGCATACCTCAATCCCTCCTTCGCGCCCGGGGGGCGTGTTCCGCCCCTGACCTGTTCCGTACCTGGCGGCCCTGCCGCCGGGGCTGAAAAAAAACAAAATCGGCCCTATCTATTTGTTTTAGAGCGGAGTCACGCACCCAATCCGGTTCACATGGTGACCCCGATTGACCACGATCCGCTCTATTGCGCCATCGGCCCTGTTGGAAGGCAACAGGCGCCGGGGCTTCCCGGGGGATCCTGGGCCGCCCCGGTGCCGGTTTATCACACAGTGTGGGGAACAGGAAACGAACACCGGCGGCGTGGACCCGCCGCCGGTACCGGGGATCACTTGTCCCCGTGCTTTTTCATGGACTGCCGGATCAGAAACCCGGCCAGGCCCAGGGTGATGAGAACGGCGATCCCCACCGCACCCAGACCGAAATACAACGCCTCATGAAAGGTCATGGCGATCTCCCATAGCAAATCAGGACGGTAGCTGTCGGCCCATGGCGTCACGGTTCCGATTGAACCACGCCCGGGTGACGGACGCAATGCCCCCTCCCTCGAAAGAAGGAACGGCGGCGCGCCGATTCACCCAGCGCTCTAGGCTGTAGCGGTCCATGGGACCCCATTCTCGGGGCCCATGGACCGCGTGAACCCGATTGGGGGCGATCCGCTCTAGAGCCTATCGCGGTCCATGGGACCCATTTTCGGGGCCCATGGACCGCGTGAATCGGCTCTATCCATTTGTTTTAGAGCGGAGTCACGCCCCCAATCCGGTTCACGCTGTGAACCCGATTGGGGGCGATCCGCTCTAGGGCATAAGATCGTTGGCGGGCGCCACGGTCATGCCGGCGTCCAGATAGGCGATGACGGCGCGGATGTCGAATTCCTCCAGCACCCCCGGCTTCACGGGCACGCCGGTGATGGGCGCGGTGGTCTGGGCGTGCTGCACCAGGTGGGCCACGGTGGTGGGATCGCTGGCGATGCGCATCAGCGACAGGTCGGGGGGCGTGACCTTCAGGTTCACATGCTCCCAGCCCTCGCCGTGGCCGGAATCGCCGTGGCAGGCGGCGCAGTATGCGTGATAGACGCGGGCGCCCCGGGCCAGCAGTTCGGTATCGGTGGTGGCGCCGGCGCGACCGGTGGTGGAAGGGGAACCCTGGCAGCCGGCCGTCAGCAGGACGGCGGCGGTGGCCAGAAGGACGTGGGCTCGCATGGGTGGACTCTCCCGTGGTAACCTGACAGCGCTTGGCGTGGAACACGCGCAGGCGGTAGAGGACCCCGCCCCGGCGCCCGCGTCAAGGGGGCGCCACAGGGAATTCACGGCATGACCGAAGGACGCTGCATCATCCTGGACACGGAAACCACCGGCCTGCGGGCCCGGGACGGCGACCGGGTGGTGGAAATCGGGGCCGTGGCGCTGGACAGTCTGGTGGCCACCGGCGAACCCTTCCACCGCTATATCAACCCAGAATGCCCCATGCCGGCGGCGGCGACGGAGGTGCACGGCCTGACCGATGCCTTCCTGGCCGACAAGCCCCGCTTCGCCGAGGTGGTGGCGGACTTCCTGGCCTTCGTGGGCGACGCCCCGCTGGTGATCCACAATGCGGCTTTTGACATGGGGTTCCTGAACGCGGAACTGGCCCGTCTGGGCTTCCCCGCCCTGGACAACCCGGTGGTGGACACCCTGGCGCTAGCCCGCAGCCGCTTTCCCGGGGCGCAGGCGACCCTGGACGCCCTGTGCCGGCGCTTCAACGTGGACAACAGCACCCGCGAGAAACACGGCGCCCTGTTGGATGCGGAACTGCTGGCCGAGGTGTATGTGGAACTGTGCGGCGGTCGTCAGATCGGGCTGGGGCTGGACCCCACCCCGGCCGCGACGGCCGGCCCGACGGAAGGCCCCGCGCCCCGCCCGACCCGTCGCCCACGGCCCCACACCCCCACCGCCGCCGAACTGGCACGCCACGCGGCCTTCGTGGCCCGGCTGAAGGACCCGGTGTGGACGCTGTGATCCCTTGGACCAGCCTGCTCCCGGTATCAAACCGCCCACAGGACCGAGCAGGGGGCCGTCGCCGGAGGAAGACGGGCCCCCGTTTTACGAACACCACGCCCCCCTCAAATAACGTGTCAAAACAATAGGATAAGACGCACTTTATCCCTAGTATACCTTCATATAAAACCTTTTCTACCCCTTTCAGGCCGGCAAGGGTCTTGACGTTTTACAATAGTGTGCTTAAGTTTCGCGTAAGGCTGGAAATTTGGCCGCCTGACGGGAGAAGTGTCTCCTGCGTCCTTCCCGGGGCGGGAGACGGCCCGGGGCGGGAGACGGCCTGATTGATCCGGACGTCCCCCCCCAGGCCTGCGCGGTTGCCCGAGGGCACGTCCTTTTTTGCAAGGAGAACACTGTCCATGTCTGAAACGCCCGAAACGCCTTTCCGTCCGCACCGCCGCGGCCGGACGGCCACTGGTGACCCCAATCCCATCGACGTGCATGTGGGCAACCGCGTGCGCCTGCGCCGCACCCTGAAGGGGCTGAGCCAGGAAAAGCTGGGGGAAGCCATCGGCCTGACCTTCCAGCAGGTGCAGAAGTACGAACGCGGCGCCAACCGCATCGGCGCCAGCCGCCTGTACGATCTGGCCCGGGTGCTGGACGTGCCCGTGTCCTTCTTTTTCGATGATATTCCTGACGAAGTGGCCACCCGCAGCCCGGCGGCCCAGGCCCGGGGCGTGGGCGAGGCCGAGGAACCCCTGGCCTATGAAACCGACCCCATGAACCGTCGGGAAACCCTGGAACTGGTGCGGGCCTACTATGGCATCAGCGACCCGTCCGTGCGGCGCAAGGTGTTCGAGCTGGCCAAAACCCTGGCCCGCGCCGAGGGCGTCGAGGAACTGGACGAACCGGAAGAGCAGACCTAATCCGCGTCTCAGACCAGAACGGCGGCCCGCCTGCATGGCCCGGCCACCGTTCTGACCACGCGCTCAGCCCAGTATTTTGAGCAAACCCACGGTCAGACCCACGGTGGCCAGAGTCTGGGTCAGGACCAGCGGCACCAGCCACTTGATCAAGTCCACCTTCATGTTGGCGAGATCTTCCTTGGTGGCCATGTCCTTGCGCAGGCGGCCCTCCACGGTTCCCATTTCCTCGCGCAGGCGGCCTTCCACGGTTCCCATTTCCTCGCGCAGGCGGACTTCCATGGTTCCCATTTCCTCGCGCAGGCGGACTTCCACGGCCCCCATTTCCTCGCGCAGGCGGACTTCCATGGTCCCCAGATCATCCTTGGTAACCATCTCGCTCCGGAGCGACTCCAGGTCCTCTCGACTGGCGAGATTTTCCAGTTCCAGGGCGCGGGTATCCCAGAACAGGGTGGTCACCGCCTCCGCTTGGTCGTCGCTGAATCCAGCGCCCTTGAGCTGCTTGACCGCCTTGTGGGTATCGAACGCAAACAGACCCATGCCCGGCCTCCCGTGATGCTTCCTCCAGCATACCACGGCCGCCCCTGCCGACAAGGAAACGGCCCTCCCGCATTGACCCGCCCCCGCCCCCGGTCTAGCCTCGGCATCCGTTCTTTCGGGCCGTGGGCCCGGCGGGCGGTCTGGCGTGCTCCAAGGCGGGAACTTATGCGCAATGGCGGTTGAACGGCCCCTCCCCGGTTTTCAGTCCATGATTCTCACCCTGCAACGCTATTGGGCGGACCAGGGCTGTGTGCTGCTGCAACCCTACGACATGGAGGTGGGGGCCGGCACCTTTCACCCCGCCACCACCCTGCGCGCCCTGGGGCCCGACCGCTGGCGCGCCGCCTATGTGCAGCCCAGCCGCCGCCCCACCGACGGCCGCTATGGCGAAAACCCCAACCGGCTGCAGCACTATTACCAGTTCCAGGTGCTCATCAAACCCAGCCCCGAAAATGCGCAGGATCTCTATCTGGACTCCCTGCGCGCCCTGGGCATCGACCCCGCCTGCCACGACATCCGCTTCGTGGAGGATGACTGGGAAAGCCCGACCCTGGGCGCCTGGGGCCTGGGCT
>CAZHRQ010000105.1:0-9529 GCA_964535075.1 uncultured Rhodobacterales bacterium | reverse complement strand
GCGGCCACGCTTTCCGCGGGAACTTCCATGGACAGGGAGCGGGTGGTCAGATCCACCTGGAACGGTTCGGGAATGGACTCCCGGCGCAACGCCTCGCGCACCGCCGTCCGCACTTCATCCAGCCCCACGGTGCGGCTGGCCCGGCGCACCACCACCCGTCGGGTGGCGCCCTGGGGCTGCCAGTTCAACCCGTATTTTCGGGCCAATCCCTGCAACCACCGGCCATCGAACACCAGCCGCCGGCCGGGCGCCGGCGCCTGGGCCACCACCGTGTCGGCGGCCATGCCCACGTTGGCGAAAATATCGCCCAGACGGATCACGTCGTCTCGCACCAGCACCTCGCGTCGGGCCATCACCGGCTCGCGGCCGCCGGGATCGCGCACCGCCTCGCCCCCCGGGTGCGACTCACGACTGAAGGGCGCCACGTCCCGGGCCGGGTCCCAACCCGGATCCGAGTCGGCGGGATCCTGGCGACCGGTCCCCCCGCCGGGCAGGGCGGAAGACACGCCGGGAGACGGATAATACCCCCCGTCCTGTTGGGCGGCAGAATCTGCCGCACCGCCCGCCAGCCCCAGCAACAGGGCAAAAACTGCCTGCCGCCCGAGACGGACCCGCCAAGCCACCCGGTTTCCCGGGCCGCCGCCACCATCGGACACACTCCCCACGACTCCTCTCCCTGCGCTGCTGCGCCTCCGGGACCGGCGGCGCCGATCAGCGGATCTGTGTCAGGGTGCCCAGCATCTGGTCGGACGTCTGGATCACCTTGGAATTCATCTCATAGGCCCGTTGGGCGTTGATGAGATTGGTGATTTCCGAAACCACGTTGACGTTGCTGGTTTCCAGGAAGCCCTGCAACAGATCCCCCAGGCTGTCCACGCCGGGCGTGCCCACGGTGGGCGTGCCGGAGGCCGGAGTCTCAAGATAGAGGTTCTCCCCCTGGGCATCCAGTCCCGCCTCGTTGGGGAACATGGCCAGTTGGATCTGACCCACGTTCTGCGGCACCACCTGCCCTTCCAGGGCCACCAGCACCTCGCCGCTGCGGTTCACGGTCACGCCCACGGCATTGTCGGGCACGGTCATGCCGGGCAACAGGGTGTAGCCTTCGTGGGTGACGATCTCGCCTTCGGGACTGAGCTGGAAGGCGCCGTCCCGGGTATAAGCGGTGTCGCCGTTGGGCAACTGGATCTGGAAGTACCCCTTGCCCTCGATGGCCAAGTCCAGGGGATTCTCCGTGGACATGAGGCTGCCCTGTTCGGCGATGCGGTACACCGCCTGGGTCCGGACGCCCAGGCCCACCTGCACCCCGGCGGGCACGATGGTGCCGGCATCGGAGGAGGTGGCGCCCACCCGCCGCAGGTCCTGGTACAACAGATCGCTGAACTCGGCCCGCCGCCGGGCATAGGCGGTGGTGTTCATGTTGGCGATGTTGTTGGAAATCACTTCCACGTTGGTCTGCTGCGCCAGCATACCCGTGGCGCCGATATCGAGCGATGTGAAGGCCATAACCGGATCCTCCTTGGGTTCCTGTCCGTGGCGGCATCAGGCCGCCGCCCGGCGGGCGATGTCAGGTGTTTTGCAGCGGGGCGGCCACGGTCATGACGTTGGACTGCCGTTTCTGTTCCTTGTCCATCAAGCCATTCACCATGTCATAGGACCGCTGAGTCTCGATCATGCGGTTGATTTCGAGCACCGGCTGAACATTGGAGCCTTCCACGGCCCCCTGGGTAATCCGGGGGGTGATCACCAATTCCGGCTGCTGCCCCGGGTCGGCGGTCAGCAGGTTGTCGCCCACCTTCTGCATGGCCTGGGGATTCTCGAACCGCACCACCTGCAACTGGGCCACGGTGCCGTTGTCGGTGGAAATGGTGCCGTCGCCGGCCACGGTGATGTTGGTCTCGTCGGGGGCAAAGATCACCGGTTGGCCGCCATCGGCCAGCACGGGATGCCCTTCCTGGGTCACCAGTTGTCCGGTGCTGTCCAGGGCAAACCGGCCGTCCCGGGTGTAGCGCTCACCCTGCGGGGTTTCCACCACGAAATACCCCTCGGCATCCAGGGCCAGATCCAGGGGATTCTGGGTCATGGTCACAGGTCCCTGCGAGGTATCGCGCCATTCGGCCACGTCCTGCACATAGGCCAGCCGTTCCCGCCACGGGCTTTCGCCGCCAGGGGCCTTCACGATGAAGTCCCGGAACATCATGTGGTCGGCCTTGTAGCCGGACGTATTCATGTTGGCCAGGTTGTTGGCCACGGTCTCCATCTGCCGGAACAACCCGGTGGCCCGGGAGACCGCGATGTATGACGTGTTGTCCATGGCCCTGTTCTCCGTTCCCTGTGGCCGACCCTGCCGGCCGGTCCTGACGTTCACGCCCAAACCATAAGCTCGAACAACCATAAGCTCGAACAAAGGTAAGCACGAACCGTGCCAAACGTCACGCCGCCGAGTCCCGCGCCGCCGCGCCCGGCCGGGCCCCGGAGGCCCGGCAAGCTTTGCCGACCGGAGGGGCAAGCCCCTTACGACGCCCTCAGCAAACCATGCCGGCCTTCAACGAGTCCTTAACGCCACCGCCGATAGTGTGGCATAAGAGAAGGAAGACGGAACGCCGGACCGCGTGCGCGGGGCCGGCCCCCAGCCCGGAGGAGGCCCGTGGCCGAGAACGACGAAGACGCCATCCAGGCGGAAGAGGATCTGGAGGTCTCCGGTGAGAGCGAAGGCGGCGGTGGCGGTGGGCGGCGCATGGTGCTGCTGATGCTGATCATCGCCTTGGTGATCGTGGGGCTGGCCGGCGGCGCCTATTTCACCGGGCTGCTGGACCCGCTGGTGAAAATGATCACCGGCGACAAGGTGACCGAAGAAACGGACGGCGGCACGCCGCCCCCCACGGGGGGAGCCGCAGCGGTGGGCGAGGCCGTCTTCTATGACATGCCGGAAATGGTGGTGAACCTGAATGCCGCCAGCCGCAAGCAGGAATTCCTGAAGATCCGCGTCAGCCTGGAGCTGGTCAGCCAGGAGGATATCCCCCGGCTGGAATCGGTGATACCCCGGGTAAAGGACAACTTCCAGGTTTACCTGCGGGAGTTACGGGTGGAGGACCTGCAAGGGGCCGCCGGCATGTACCGCCTGCGCGAGGAACTTCTTCGTCGCGTGAACGAGGCGGCACGCCCGGCCCGGGTGCGCGACGTGCTGTTCCAGGAAATGCTGGTGCAGTAGGCCACCCCGGGCTTTGGTTGAGCACGCACGCCGCGGCGGATCCGCGGCAACCGGAGGCCGCAGATGGCTGATCAAGGCGACGATCCGGACGACGCACTGGCCGCCCAGTGGGCCGCCGCCCTGGAGGGCGAAGACGGTGGCGACGAGGATTCCGGCGACCAGGACGCCATGGCCGCCGAGTGGGAGGCCATGCTCGGCGGCGGTGACGACGACGACGAGGACATGGTGTCCAACCTCGCCGGGCGCGAATCCACCCGGGTCCTGAACCAGGATGAAATCGACAGCCTGCTTGGTTTCGACGATGACGCCGAGCAGGAAGGCGAACGGTCGGGCATCCAGGCCATTCTCAACAGCACGCTCGTCTCCTACGAGCGGCTGCCCATGCTGGAGGTGGTGTTCGACCGCCTGGTGCGCATGATGTCCACCAGCTTGCGGAACTTCACCTCCGACAACGTGGAAGTCTCGCTGGACAACATCCTGTCCCTGCGATTCGGCGACTATCTGAACTCCATTCCCCTGCCGGCCATGCTGGCGGTGTTCAAGGCGGAGGAATGGGACAACTTCGGGCTTTTGACCATCGACAGCCCGCTGATCTACTCCATCGTGGACGTGCTGCTGGGCGGACGGCGCGGCACGGCGGCCATGCGCATCGAGGGACGCCCCTACACCACCATCGAACGCAATCTGGTGGAGGGCATGATCCACGTGGTGCTGTCGGACCTGTCGGCGGCCTTCGATCCCTTGAGCCCGGTGACGTTCCGGTTCGACCGACTGGAAACCAACCCGCGTTTCGCCACCATCTCTCGACCCTCCAACGCCGCCATCGTGGCCAAGCTGCGAATCGACATGGAGGATCGGGGCGGACGTCTGGAACTGCTGTTGCCCTACGCCACCCTGGAACCGGTGCGGGAGTTGCTCCTGCAAATGTTCATGGGGGAAAAGTTCGGCCGGGACTCCATCTGGGAAACCCACTTGGCCGAGGAATTGTGGCTGACCGAGGTGGAACTGGAAGCGGTGCTGGACGAACAGCCCATGATGCTGCGCAATGTGCTGAAAATGCAGCGCGGCTCCTTCCTGCCCCTGAACGCCACGCCGGACTCCAAGGTCACCCTGCGCTGCGGCGACGTGGAAATGTTCTCCGGTCGCATGGGCCGCAAGGGCGCCAATATCGCGGTCAAGGTGGAGAGTCGGATCACCAAGGAGAAATCCTGACCGGCGGCCGTGCCGGTGCTTCGGGGAGGGAAAGACGGTGCCTTGGGCGCTCGTTGTGGATGCCGTCGTGGCCGTGCTGTTGGTGGCCACCATCGCCTATGCGGTGGTGCTTAATCGCAAGCTCAGCCAATTGCGACACAATAAAGAAGAACTCATCAAGCTCATCGCCACTTTCAACGAGGCCATGGCGCGGGCGGATACCGGGGTGCAACGCCTGCGCAAGACCTCCGTCGAAACGGGGCGGTCCCTACAGGAGCAGTTGGAACGGGCCCAGGCGGTCCGGGACGATCTGGCCTACATGGTGGAGCGGGGAGACAACATCGCCAACCGCCTGGAAGCGGGTGTGCGCACCGCTCGGGCCATGGATGGCTACACCCCGCCCCCCGAACCGGCGCCCCCCGCGAACAGCGAAACGGAGTCGCCTCCGGCACTGCCGGGGGGTGGCCGTCCCGGCAGTCCCGCCGCGGCGGCACGGGAAATCCTGGCCGCGGCCGAGGATCCAGAGAGCGGGGCCACCTCCAGCATGCTGTCCCGTCTGGTGCGGGAAGCCGCCGACGAGGCCGGCCGGAACGACTCTCCCGAGCCCGCGCCGCGAGAGGCCGTGTCCCGCGACTCCGCCGCCCGCGATGCCGGGACGGAGGAACCCCGACGGCCCCCCCGACGGCCCAGCAGCCTCGCCGACCGCTTGCGGCCGGAAACGGAGGACGGCGATCAGGCCCCCTACAAGTCCGAGGAACTGGGCGAACGCAGTGCCACGGAGCAGGAACTGCTGCGCGCCCTGCAATCCTCGCGCTAGAGCCTATCGCGGTCAATGGGACCCGATTCTTGGGTCCCATTGACCGCGTGAATCGGCTCTATCTATTTGTTTTAGAGCGGAGTCACGCCCCCAATCCGGTTCACATCGTGAACCGGATTGGGGGCGATCCGCTCTAACTTTGGAGGAAGACGACGCCCCGGTGGGGTGTGCCGAAAACGGCGTCCCCGGTGCTGGCATCGCCCCCAACCTCGCGCCATGTTATGATGATAGCGTGCTAACCCCTGCTCCGGGATGACGTTCAGGAGGATCCCATGTTTACGTCCATGCGCCTGTTGCCGGTGATGATCTTTGCCGCAGCGCTGTTGTTGTCCTTCAAGCTCGGCGACCTGTGGGAGGGCTTCACGGATGATGACGGGCGCCTGAACCCCCCCGTGAGCGTGGCCACGGAACTCCAGGCCCAGCAGGCCGCGCCCCAGCCCCAGGCGGGACCCGCGGGCGGCGCCAATGCCAATGCCGGCGAAGACAACGGGGGCGGCGACACCCAGGGCCGGGCCATGGAACTGGCCGGGCCGGAGGTCCCTCCCCCGGGCAGCAGCGACCCCAACATCTTTACCCAGTCGGAAATCAACCTGCTGCAAAGCCTGACCGTGCGGCGCGAGGAACTGGACAAGCGCGCCAGCGAACTGGAAATGCGGGAAGGCCTGCTGGAAGCGGCGGAACAGCGAATCGACCAAAAGGTGGCGGAACTAAAAGAGCTGAAAACCACCATTGATAAGCTGCTCAAGGATTATGACAAGCAGGAAAAGAAGGAAATGGAGAAGCTTGTCAAGATCTACGAGAACATGAAGCCCAAGGATGCGGCCCGCATTTTCAACCAGCTCGACATGCCGGTGCTGCTGGGGGTGGTGGGCAACATGCGCGAGCAGGCCGCCGCCGCCATCATGGCGGAAATGGACCCCAAGCGGGCCGAGGACGTCACCCAGGAACTGGCGACCCGCCGGACCCTCCCCATCCCCACGGAGGAGGATAACGGCTGACCAGGGCCAGCCCCCTGCCCCCCGCCGGCCATTCGTCGGCGGGGGGGGGGCGAAAATGCTTGCACCACGGCAGATGCCGCCGTTAACTGTAGCTGGAAAGTCGATTGCCGCCGGGACCCTCCTGCCCCCTTTCGGGCCGGACCCCTATCCCCCGACGGTGTTAGGATTCAGCGCTGGAAGCCGGACCAGATGACGGAGTGATTGATGGCTGTCGATTTGAACATGAACGTTCTGGTTGTGGATGATTACAAGACCATGCTGCGCATCATCCGCAACCTGCTCAAGCAACTCGGCTTTCCCAACGTCGAAGAAGCCACCGACGGAACCCAGGCGCTCAAGATGCTGCGCGAGGGCACCTTCGGTCTGGTGATCTCCGACTGGAACATGGAGCCCATGACCGGGATCCAGTTGCTGCGCGAGGTACGCGCCGACGAAAAGATCAAAAAAACGCCCTTCATCATGGTCACGGCCGAGAGCAAGTCGGAAAACGTGATCGCCGCCAAGGAAGCGGGCGTGTCCAACTACATCGTGAAGCCTTTCAATGCCGAAACCCTGAAGGGCAAAATGGTGAGCGTGCTGGGCGAATTCTGATCCTCCGTCCTTCCGCGCACCGCTGATCCCAGCCATCCCCGGCGCCATCGTCGGGGATGGTTGTGTGTTCGCAGGGGCGTCGCGGCGAGAGCGGATCGCGGTCAATGGGGACCCGAGAATGGGTTCCCATTGACCGCGATAGGCTCTCGCCTGCCGATCCCCCCTTGGTTGGCGGGCAAAACTTAAGTATTATAACCGGCGCGCAACAGAGCAGAACGTTGGTGTGCCGGTGCACTGGGGCATTTCTCATGGTGCGTCGAACCAGAAAGGTTGCGCGCGACCGGGGCCGCCGTCGGCGGCCCACGCGCGGATTCCGGGCTGACGACAACAGGCTGCGAGGCGGATCACCATGGACGACGATGACGCCCCGGAAAAACCGGTCAAGAACGACCCGTCCACGGCGCTTTTTCTGTCCCTGTATCTGATTCTGCTGGCCTTTTTCATTGTGCTCAACGCCATCTCCACCCTGGAAGAGGCCAAGACGGAAGCGGCCACCAACAGCCTATCCCGCACCTTCAATTCCATTCTGGTGCGGCCCTCGGACCAGACCTTCACCTCCCAGGCCGGTCAGGTGCTGGCCACCCAGGAGTTCATTGCCGAGATCACCCGCCTGTTCGAAACGGCCATCCAGGCGGTACAGATCGAACTGGTCCAGCCCGGCCAGGTGCTGGCGGTGAGCTTCCACCCCGACAGCCTGTTCCAGTATGACGACACCACGCTGCGTCCCGGCCGCATGCCGATGCTGCAACGCATGGTGGCCTCCCTGGCGGCGGAGCCCCCGGGCTACAGCTATGATATGGAGGCCATTTTCGGCCTTCCCGGTCCCGATGCCCCGCTGCCGGTCACGCCCACCCTCGCCATCCGCCGCGCCACTGCCCTGGCCCGGGTGCTGGAGCAGCACGGCATGCCGCCGGGCAAGCTGGCCGTGGGCCTGGGGCCGGAGCCGCCGAACACGCTAACCTTTTATTTCCGGACCCAGGTGGATACTGCCACGGAGATCCCGCTGGAGCCCACGGAGGCCGCGCCCGCGCCCACCGGCAACCGCTCGGGCGGGCTTCTGCCCGGCCTTGGGGGGAACTAGAGCGGATCGCACCCAGTCGGGTTCACTCTGTGAACCGGATTGGGTGCGTGAATCCGCTCTAGATCAAATAGATAGAGCCGATTCACGCGGTCAATGGGACCCGAGAATCGGGTCCCATTAACTGCGATAGGCTCTAGGCCATGGATGACGACGAGCCGAAAAAAAAGAAAAAGGGGGGCGCCGCGGCGTGGATGCTCACCTTCGCCGACCTTGTGTCGCTGATGTTGACCTTTTTCGTGCTGTTGTTCTCCATGTCCAGTGTCAAGCAGTCGCAATGGGAGCAACTGGTGCAGACCCTGTCCCGTCGCCTGGACCCCACGCGGGTGGAGAGCTTCACCGCCCAATCGGCCCAGTACAACATCGGCGCGGTGTTCGAGGACCGGGTGGTGGACCTGAGCTATCTGGCGGCGGTGCTGGAAAACAAGATGGAGGAAGACCCTCTGCTCAGCCGCAGCCGCCTGATCCGCGCTGAGGACTGGATCCTGATTTCCCTGCCCGGCGATCTGGTGTTCCCGGCGGGCAGTGCCGTGGCCTCCGACCGGGTGCGTCAGGCCCTGTTCGTGCTGGGCGGCGTGCTGAGCACCATGCGCAACGGCGTGGTGATCGAGGGCCACGCCGGGGTCGGCGACGGGGCCAACGCCTGGCCCCTCTCCCTGACCCGGGCCAACGTGGTGGCCAACGGCCTGCGGGATGCGGGCTACGGTCACCCTGTCACCACCCTGGGGCTAGGCGACAACGAAAGCGTGCGCATCCCCGACGAGGCCCTGCCGGAAGACATGCGCAACGCCAGCGAACGCCGGGTGGACGTGTTGATTCTCGCCACCGGCCAGGAGCAACGCTAATGCCGTGGCGGGGTACGATTCTGGCCGTGCTGCTGGTGATGCTGGGGCCGCTGACGGCCTGGGCCGACCCGGTGCAGGTGCGGGCCGGCCGCCACGCCGACTATGGCCGGATGGTGTTCGCCTGGGACACGCCCGTCACCTACCGCATCAACCGCACCGGCAACACGGTGCGCATCGTGTTCGGCCGCCCCATCGAAGCCAGTCTGCGCCCGGTGATGGCCCAGCTCACCCCCTATGTGAGCCGCGCCCAAATCACCGATGGCAATACCGTGGACCTGGCGCTGAAGGGGGATTTCGGCATCAAGGCCTTCACCCTGGGCCCCAGCGTGGTCATCGACCTGCGCCAGGACGGCCGCGACGACATCCCGCCCGAGGCCCAGGGCACCACCGCCGAGACCCCGGATCCCCCGGCGGCCACTCCCGCCGACAGCAACACCGCCGACGCCCCCCCGGCCACGCCTCAGGTCCCCACCGGCCCGCCGGTTGCGGTGCGCACGGGCATTCACCAGGGCTATTCCCGGGTGGTGTTCGACTGGCGCCGCAACACCCGCTATTCCATCGACCGTCAAGGTAACCGGGTGCGCATCACCTTTGATCGGGGCAATCCGGTGCAGTTGGGACGGTTGCAACGCACCCCGCCCCCCTTCATCACCGGGGCCAGCGAGACCACGGAGCAGGGGCGGCGCGTGGTCACCCTGGACGTGGCGCCGGGGGCCAGCATCCGCGACCTGCTCAGCGGGCCCAAGGTGGTGGTGGACGTGCTGGAGCCCACCAGTCCACCGCCGCCAGCGCCCGAGACGC
>CAZHRQ010000104.1:6044-9534 GCA_964535075.1 uncultured Rhodobacterales bacterium | reverse complement strand
TGGCGCATGTGAGGGCAGCGCCGTGCCCCGGGTTCCCCCCTGCCCCCGAGTCCCCTCTGCCGCTGGTTTTCCATGTGCTTTCTTGACGTGAGGCCCCGTTGATGGTGCGCCACCTGCTGCGGTTGTTGACCATTGGCCGGACACTGGCCCGGCACGATGCGCTGTTCCTGATGGAGGAATTGCCGGTGGCCCGGCAGGTGGCGTGGGTGGCGCGGTTGGCCGCCCGGCGCAACGTACCCGGTCGCCCCGGCCAGCGGCTGGCCACCGCCCTCATCGAGCTGGGCCCCTCCTTCATCAAGTTCGGACAGGCCCTGTCCATCCGCCCCGATCTGGTGGGTGACGACGTGGCCGAGGATCTCACCGGGCTTCAGGACCGCCTGCCCCCCGTGCCCGGGACGGTGGCTCGGGCCACGGTGGAAGAATCCCTGGGCCAACCCCTGGACCAGATCTTCCGCAGCTTCGACGACACGGCGGTGGCCGCCGCCTCCATCGCCCAGGTGCACTTCGCCGAAACCCTGGAGGGCGAACCGGTGGCGGTGAAGGTGTTGCGGCCAGAGGTGGAAGCCACCATCCGCCGCGATCTCAACCTCGCCTACTGGCTGGCACGGTGGATCGAGACCCTCAATCCCGCCTGGCGCCGCCTGCGGCCCATGGAGACGGTGGCCACCATTGATCGCTCCGTCACCATGGAACTGGACCTGCGATTCGAGGCCGCCGCCTGCGAGGAAATGGGCGACAATTTCGCCGAGGACACCGATTTCCGCGTGCCCCGCGTGGACTGGCTGCGCACGGGGCAGCGGGTGTTGACCCTGGAGCGAATCCAGGGCCTGCCCATCGACGAGCCGGAAACCCTGCGCGCCCACGGCCACGATCCCGACCGGCTGGTGCAGGTGGCGGCGGAAGTCTTCTTCAACATGGTGTTCCGCGACGGCTTCTTCCACGCCGACCTGCACCCTGGCAACATGTTCGTGGAAGACGACGGCACCCTGGTGGCGGTGGACTTCGGTATCACCGGTCGCCTGGAGCGTCGCAACCGTCGCTATCTGGGCGAAATGCTGCTAGCGTTCCTCAATCGTGACTACCGCACGGTGGCGGAGGTGCATTTCCGCGCCGGTCTGGTGCCCGCCGACCAGTCGGTGGAGATGTTCACTCAGGCGTGCCGTTCCATTGCCGAGCCCATCATGGGCCGGCCCCTGGCGGAGATTTCCGTGGCGCGGCTGCTGGGCCATCTGTTCCAGGTCACCGAGACCTTCGGCATGGAAACCCAGCCCCACCTGCTGCTGCTGCAAAAAAGCATGCTGGTGACCGAGGGCGTGGGACGGTTGCTCAAGCCCGACGTGAACATGTGGATGCTGGCCCGGCCGCTGATCGAACGTTGGATGCGAACCCACCTGGGGCCCGAGGCCCGGTTGCGGGACGGTGTCCAGCAGGTGGCGGAGGGGCTGGCCCATTTCCCCGAACTGGCCGCCAATGCCCAGAAAGCGGCGGAAATGATCCGCCGCGACGGCCTGCGCCTGGAGCCTCAGACCGTCCGCGCCCTGACCGAGGACGGACGCCGCCGGGAAGTTGGCATGACCCGCCTGTTGTGGATCGTGGTGCTGCTGCTGGCCTTGCTGGTGGTGGTGGAAGTCTGGGGGTGATCCGCCTCATGGAAGCCCGGTGTCAGACGCACGGGTTGTTCGTGTTGCCGGACCACCCCGGGATTTGCTAAGTATGCGCGGGCAGGCGTGACTGCCCCCCTCGCATGGCCTCAAGCCTTTTTGCCGTTGTTCACCCGTACAAGGACACTCTATCCGTGGCGCCCCAGTCCGACCACAGCGATGCCGGATCCCCCCAGGCCAATGCCCGTGTGGGGGCCCTGCTGAAAGCGGCCCGTCGCCGGGCCAATCTTGACCTGGATCAGGTGTCGCAGGACCTGCGCATCCGTCCTTCTCAGCTTGAAGCCCTGGAACGCCACCGGCTGGAGGACCTGCCGGGCGTTCCCTACGCCATCGGATTCGTCCGCTCCTACGCCAAATATCTGGGCCTGGACGAGGAAGAAACGGTGCGCCGCTTCAAGGAAGAGGTGCACAATCCGCCCCACAAGGGCAACATGGTAATGCCCGAGCCCAATACGGAAGGCCGCCTGCCCGGCCTGGGCCTGGTGCTGCTGGCGGTGGCGTTGCTGCTGCTGGCCTATGGCGGCTGGTACTACATTTCCCACAGCGAACGCAGCCTGGCCGAGTACGTGCCCGACGTGCCGCCGCGTCTGGCCAAGCTGGTGGGCCTGGGCGGCGACACGGCCTC
Organism: uncultured Rhodobacterales bacterium; assembly: GCA_964535075.1. Classification (GTDB taxonomy): domain Bacteria; phylum Pseudomonadota; class Alphaproteobacteria; order Rhodospirillales; family CAJXLG01; genus CAZHRQ01. Next base: position 7,248 of record CAZHRQ010000104.1, on the reverse strand, counting down.
GAACGAACAAACGCCCGAACCGGCCGCGCAGCCGGACCGGACATCCACGCCGGCAACCGAGGAGGCCGACGCCACACCAGAGGGCAACCGCGCGGACGAGGAAGAGACCGACCAGGAAACGGTGGTGCTGACCGGAGAGCCGCCGGCCCCCGCGCCGGCGCCCGAAACCACCGAGGAAGAAACCCTGGAAGAAGTGCTCCAGTTCGAACAATCCCTGGACACCGCCGACGAAATCGCCGCTCGCGAGGCCGGGGAGGACACCGACACCGCCGCCATGTCCGAAGAAATGGGGGCCGAAGAGACGGGGAGCGACGAAACGCCGGCGCCGCCTGCCCTGCCGGAAGAGGACGCGGCGAACGCGGAAGAAGAAACCGCGCCCGAAGACAACGCCGTGGTGCTGGTGGCCGAAAGCGATTCCTGGGTAGAGGTGCGCAGCGCCAATGGCCGGCCGCTCATGGCCCGGGTGATGAACGCCGGGGAGGAATACGAAGTGCCGGATCAGGCGGGCCTGACCCTGCGCACGGGCAACGCCGGCGGCCTGCGGGTGCGGCTGGGGGATACCATGCTGCCCACACTGGGCGAGTCCGGCTCGGTGATGGGCAACATCGCGCTGTCACCGGACCGCCTGCGGGAACGCTTCAACCAGTAGTCCTGGCCGTGAGCGCCCCTCGGGGCGCCGCCGCCGGGGTGCCGTGATCAAGAGGGCCCTCATGGTCGATGCCGCGGACCGTCCCTACCGCCAGATCATCCGCCGCCCCTCCCGACGGGTGAACGTGGGGCCGGTGGCGGTGGGGGACGGGGCGGAAATTTCCGTCCAGTCCATGACCAACACCCCCACCACCGACGTGGCCGGCACCGTGGCCCAGATCACGGCCATGGCCGATGCCGGGGCCGACATCGTGCGCGTCTCCTGCCCCGATGAAGACTCCACCGCGGCCTTGGCCCACATCATTCCCCAGGTGCCGGTGCCGGTGGTGGCGGATATCCACTTCCATTACAAGCGCGCCATCGAGGCCGCCGAGGCCGGCGCCGCCTGCCTGCGCATCAATCCCGGCAACATCGGCAGCGCCGAACGCGTGCGAGAGGTGATCCGGGCCGCCCGCGACCACGGGCTGAGCATGCGCATCGGCGTCAATGCCGGCAGCCTGGAACGCCATCTGTTGGAGACGTACGGCGAGCCCTGCCCCGAGGCGATGGTGGAAAG
>CAZHRQ010000104.1:0-6034 GCA_964535075.1 uncultured Rhodobacterales bacterium | reverse complement strand
AAGCGCCCTGGAGCACGCCCGCATCCTTGAGGACAACGACTTCACCAACTTCAAGATCAGCGTCAAAGCCTCCGACGTCTTCCTGTCGGTGGCCGCCTATCGGGCGCTGGCGGCGGCCTGCGACTACCCCCTGCACCTGGGCATCACCGAGGCCGGCGGCCTGCGGGCCGGCACCGTGAAATCGGCCATCGGCATCGGCATGCTGCTGGCGGAGGGCATCGGCGATACCCTGCGCATTTCCCTCTCCGCCGATCCGGTGGAGGAGGTGCGGGTGGGCTTCGACATTCTCAAAAGCCTGGACCTGCGCACCCGGGGCGTGCGCATCGTCGCCTGTCCCTCTTGTGCCCGCCAGGGCTTCGACGTGCCGCGCACCGTGGCGCTGCTGGAGGAACGGCTGGCACACATCACCACGCCCTTGTCCCTCTCCATCATCGGGTGCGTGGTCAACGGCCCGGGGGAGGCCCGCGCCACCGACATCGGCGTCACCGGGGGCGGCAACGATCACCACATGGTCTATATGGCCGGGCAGGCCGATCACAAGATCAGCGGCGCCGCCATGATCGACCACATCGTGGACCTGGTGGAACAGAAGGTGGCCGCCCTCGCCTCCTGACCCGTCCCTCTTCGCTTTTTCTCTTTTTGCAAGGAGTTCCTTCCGGTGGCCCAGCTTCAGCCTGTTCGTGGCACCCATGACCTTCTGCCCGAGGCGTACCGCGTGCACCATCACGTGGTCGAAACGGCGCGGCGGGTGTGTGCCACCTATGGCTATGCGGAGATGGCCACCCCGCTGTTCGAGTTCAGCGAGGTGTTCTGCCGCACCCTGGGCGACACCTCGGACATCGTGACCAAGGAGATGTACACCTTCCAGGACCGGGGCGGCGATTCCCTGACCCTGCGGCCGGAGGGAACGGCGGCGGTGGCCCGCGCCTTTATCTCCAACGGGCTGGGCCAGAACCTGCCGTGGAAGGTGTTCTATCAGGGCCCCATGTTTCGCTATGAGCGGCCGCAAAAGGGGCGGCAGCGTCAGTTTCACCAGTTCGGGGTGGAGTTCCTGGGCGTGTCCGGGCCGGAAGCGGACGTGGAAACCATCGCCTGCGGGGCGGCGGTGCTGCGCGCCCTGGGGGTTCTGGAAAACACCACCCTGGAAATCAACACCCTGGGGGATCGGGACAGCCGCGCCGCCTATCGGGAAACGCTGGTGGCCTACCTGCGCGCCCATGCGGACCGCCTGTCCGAGGACAGCCGGGAACGGCTGGAACGCAATCCCTTGCGCATTCTCGATTCCAAGGACGAGGGCGACCGGGCGGTGATCGCCGACGCGCCCTTGTTCGCCGACTCCCTCACCCCCGACGCCCAGGCGTGGTTCGCGGCGGTGCAGGAAGGGTTGGCGGCGCTGGGGCTGACGGCCCGGCACAATCCCCATCTGGTGCGGGGCCTGGACTACTACGACCACACGGCTTTCGAGTTCACCACCACCGCCCTGGGGGCCCAGGGCACGGTGCTGGCCGGCGGGCGCTATGACAGCCTGATCGAATCCATGGGCGGTCCCGCCACCTGCGGCGTGGGCTTCGCCGCCGGAGTGGAACGCCTGACCCTGCTGGCCGACGAACCGGCCCTGCCCCCGGGCCCGGTGGTGATGGTGCCCCTGGGCGACGGCGCCTTGGGGCCCGCCATGACCCTGGCCGAAACCCTGCGCCAAGTCGGGGTGGCCGTGGACATGACCTGGTCCGGCAACCTGAAAAAACGGTTGAAGCGGGCCGACCGCCTGAGGGCGCGGCTGGTGGTGATGCTGGGTGAGGACGAATTGGCCCGGGGCGAAGCCACCCTGCGGCACATGGAAAGCGGTGCCCAGGAAACGGTGCCCCTGGACGCCGTGGCCAAGGCGATCATGGCCGCGCCCTGAGGTTCGGCATTGACGCCCGTCGAGGGCACCCGTGGGAACGCCGCGCGGGTGCCATGCGTTGGTAAGGTGAGGTAGGGCCGTGGAGGACCAGGATCCTTTTCCCCTGGTGGTCATGGGCACGGACCATCGGCACAGCACCCTGGCCCAGCGCGAGGCTCTGGCCCTGGCGCCCGGGGAACAGGTATCGCTGCTGGGGCGGCTGGTGGCGGCGGCCGGCGGCGCGCCCTCCCCCATTGCCCAGGCGGTGCTGCTCACCGCCCACGACCGGGTGGATCTGGTGATGGTGGCCGAGGACGCCACCCGCGCCACCGGCCATGCCCTGCCCCTGCTGGCCCGCGCCGCCGGGCTGGATCCGAATTCCCTGGCCGACGGTTTATATATCCTGCGCGGCGCGGAAGCCGTGCACCATGTGTTCACCACCGTGGCCGCCCTGGATGCGCTGGTGGTGGGCGATCCTCAACTCATGACCCAGATGCAGGCGGGTCAGGCCCTGGCCCGGGAAGCGGGCTGCCTGGGTCCGGAGCTGGAGGCCCTGTTGCACGCGGCCTATGGCGCCGCGCGTCGGGTATGGCGAGAGACGGGCATCACCGCCGGTGCCGTTTCCCTGGCGGCGGCGGCGGTGCAGATTGCCCGCGACCTGCACGGCGATCCCGAACGCATCCGCGTGCTGGTGGTGGGGGGCGGCGAGCTGGGCGAGGTGATGGCCCAACGCTTCCGCGAGGCCGGCGTGGCCTCGATACGGGTGACCGGTCCGCGGCCGGCCCAGGCCCGGCTCACCGCCCGGACCCTGGGCGTAGGCGCCGACTCCTTCACGTCCCTGGGCGCCCTGCTGGCGGAAGCCGACGTGGTGGTGTGCGCCGTGGGCGGCCGGCACAAGATCCTGGACCATGCCGGGGTGCGGGCGGCGCTGCGGGCCCGGCGCTGGCGGCCCATGCTGCTGATCGACGCCGGCGTGCCCGGCGACGTGGCCGACGACGTGGACCGCCTGGACGAAGCTTTTGTCTACACCCCCGACGACCTGGAGCGCGCGGCCCAGGCGGGTCGCCAGAAGCGGGACCGTGCCCTGCGCGGCGCCACCGACCTGCTGGCCCGGGAAGTGAACGCCTTCCAACGGGAAACGCCCCTGCGCACGGCCGTGCCGGTGCTCAACCAGGTGCGGGCCCGGTTGGAGGCAGAGCGCATCGAGGCCCTCACCGCGGCCGGCGACGATGCCGACCGCGCCACCCGGCTGCTCATCAACCGGTTGCTGCGGGATCTGCAGGCGGTGGTGATCCGCGACCCGGAGGCCGAGGCCGCGCTGCAACGCCTGTTCCGCCTGGGCGATGACCCCCTGCCCTGACCCTGCCCCCCTCGGCGAAGGAAGCCTGCCGTGACCCTGGTTCCCGTCACCCCGGAAACCCACGACATTACCCTGGATCTGGCCTATGGCCGGCCGGACAACGTGGCCGGATTCGTGCTCTACACCCGCCCCCGGCTCTACCTGCACGCGGCGGCCGAGGACCGTTTGCGCCGGGCCATTGCCCTGGCCGCCCCCCTGGGCCTGCGGCTGCATGTGTTCGACGGCTGGCGCCCCACGGAGGTGCAGTGGCTGTTGTGGAACCATGTCCCGGGGGCGGAAGGCTATATTGCCGATCCCCGGCGCGGCTCGCCCCATTCCCGGGGGGTGGCCATCGACCTGACCCTGGCGCGGCGGGACGACGGCCAATTGCTGGAAATGGGCACCGCGTTCGACGACTTTTCCGAACGCGCCCACCACGCCCGCACCGACATCAGCGTGGAAGCCCAACGCAACCGCGCCCTGCTGCTGGGGATCATGACCGCCGCCGGCTGGGACAATTACATGCGGGAATGGTGGCACTACCAGCTTTTCAACAGCCGTCAGTATCCCCTCTACAGCAACAGCGCCGGTCCCGAACCGCTGATAACGGCGTGACGCTCACAGCCAGTCCGGGCCGGGAAGGGCCTGATAGGCGGCACGCAGGGCCTGGGACCAGTGCTGGCTGAGGCCCTGAACATAGGGATTGTCCTGCTCCACCCGCCGACGCAGCGTCACCTGAGGACAGTCCCGTCGCATCACCACCAGATCCAGGGGGAAGCCCACCGACAGGTTGGAGCGAACGGTGGAATCCATGGACAGCAGCGCCAGCTTGACACCGTCCGCCAGCCCGGTGCCGGTGTGGGACAGCACCCGGTCCAGGATGGGCTTGCCGTATTTGTGCTCGCCGATTTGCAGGAAGCAGGTATCGGGCGTGGCGGCGATGAAGTTGCCGGCGGCATAGACCTCGAACAGCCGCTGGGTGCGGCCTCGAAGCTGTCCCCCCACCAGGAAGGAAGCGACAAAGGGCGTGTCGTGGGCCCGCAGGGCGGCGGCATCGTTGGCGTGCACCGTGCGGACCGCCTGCCCCACCAGGCGCGCCGCCTCGAACATCGTGGGGACGGTGGCCAGGGTCCGGCGCGGGCCCTCGGGGTCGTCGGGCGGGGGCAGGCCCTCGTCCATCAGGGTGAGGGCCGCCTGGGTGATGGCCAAGTTGCCGGCGGTCATGACCACGATCACCCGCTCCCCCGGCTCTTCCCAGACAAAGGTCTTGGCATAGGTGGAGATATGGTCCACGCCGGCATTGGTCCGGGTATCGGCCAGCATCACCAGCCCCTGTTCCAGGAACAGGCCAAGGCAGTAGGTCATCGCGGGACTCCTGGCAGGGGAAACGGAAAAGGAACGATTACTGGCTGCTTTGGGCCGGGGCGACCCGCACCCGCACCGTCAGGGATTCGCCATCGCCGCCCCGGCGTACGCCGCGTACCGGCGCCGCCTCGCCATAGTCCAGACCCACGGCCAGCCGCACATACTGCTCCGTGACGCACACCCGGTTGGCCACGTCAAAGCCCACCCAGCCGAGATCGGGCACCAGGGCTTCGGCCCAGGCATGGGCGGCCTCGCCGTCTTCCCCCTCGGCCCGGCTGAGCAGATAGCCGGAGACATAGCGCGCCGGAATGCCCAGGCTGCGGGCGGCGGCAATGAACACGTGGGCGTGATCCTGACACACCCCGACCCCTCGGGCCAGCGCGTCCACGGCCCGGGTGCCGGCATCGGTCTCGCCCACCTGATAGGTGATGGCCTCCCGCACGGCCCCCATCAGCCCATGCAGGGTGGCCAGGGGGTCGCCCCCCACCCGGGCCGCGCGCGCCAACCCCCGAATGGCCCCATCGGGGCGGGTCTGGTCCGTCTCCCGCAAATAGAACAGACCGGGAAAGGGCTCCGGCGTACCGGCCACCACGCCGTGGGTGTCGGTGGTATCCACCGTGCCCCGAACCCGCAGCACCACTCGCTCATGCGGCCGATCCACCACCAGGGTATGGATAAGGTTGCCAAAACTGTCGGTGACCGCATGCAGGACCCCGGCCCCTGGGGCGGTGACCGACCACGACCGCACCGCCTGGCCGTCGAAGGGCTGAGGCGTGAGGCGCAGGCTCTGGATGCTGTAACGGGCCGGCGTCTCGTAGGTATAAACGGTTTCGTGATCGATCTGGATACGCATGGGCCCCGCCTCCTCATCAATAGGGAAAATGATAGGCGCGGGCGATTTCCGTGCCGAGTTCGTTGTTGCGGGCCAGAAAGTCGCTCAGGTACTCGTGCAGACCGGTCTGAAACAGGTCCTCGATACGACCATAGGTGAGCCCCGCATGCAAACGCCCGGCCAGTCGCATGCACTCGGGCCGGGGCCCCCCGCCGGCGTCGAGCATGTCCAGATACCGCACGACCTGCCCCACGGCATAGACCAGGGAACGGGGTAGTTCCGGCTTCAGGATCAGCAGCTCCGCCACCCGCCACGGGGTCACGCTGTCCCGGTACACCCAGTGATAGGCCCCCATGGCCGAGACCGAGCGCAGCAGCGTGGTCCACTGGTAATAGTCCACGGACCCACCGATGCGCTCCCCGGCCGGCAGCAGCACATGGTATTTCACATCGAGAATGCGGGCGGTGTTGTCCGCCTGTTCCACAAAGGTTCCCAGGTTGAGGAAGGCAAAGGCTTCATCCCGCAGCATGGTGCCCAGCACTGCCCCTCGGAACTGGGTGGCCCCCCGCTTGACCCATTCCAGGAATCCCGGCAGGGCCTCGGGCCGCAGGGTGGC
>CAZHRQ010000103.1:0-9608 GCA_964535075.1 uncultured Rhodobacterales bacterium | reverse complement strand
GGCCCTATACTGCTGATGGTTGACAGGCTGGGATAAGGCGCGCCCACTTCCCATATAGGGGAGAGGTCCCGCCCCGGGACCTCTCCATCAGACACGACGGGTAACAGGCACGACGGGGCCCGCATACGGGCCGGGGGAGAGACAGTCATGGACGGCAGGGCCGGACCGGACAGCCAGCGTCCGGTCCCCGAAAGTCCCACAACGACTTTGGACTGGGAGGCCGTGGTCACCGCCGCGCCGGTGCCCATGGCCGTGTGCACCTTGGATGGCCTGGTGTATCGGGGCAATCCGGCCTTTTTCTCGGTCACCGGCCTGGATCCCGCCGCCGACGTCCCCCGCCTGCCCCCCCATTTCCTGCATGGCGAGGATGGCGACGGCCATCTGTTGTCGGTGCTGCCCGCCCGGGGCGCCACCCCCTGGACCCGCACCGGCAGCGGCCTGCTGCGCGGGGCCGAGGGCGCCACCGAGGTGGTGTTTTCCCTCACCCCCCTGGCCGACCCCGCCCCCGACAGCTCGTGGCTGCTGGTGTTGCGGGCCATGGTGGACGACGCCTGTGTGGCCTGCAAAGTGCACCTGAGCCGCGACAAATACCGCCGCGCCTTCGACGAGCAGACGGAGCTGGTCTGCCGTTACCTTCCCGATACCACCATCACCTTTGTCAACGAATCCTATGCCGCCGCCATGGGCCAGCCGCCCAACGCCCTCATCGGCCTGCGGCTGCTGGATCTGATGCCGGCGCCTTTGCGCGCGCCCTTCCGCGCCCGCCTCGCAAGCCTCACCGCCACCGAGCCCCTGGTGGAAAGCAGCGACACCTTCGAGTTACCCGCCGCCGAGGTCCGCCACATTCACTGGCGCCGCCGGGCTCTGTTCGACGATGCGGGGGAACTGGTCTCCTATCAGGCCGTGGGGCGGGACATCAGCCGGCAGGTGGCGGCGGAACAGGCCGCCGATGCCGCCCGGGCCGACCTCACCGCCCTGCTGGAACGCCTGCCTCAGGCCGTGCTGTCCTGGGACGCGGGGGATCACCTGCAAGTGCACAACCATGCCGCCGCCACCGTGCTGCGGTCCCATGGCCTGGTGCCAGGGCCCGATCTGACCTTCGCCCAGTGGCTGTATGCCCTGGCGCATCACCCCCGCCAGGGGCCGGACACTCCCGACCCCGAGGCTTGGCGCGCCCAGCGCACCGCCGCCCACGCCGCCGTGCGCAGCGGCGCCGATGCCGGCCGGGAGGCGGAAATCGCCCTCCGCGACGGCCGCCGGTTGCGGTTGAGCGAATACGGCATGCCACGCCAGGGGGTGTTCACCCTGCTGGAGGACATCACCGCCCGCCACGCCGCCACCCAGGAAGCCCAACGCCACGCCCTGCTCTACCGGGCGGTGCTGGAGAACGTAGCCGACCCTCTGTTCGTGCACGATCTGGAAGGCCGCATCGTGGACGTGAACGAGGAGGCGTGCACCCAGTTGGGCTATTCCCACGCCACCCTGTGCGCCATGTCGGCGCGGGATTTCGTCGTGGACTTCCGCGAGGATACGGCCCGGAGCCTGTGGCAGCAGGTGATGGCCCACCGCCGGATGGTGTTCGACGATCACCTGCGCCGGGCCGACGGTTCCACCTTTCCCGTGCACGTGCGCATGAGGGCGGCGGAGCACGGCGGCACACCGCTGGTGGTGGCCATCTGCATGGACATCACGCCGTGGAAAGAAGCCCAGGACCGGCTGGAACGCACCGTGGAACACCTGCAGCAGGCGGAAAACCTGGCTCGGGTGGGCTCCTGGGAATGGGTGCCGGAGACGGGAGAACTGTTCTGGTCTGACAACATCTACCGCTTCCTGGACCTGGAGCCGGGCTCGGTGGAGCCCAATTTCGATTACGACCTGTCCCGCCTGCTGCCCGAGGACCGGGAGCCCCAGCGACTGGCCGTGCGCAAGGCGGTGGCCGAGGGCGGCCGCTTCCAGCGCATCAACCGGGTCCGGCGCCGGGACGGCTCGGTGCGTTACCTGCGGGCCGAGGGCAAGGTGGTGCGCGATCACTCCGCCGTGCGAGTGATCGGCACCAGCCAGGACATCACCGACATCAAGCTGCGGGAAATGGCCCTGGCCACCTCTGAGGCCCGCTTTTCCGACTTTGCCCAGACCGCCTCCGACTGGTTCTGGGAATCGGACGCCGACATGCGCCTGAGCTATCTGTCCGGCCGCTTCCGGGAGTTGTTCCCGCTGGACGCCAACGTGATCATGGGCCAGCGCCCCTGGGACCTGGATGCCGACGGCCCCGACAAGATGCCCTGGACCTGGGTACGCCAGCGGGTGGGGGCCGGCCAGCCCTTCCGCAACGCCCGCTTCGCCCTGCGCGCCCCCTCGGGCCAGGAACAATGGGTGGCCTTCCACGGCAAGCCGGTGTTGGACGACGACGGGATTGTCATCGGCTATCGCGGCACCGCCACCGATGTCACGGCCGTGGTGCAGGCGGAACAGGACTTGCGCGCGGCCAAGGAACGCGCGGAATCGGCCAGCGAGGCCAAATCCATCTTTTTGCAAACCATGAGCCACGAACTGCGCACGCCCCTCAACGCGGTGATCGGCTTTGGCGAAATGATCGCCGGCCAGTGCCTGGGGGGTGACTTGGATGCGCGCTACGCCGGCTATGCCCGCAACATCGTGGACAGCGGCAACCAATTGCTGGAACTGGTTAACGATATTCTCGACATGTCCCGCCTGGAGACGAGAGCCTATACCCTGAGCCCCGAGGACATCGACGTGGTGGCCCTGGTGGACGAGGCGGTGCACTGGATCCACGGTCGCGCCATCGAAAGCGGGGTGTGCCTGCGGCGGGAAGACCTGGCAACCCCGCTCCACGCCCGGGTGGACGGCGCGCTGCTGCGGCAAGTGCTGCTGCATCTGCTCGCCAATGCGGTGCGCTTCACGCCGGAAGGCGGTCAGGTGCGGGTGGGCGGCCATCGGCGCGACGGCGCCCTGACCCTGTGGGTGCGCGACACCGGCATCGGCATTCCCGAACACGAACAGGAACGGGTGTTCGAGCCCTTCGTCCAGGTGGCCCGGGAGCAGAATCACTATCACGCGGGCACGGGGCTGGGACTGCCCCTGTGCCGGCGGCTGGTGGGGCTGCACGGGGGCACCATCCGCCTGGACAGCCAGCCCCATCACGGCACCACCGTCACCGTCGCCGTGCCCGACGGGCCGTGATGCCCCGGCCATGACCACGCCCTGCTGTCCCTGTCGCCACGCTGCGCCCCACCCCGCCGCCGGCACGGATCCCCCGGCAACCGCCCTGTGGCCCCGGGCGCCGAGCGGCTGGCGGCCTTGTGCCTGCGTGGGACCGCTGAGGACCGGAGCGGGCCTGGTGGCGGTGGTGCACGGGACGTTTCCGGTGCCAGGGGGCGCGGCCATGCTGGCCACACGGTTGGGGGCGGTGTCGCGGTTGGCGCGGCTGCGCTACTGGTCGGCACGGCGAGAACGCTGGCAACCGCTGGTGACGGCGGCCTGCGCCCTGCGCGCGCCCGACCGCGCCGCCCGCCGTCCCGATTTCACCGCCGAGGAGCTCACCGCCGGCGCCACCCTGTATGTGCATCAACAGGATTCCTCCCTGGGGGACATGCTGCACCGCCTGCACGTGGTGCGGCACGACGCCACGGGGCTGGTGCTGCGCGCGGAAAACGTGGCACCGGTCCGCCGGCTGGGCCTGACGGTGATCCCGGCCGGCGGCTATCGCCTGGCGCAGGGGGTATGGCCCATGGGGGGCGGGCTGTGGCGCTACTACGCCACCTTGGTGCTGGGGGGCGCCGGGGGCGCGCTGGCGGCGGCCCGGGCGGAACCCTTCCGTCACCGGCTGGAAGCCTTGTACCGGGGGGCGGCGGGACGGGAATCGCCGGAACACAACAGGGAAGACGGGAACGCATGATCGTTCTGTTCACCGATTTTGGCCTGGCGGGACCTTATACGGGGCAAATGAAGGCCCGCCTGTACCAGGAAGCACCGGGCGTGCCGGTGGTGGACCTGTTCGCCGACGCGCCGGTGTGGTCCCCCCGGCTGTCGGCCTATCTGCTGGCGGCCTATGCCGGGAAATTTCCGGCGGGGGCGGTGTTCGTGGCGGTGGTGGACCCAGGCGTGGGGGGCGATCGCGCGCCGCTGGTGATAGCCATCGAGGATCACTGGTTCGTAGGCCCCGACAACGGCCTGTTCGAGCTGCTGATACGCCGCGCCCGCGACCATGCGGCGTGGCGCATCACGTGGCGAGGAGAGTCGCTCTCCCACACGTTTCACGGCCGGGATTTATTCGCGCCGGTGGCGGCCCGATTGGCCCGGGGCGAGCCGCCCCCCGGCACGCCCCATCGGCCATGGCGCCCCAGCCAGTGGCCGGACGATCTGGCGCAGGTGGTCTATACGGATGTGTACGGCAACCTCATCACCGGGCTGCGGGCGGAAACGGTGGCACCGACGCAACGGCTCCAGGCCGGCGGGCGGGAGATCGCCCACGCCCCCACCTTCAGCGCCGTGCCCGAGGGCACCGTGTTCTGGTACGGCAACAGCAACGGCTTGGTGGAACTGGCCGTGAACCGGGGGCGGGCCGATCAGGTGCTGGGGCTGCTACCGGGGGATGTGGTCGTCGTGCTTTAATATCACTGTTCTGTCATCGACCAACGCTTGCGCGGGAAAGAACGCTTGGCATCCTGGGGGCTCTTTCAACCCGCAGGCAGGAGGCCGCGATGAAGGGCGTACAGAGCATGGTGGGTGTGGCGCTGGTGCTGGCGGCGGGGTCCGCCGGGGCGGCGGAGCCGCTGAAGCTGAACATTTTCGTGGAGCCCTCGGACGGGCTGGTGCAGGTGGTGGACACGGCCACCAAGGATTTCGAAGCGGTGGGCTTGAAGACCTTTCACGCCCGGGGCTATCCGGTGCACGCCACCCTGTACCTGACCCATTTCAAGGCCGACGCGCTGTCGGATATTTTCAAGGAAGTGGAGGAACTGGCCGACCGTTGGGAAAGCCTGCCCATGTCGGTGAAGGGCATGACCATTTCCAAGGGCAACTGGGTGATGCTGAACGTGCCGGTGACCGCCAAGTTGCAGCGTCTGGCGGACGAGGCCACGCTGGCGCTGGAGCCCTACCGGGACCAGGACATCGCGCCGCCGGAATGGGTGAAGGACTATCCCAACAAGCTGGCGGCCGTGCAGCGGTATGGCAGCCCCAACGTGTTTGTGAACTTCCAGCCGCACCTGACCCTGATGGCGCCGCCCAAGGATCTGGCGGCGTTGACGACGTATAAGCAAAAGCACCCCACGCCGGCCTATGCCGGCCAGGGCCAGGCGCGGGCCATCGGCGTGGGCGTGGCCGATGAATGGGGCCAGGTGAAGCAGGTGCTGGCCCTGTACCCGCTGGCGACCGGCGAGAAAGAATAGTCCGCGAGCGAAAGGGGCGCCGACCCTGTCGGCGATCTGCTGCAAAACAAATAGATAGAGCCGATTCACGCAGTCAATGGGGCCCGAGAATTGGGCCCCATTGACCGCGATCCGCTCTAATCAATGGGCAACACATACCTGTTATAGAATGAAATGCCATCGGCTGGATTTTCAAAAACATGTATTTTTGCATTGTGCAAAACGCAAACCATATCGGCATAGCGTTGGATAAGACCGATTTGGTGGGAAACCAGGAACAGAGCCGAGCGCTTCATAACCGCCTGAATGAGCTGGTCGAATTTCGCAACAAAACGCCTGTCCCCCGTCGCAAGCCCCTCATCCACAATATAGCACCCAAACGGGATGGCTAGGCTGCTAATGGTAGAGAGGCGCGCCCTCATCCCAGATGAATATGTTTTTACGGGTAAGTACAAGTAGTTACCGAGGCCGGAATGCTCTAGAACAAAATCGACCATATGCGTCGTTGGGATGCCATAAAGCCTAGCAAGAAAGCGCACATTATCATAGCCACTCAAATTACCATCAAAGGAAGTTGCACCAACCGGCCAGGAGATACTTGTTTCACGTAAAACCGTACCGCAATCAGGCGGCTCAGACCCAGAGACAATCCTTAACAACGTAGACTTGCCAGCGCCATTCAGCCCCAACACGCCAACATGTCGATCTGTGGGGAACACGGCAGATACATTGTCCAAAATGACGCGCGTGCTTCCATCTATGGTATAGGTTTTTGTGACGTTATCCAACTTTATCAAGGCAAAGGATCCTCTTCTTTAACGCAGCATGTGCCAGGACTCCTAGAAACAGGGTTACGATCACGAACATAAAAACGTAATTAAAGTCTGCGTATTTAGCATTATATTGATAAAACGCCCCCTCCCGAGCGTATTCGATAAAATGCGTAATTGGATTCAACATAAAAACCCATAGAAACTCTTTTGGAATTTCATCTGGCGTATAAAAGGCACCTGAAAAAAACATCATAGGCCGAACTATGACCGGCATGATTTTTTGGAGCAACGTAATAAATTGACTTATGGCACTAAAAAATGCGCCCAAGCCAACCCCTAGCGTCGTTAGCCCTAGCAGAGACAGCACCAAGGTGAAAGGATCGTGGATCGTCACGTTGGCTCCAAGCAACCATCCCGCCGCCAAAAGAATAAAAAACACCAAAATCATGGTAACTGATTGAAGAATACCACTAGACAGCACAATATGAAACGGCATGATCCCAGGGTACATTAGTAACCCTCGGGCACCACTTAATGACTGCATGGTTACAGTGAAGGTAAGACGAAAAACAAAAAAGCTCCCAAGTCCAGTGACCAAAAAAGTAAAAAGGTCCATTTTTTGTGGTGGAACGGCACCGAGAAACAAGAAGGCAGCTCCAAACAGCATAATGATAATCATTGGCTCAATAAGCGCCCACATGTACCCGCTGCGGTCTTTGCTATGGCGCGTACGAATCCCCCAAAGGGTCAATGCATACAGAACCCGTAAAAGTCCTGGCCTTGTTATCAACGTATCAGTGTTTTTTGCTTCCAAGAGGTAGCGACCCTTTATTACACTTTGACAATCGTGAGAGCATGAAGCGCGTGGAGGATTTATTATCCTCGCCGGAGGCTACGAAATAAGAGCGGGCAAAGCAAGCCTTCTTCCAAGGCGTACCCGGGCAATCGGGTTCACGCTGTGAACCGGATTGGGGGCGTGACTCCGCTCTAAAACAAATAGATAGAGCCGATTCACGCGGTCAAGGGGACCCGCTCTACGGAAAAGGGCGGCCTCTGGGGCCGCCCTTTCCTGTGTTTGCCGATGGGCCGGGGAGGGGCTTAGTTGCCGCCCCCCAGGGAGTGGACGTACACCGTCAGCAGCTTGATGGTGGCGTCGGCTTCTTCCTTGCCCAGCCGCTCGGTGAAGATCTTGCCCCAGTCGGGCATGACCCCCATGTTCGGCTGGCGCACCTGATGTTCCACCAGTTGAACCACTTCTTCGCGGGTGGGCACACCCTTAAGATTCACCCAGGCTTTGTCGTTGAGCGCCGGGGCCCCGGGGATGCCGTGGCCCTGACCCTGGTCACCGTGGCAGGCGCCACAGCCCATGTTGGTGTAGGTTTCCTTGCCCTTTTCGGGCGCCTCGCCCCCCATGGACAGGCTGGCCACGTACTCGGCCAGGGGCTTCAGGTCCGCCGCGGGCAGCATGTCGGGCCCGAAGGCCGGCATGGCCGCCGCCCCGCCATAGCCGTGGCTGGCGGGGTTTTCGTTGCGCACCCCGTTGGTGATGGTGGCCTTGATCTGATCGAGGCTGCCGCCCCAGATCCAGGCGTTGTCCACCAGACGCGGGAAACCGGGGTTCCCCACGCCGCCGGAGCCGTGGCAGGGGGCGCAGTTGTCGCCAAAGGCGACTCGGCCACCGGCCATGGCGAAGTTGAGCAGATCGGGATCCTTTTCGATCTGCCCCACGCTCGCGGCCTGGATCTTGTTCATCCACGGGGCCTGCTCTTCCTTGGCCTCCGTCAACTCGCCGTCAAGGGCGGTGCGGGAGTGCCAGCCGAGCACGCCACTCGTGGCGGTGTTGGCGGTGGGCCAGGCCGGATACAGGACCCAGTACCCGATGGCCCAGATGATGCACACAAAGAACACCCACACCCACCAGCTTGGCAGCGGCGTGTTCAGTTCCTTGATGCCGTCCCATTCATGTCCGGTCGTGTCATGGCCCGAGACATGATCGTGTTCGACGTTAGCCATAGGCTAATGCTCCCCGTCTTTCTCTTCATCGCGCAGGGGAATGTCGCCATGGGATTCCAACTCATCTTTGTTGGACGGCCAGAACGCCCAGGCGACGATCCCGATGAAGATGATCATCAGCCAAACCACCCAGAACTGACGGAGGACTTCGTAGAGGGTTTGCACGATGCCCTCCTTTCCTGTTAGCGGCCTGTAAGATCTTCTTCGTAGGTGTTGAAGTCCACGAGCGTCCCCAGCATTTGCAGGTACGCCACCATGGCATCGAGCTTGGTGACTTTCTCGGGATCACCGTCGAAGTCACCCAACGCGGCCTTGGGATAGCGGTCGCAGAAGGCCTTGACCTCACCGGTCAGCGCCCCGCCCTCGGGCTCTTCACCCTTGGCCGGACACACGGACGGCGACCCCTGCGGCGCATTGGCCTGAAACGCCAGGTCGGCCGAGGCTTGGCTGAGCTGATCGTTGCTATAGGGCGGGTTGCCATCGTGGTCCTTGGTGCCGACGATGTTCAGGGCCTTCAGGTGCGCTTCGGGATCGTCGAACCGCAGGCCCTGTTTGGCGAGGTGGGGATAGCCCGGCATGATGGACTCCGGCACCACGGAGCGCGGATCGATCATGTGGGCCACGTGCCAGGCGTTGGAGTACTTGCCGCCCACGCGCGCAAGGTCCGGCCCGGTCCGTTTCGACCCCCACTGGAAGGGGTGGTCGTACATGCTTTCGGCCGCCAGGCTGTAGTGACCGTAGCGCTCCCACTCGTCGCGGAAGGGCCGGATCATCTGGCTGTGGCACAGATAACAGCCTTCGGCCACGTAGACGTCGCGGCCCATCAGCTCCAGAGGGCTGTAGGGACGCACGCCGTCCACCTTTTCAATGGTCGTCTTGATGGTGAACAGGGGGAAGATTTCCACCAGACCGCCCACGATGACGGTCAGGAAGATGCCCACCAGCAGCAGGACGACGTTCTTTTCAAGTTTAGCGTGATGCTTCACGAGGCTCATGAAAGCGTCTCCTTACTGCTGGGCCCCGACGACCGCCGCTTCCGGCGCCTCGTAGGGGGTCTCCTCCCGGAGATCACCCTTGATGGTCCGGAAGAAGTTGTAGGCCATGATCAGGGCGCCGATCAGGAACAGCACGCCACCCAGCGCACGAATGACATAGTACGGGTGCATGGCCTCCACCGTTTCGATGAAGGAGAACTGCAGGAAGCCGTACTGGTCATAGGCCCGCCACATCAGACCCTGCATGATGCCGGAAATCCACATGGCGGTGATGTAGAGCACCACGCCGATGGTGGCGATCCAGAAGTGATAGCTCACCAGACGCATGGAGTAGAGGCGCTCACGCTTCCACAGCACCGGCACCAGGAAGTACAGGGCGCCGAAGGACACGAAGGCCACCCAGCCCAGGGCGCCGGAGTGCACGTGGCCGATGGTCC
>CAZHRQ010000102.1:0-9696 GCA_964535075.1 uncultured Rhodobacterales bacterium | reverse complement strand
TGAGGGCACATTCCGCGCCAGACCGAATCTGGGGCGTCATGAATAATCCGGGCTATCTGGTGGGGCCCGATAAGCTCATGCGGTCCGATTCCCGTTTTGCCGCCGAGGGAGACACCACGGTGCTCCAGCGGGAGGTGGACACGGACCCCGCCCGCCGGGCCCTCGCCGGAGAGACCGGGGTCATGGTGGCCCGGGACTATCGGGGGGTGCCGGTCATCTCCGCCTACATGCCGTTCACCTTCCAGGGCACCACCTGGGCCTTGCTGGCGGAAATCGACGAATCGGAAGCCATGGCCCCGGTGCGGCAGATGGCCTGGATCATGGCCGGCATGACCGTGGTGGTGGTGCTGGTGCTGGGCGTGCTGGGCCTGCTGGTGGCCCGAGCCATCACCGGTCCCTTGCAGAGCCTGAACAGGGTGATGACTCGTTTGGCCCAACGTGAATTCTCCGTGACAGTGCCGGCCCAGGATCGCTCCGACGAACTGGGCGAAATGGCCGCCACCGTGCAGGTGTTCAAGGAGAACGGCCTGGAGATGCAGCGTCTGGAGCGGGAGCAGGAAGCGGAACGGGAACGGGTCGCCGCCGAGAAGAGCCGCGCCATGAACGAACTGGCCGACGGCTTCGAGCGCAATGTGGGGCACGTGGTGCAGTCGGTGAGCAGCGCTGCTACCGAGATGCAGTCCACCTCCCAGTCCATGTCCTCCATTGCCGAGGAAACGGCCAGCCAGGCGACGTCCGTGGCCAGCGCCTCGGAGGAAGCCACCAGCAACGTGGAAACAGTGGCCACCGCCACGGAGGAGCTGTCGGCCTCCATCAAGGAAATCAACCAGCAGGTGGCGCAATCGGCACGCATTGCCGGTCAGGCGGCGGAAAAAGTGGCGGCGACCGACGAACAGGTTTCGGGGCTGGCCGATGCCGCCCAGAAAATCGGCGAGGTGGTGGCCCTGATCAACGACATCGCCGATCAGACCAACCTGCTGGCCCTGAATGCCACCATCGAGGCGGCCCGGGCCGGAGATGCCGGCAAGGGCTTCGCCGTGGTGGCCAACGAGGTGAAGAACCTGGCCAACCAGACCGGCAAGGCCACCGAGGACATCCGCCAGCAGATTTCCGGCGTGCAGCAGGAAACCCAGGAGGCCGTGGAGGCCATGCGCGGGATCGGCCAGGTGATTCAGGAGGTGAACGAGATTGCCTCCTCCATCGCCTCCGCCGTGGAGGAACAGGAAGCGGCCACCCGGGAGATCGCCCGCAACGTGGAGCAGGCCAGCGCCGGCACCGGCGAGGTGTCGCGCACCATCCAGGGCGTGAACGAGGCCGCCAGCGAGGCCGGCAACGCCTCCAGTCAGGTGCTGGAAGCCGCCCGGGAACTGGCGGGCAACGCCAGCACCCTTCAGGATGCCGTGGCCCGGTTCGTGCAGGAAATCCGGGCCAGCTAGAGCGGATTGCACCCAATCGGGTTCACGCTGTGAACCGGATTGGGTGCGTGACTCCGCTCTAAATCAAATAGATAGAGCCGATTCACGCGGTCAATGGGACCCAAAAATGGGTTCCCATTGACCGCGATCCGCTCTAGCGCCTTTTTCCTTGCCTCCCGCACCGGAGCCGGTTATTGTGCGCTCCCTATCCCGGTGGGGAGCGCTTTTTCCCCGCCCTGTGGGCGCCCGTAGCTCAGCTGGATAGAGTGTCGGCCTCCGGAGCCGAAGGTCAGAGGTTCGAATCCTCTCGGGCGCGCCACCTCCTTCTTTCTCCCTTGTTTCGCAGTGTATTGTTCTGGTTGTTATGGGCTCACGCTGATGTAGAGCGGAGTCACGCGGCCAATGGGACCCGATTCTTGGGTCCCATTGGCCGCAATAGGCTCTAAACCTCCCCCTTTTCCTCCAGACGCTGGGCCACCAGGGCGCGCAGGGGAATGATGGCAGAGAGCGTGGTGTTCGCCACATCCTGGATGTCCTGGGCGCTGGCCGGCTGGATGACGATATTGCTGGCGCCCACGGTTTCCGCTTCGTCCAGAATATCTTCCATGTCGCCGAAATAGGAAATCACCACCGGCAGATCACGGGTGGTGTAGATGTCGTTGACCAGTTCCCGGGCCTCGTCTCCGTTCCAGTGCACCAGCGCCAAGTTGGGATAGTTGGTTTCCAGAAGGGTGCGGGCCTCCTGGGGATTGTTGGCCTGCAGGATATGGGCCCCCCGCTCTTGCAGCGGTCGGGCAAGGTGGTTGCGGCGGTCCAGGTTGGCCTCCACCACCATGACCTGCGCGCCGTCCAGGGTGAGGCCCTTGGTCTTGCGCTGCTTCAGCTCCAGCTTCTTGGCCACGTCGGCATAGCGGATATAGCGAATCTGTTGTTCCACATTCCGGTTGCCGGCCATATGCTCGCCATAGGTGCTGCGGTCCTCCTCCTGCACGTGCTTAACCAACCACACCTGCAGGAACTTGAGGGTTTCGTCGAAGGGGAACTGAACCGGCCGCGTTTCAAACTTTTCCCACAGCTCGCCCATTTTCTTCACGATACTGCGATGGATTTTTTTATGGGATTCCATGGTGGCGGCGGAAACCCCGCACAGATCCATGGCCTTTTCCTCCACAAAAAAGTGGATGCGGCAATAATTGATCAGGGTCCAGAGTTCCTTGCCCACGGCCGGCAAGCACTCCATCCACTTGTCCTGCATCAGGTGCAGCCGGTTGAGGCAGCCGATAAGAATCTGATGGTGCATGTCCAGGGTGGGCGAGTTCACGCTCAACCGCGGTGACCATTTGATGAACATGCTTCCACTGGCATCTGATACGTCCATGGCGTTGGTCCCTCCCGATCCGTCTGGCTGGTGCGCGATGCCGGATTCTACCCAAGACCAATGGAAAATGCCACAATCACGCCGTATTCTGGAAAGGTCGTACGTATGACGTTCCCTGTTCTATGCGATGGGCCCGACAACGGTCCCGCCCTTATCCTGGCCCATGGCGCCGGCGCGCCCATGGACAGTCCCTTCATGGCCCATCTGGCCCGGGGGTTGGGGGAAGCCGGTTGGCGCGTGGTGCGGTTCGAGTTTCCCTACATGGCCCGTCGCCGTGCCGAAGGAGGCAAGCGCCCCCCTGATCGGGCGCCGGTGCTGCTGGAAACCTTCGACGAGGTGGTGGCCCGGTATGGCGGCGCGCGGCCGGTGGTGGCGGGCAAGTCCATGGGCGGGCGCATGGCCACCGTGTTGGCGGCCCAGCGGGCGGCGGCGGGGCAGCCTCCGCGCGCGGTGGTGGTGTACGGCTACCCCTTCCATCCCGCCGGGCGGCCGGAACGATTGCCCGAACGCCTGTCTCCCCTACAGGATGTGCCGGTCCCCACCCTGATCTGCCAGGGGGAGCGCGACTCGCTGGGAAATCGGGAAACCGTCACCGCGCAGACCCTGCCTGCCGCCGTGCAGGTCCGGTGGCTGCCCGATGGCGACCATTCCCTGAAGCCCCGAGTCAAAAGCGGCCATACGGAAGCGGAGAATCTGAACGCGGCGGTGGCGGCCACGCAAGAGTTTCTAGAGCGGATCGCTCAACCGGCGCTCTCTTCCTGAGGCGCCCACGGCCGTATGACAAAGGGGGCCCCGTGTGGGGCCCCCCGCTGGTTTCATGGCTGTTGCGGCCGAAATCAGGCGGCGTCGGCCTGGGAGTCGCCTGGCGTGTGGGTCACCGCCGGATTGGCGCCCTGGATGGGGATGGTGCGGGGCTTCATGGCCTCGGGCACCTTCCGTACCAACTGCACATGCAGCAGACCGTTTTCCAGCGACGCCTCGGTCACCTTGATGTGTTCGGCCAGTTCGAAGCGCCGTTCGAAGGACCGGCGGGCGATGCCGCGATACAGGAACTCGCCGCTTTGCCCGGTGTCTTCCTTCTGCGCCTTGGCGCCGATCACCAGGGTATTGTCCTGGGTGCGCACTTCCAGCTCATCCTCGGCGAAGCCGGCCACCGCCATGGTGATGCGGTAGTGGTCCTCGTCCAGCTTCTCGATGTTGTAGGGCGGATAGGAGACGCTTTGCTCGTCCAGGCGCGACACCAGGTCGAGCACCCGGGGCAGACGGTCGAAGCCCACGGTGGAGCGGAACAGGGGGGTGGGATCAAAGGGACGCATGGCCATATCCTCCTTGCGAGCAACATGGGGTGATGGGCCCACCGTTTACGGTCGGGCCGACGTGCCCCGCCCCCTTCAGGGGCTGGCGGGACAGAGGGCGGGCCCGTTTCCTGGCACCCGCCTCACGCAAGGGGATGTAGTCTCTGTGCACGCGGACGCAAGAGGGGGGATGGAAAAAATCATCCCTCGTCTGGTGCCGCCGTGTCTGCGGCCTTGTCCTTGTCTTCGCAGGCCACGCGGTAGATCTGCACGGGGTCGTCGAACCCCTTCAAGTCCAACAGGCCCACGCTTTCGAAACGGATGCCCTTGGCCCGTGCCAGTTCCCGCACCGCCGTGGAAACCCGCACGTCTCCGGGCGCGCCGGAGGTGCAGGCGCGGGCGGCCAATTGCACTGTACTGCCGAACAGGTCGTCCTCCTCGGCGATGGGTTCCCCGGCGTTGAGACCGATGCGAATGTGCAAGGCCCGGTCCGGCTGCTGAAAGTTAAGGTTAAAGGACGCGGTCTGGATACGGCAGGCGGCCCGGATGGCCGTGTGGGCGGACGGGAAAGACGCCATGATGCCGGTGCCCGTGTGCTTGATCTCGGCCCCGCCATATTCGGCCAGGGCCCGGCGCACCAGTTGGTTGTGGCGACGCAGGGTGTCCCGCATGGCCTCGTCTCCCAGGGAATGGTACAGGTCGTCCAGGTTGGACACCTCGGTGAACAGCACGGTCACGATGCCATTGCCGCCCCCCGCGCTCCCGGCATTGAGCCAGCGTTTCATGCTGCGGCCCAGGTCGGCGAAGGGATCGCCCTGGGCATTGAGGTGGCGCTCCATGGCGGTGCGGCCGTCGCTGACGATTTGCAGGTAGCGGGGCTCCATGAGATAGGAGGCGTACTTGTCGGTGAACGCCTTGGCCAGGTCGGGGGTGGAGCCGAACAACTGGGTCATTTCCCGCATCAGGATGCCCACGTCGGCATCGGGCAGATTGCGGGCCTCGGCCAGTTTTTCCGTGGCGCCCGCCAGATAGAGGTTGAGGCCGAAACGGGTATAGGGATCGAGCTTGGGCCGTTCCCGCTTGAGCTGGGTGATCACCGAGGAAACGAAGCGCATCAAGGCCAGCCGCACGGCCTCGAAGTCTTCGGAGGTGGGCGCCACCTGCTCGTGCTGGCGGGCGTGGCTGGCTTCGGCCGGACTGTCGGGCAGGGCATCCACCCCCTCGGGATCGGCGGCGGTGGTCTTGGCGGCGGTCTTGCCTTCTTTCTGGGCCTCTTCTACGAGGGCCTGCTGGGCGGCTTCTCGCGCCGGGGGGGGCAACGAGTCCAGGTCGGGTTTCTTGGCGGCATCGGCGCCCGGGGCTTCCAGCACCCCGGCCGAGGTGCGGTCCAGGATCATGTCGTCGGTGACGCTTGCCGGACTGACAGGGCTTTCGCTGGCATCCGGCCGAGGCTGCGCCGGCAGGTCGGAGGGGCGGAGGGGCTTGTGCTTGCGCGGAGCCGGTCCGGCCCGGCGGCCGCCCGTGTCCTTGGGCAGGGCCTGGAGCACCACCGGCAGCAGGGTGAGCAAAAAGCCCATGATGAAGGTGACGAACAGGGCGTTGGCCAGTTCGTCGGGGGACATGCGAAAACCAAAAACCTCGGTCTCGCGCAGGATCATCGAGACCACGAAGGTCAGGCCCCCCGCCAGCACCAGGCTGGCCGCCACGCCGAACAGGGCCCGTCCCACCAGGCGCGCGCCGGTTCCGGGCGGCATCCGGGGGTGGGGCTCGGAGGGGGCGAAGGTGGGCGTGGCGGCGCCGCGCATGGGGGCGAAGCCATCCACCTTGGCCTTTTTCTTGACGGTGGTGGCGTCCTTGAGCGAGGAGACCTTGTTCTTGGCGTGGGACTTCACCCGCGACAGGGCGGTGACCTCGACGGTCTTGTTGAGATGGGGGTAGTAGCTTTCCCGCAGCACATGAACGGCCAACACATCGTCGGTGGCCAGGGCCCGGCGGGCTTCTTCCTGCGCGAGGTTACGCTGGTCGCTGGGGAATCGGGCGATCAGGTGCCAGTCGCCCTGGGCGAAGGAATAGACCTCGTAATTGGTGAAGACCAGATCATCGGACGCCATGGGCCCACCACTCCGCCAAGCTTCCGTGCCGAACCGAGGCCGTCGCCATCGCCGCGCACGCCTCTCAGGCGTTTACGCTTTTTTGTCGCACGGCACAAGAGTCCCCCATCACGCCAACAGGGCCGCGTCCCCGGAGGAACGCGGCCCTGTGGCCACGGGCCCCCCGATCCGGCGGCCCGTTATCCAAAAATCCCGTGCGGTGGGATTCACACCTTGAGACCGAACTTTTCGAAACGCTTGTTGAACTTGGCGAGCTGGCCGCCACTGTCCACCAGACGATGCACGCCCGTCCACGCGGGATGGGACTTGGGATCGATGTCAAGGCGCAGCTCCGCCCCTTCCTTGCCCATGGTCGAGCGGGTGGTGAAGGTGCTGCCGTCGGTCTGAATGACCGTGATTTCATGGTAATCGGGATGAATGTCGCTCTTCATAACTCTCTCTCCACGGTCCGGACCGCGCCTTATACCCAAAGGGGCGTCGTAACGCAACAGTCATCCGCGCCAGATCAACATGAGAATGCTGGCGGCCACCAACAGCATCCCCGCGCCTTCCCAGGGGGCAATCCGTTCCCCAAACACGCGGCGGGTGGCCACCAGGGCAAACAGCAGCTCCACCTGTCCCACCGTCTTCACATAGGCCGCTTCCGCCAGGGCGAAGGCGGTGACCCATCCCAGGGACCCGAGAAAGCTGGCCCCCCCCACCGCCAGCCCCACCCACAGCGCGGTCATGGATCAGCCAAAGGCCACGTTGACCGGTGCGAACGCGTCACCCGTCCACCGCCAGCCCCCCAGCACCACGCCGCCGGTTTCCGTGACCGACAGAATCAGCCACACCAGATGGGGCTCGTCGGTAGCGCGGGCGGCATCGCGGGCCGAAGGCTCCGGGGGTCCGTCAGGATGGCTGTGGAAGTGGCCCAGCAGGTGTTCCTTGCCATTGTTCGTGCGTAGGGTGCGTTCCACAGCAAAACGCACGGCAGGCGATACCTCGAAACCGCGGGCGCGGTCCGGCGCCACGTTGCGGGCGGGAATCACTTGAGTCACCCGCCAGTTTCCCGCGCCCTCCTCCGGCCGGCCCAGGATCAGGCCGCACCCCTCCACCGGCCAGCAGCGTGTCACGTGATGACCCATCAGCCCGGCCAAACGGGGGCGAATCAGCACGTTGGAAACAGGGGCGCTCATTGGGCGGACGGCACGGCGGGCGCGGCCCCCGTGTCCACACCGTCGGGGCCGCCCATCACCGTCCCCAGATGGGCTCCGGTAGTCGCATTCACCACCACCACCCGGCGGCAGGCTCGCTGGGTGGCCGGGCCCAGTTCCAGGAACAGACGCCCCGCCGCCACATGGGTGCGGGCGATTTCGCAGTCGCCCATGGGTACCGTCACCGTGCCGAAGGCCGCATCGCCCCCGGCAGCAGCGGTGACGGTGGCGGGCGACTCGTCTATGGAGCCGGCCTTATAGTACAACCCCACCGCCAGGGTAACGAACCCCGCCAGGATCAGGACACCGAGAAAGATCACCAGGGCCTTGAGCGCCTTCATATGCCGCCTATGATTGCTGTCCGTGAAGCAGGAAGGAAAAGAAGGAGATGTCATCCGGCCCACCCGCCGTCCCCGACGGGGAGTCTGGGTTGACCACCGCCCCCGGGGGAGCGACCGTGGTCACCAAAACCGTTCCTGCCGAAGCGGCGGGGGCGCGGTTGGACCGCTGGCTGGCCGGCGTGGTGGCCGATCAGTCGCGCAGCCGCCTGCAAGCCCTGATCGCCGCCGGCCACCTGACCGTGGACCAAGCCACTGTAACCGACGGGGCTTATCGGGTCAAACCGGGGACCTCCGTCCGGTTGACCGTCCCGCCGCCGGTGCCCGCCACCCCCCGGCCCCAGGCGTTGCCCCTGGATATTCGCTACGAAGACCACGACCTGATCGTGGTGTGTAAGCCGCCGGGCATGGCCGTGCACCCGGCTCCCGGCACCACCGACGGCACCCTGGTCAATGCCCTGCTGCACCATTGCCGGGGCAGTCTTTCTGGCATTGGCGGCGTGGAGCGCCCGGGCATTGTACACCGCCTGGACAAAGACACGTCGGGCCTGATGGTGGCGGCCAAGAACGACGTGGCGCATCAGGGGCTGGCCGCCCAGTTCGCCGCCCATACCCTGGAGCGCCGCTATGTGGCCCTGGTCTGGGGGGCGCCCACGGCGGCGGAGGGCACCATCACCGGCGCCATCGGCCGCGACCCCCGCGACCGCAAGCGCATGACCATCGTCCCCCGGGGCGGCAAACCGGCGGTAACCCACTGGCGACGACTGACCCTGTGGCCCGGTCCGGTGAGCTTGGTGGAATGCCGTCTGGAGACCGGGCGCACCCATCAGATTCGCGTTCACCTTTCCCACCATCATCTGCCCCTGGTGGGCGACCCCGTCTACGGCCGTCCGCCGCGCCGCTCGGCCCTGTCGCCGGCCCGGTTCCACCACCTGAAGGCCTTTCCCCGTCAGGCCCTGCACGCCCGCACGCTGGGCTTCATCCACCCGGTCAGCGGTAAGGATCTTGTATTTGAGAGTGATTTGCCGAGTGATATCAATTCGTTGGTGGTTTTTTTGGAAGAGAAGTGATTTTTTCTATACCCGAGCGGATGGCTGCGTTATAGTGCCTTCAGTGACCGATGCACACCGCCGGTAATCCCCCACCTTGAGGATGCCGGCCAGCGTGAGGAGAGGCCGCCATGACAGCGTTGACCGCCGACGTCAGTGTTTCGCCAGAGTCGAGCCTGACCCGTTATCTGCAAGAAATTCGTCAATTTCCCATGCTTTCGGTGGACGAAGAGCAGCATCTAGCCCGTCGTTGGGTGGACCACGATGATGCCGAGGCTGCCCAGAAGCTGGTGACCAGCCACCTGCGCCTGGTGGCCAAGATCGCCATGGGCTATCGCGGTTATGGCCTGCCGCTGGGGGAGATGATTTCCGAGGGCAATGTGGGCATGATCCAGGCGGTGCGCCGTTTCGATCCCGACCGGGGCTTCCGGCTGGCCACCTATGCCATGTGGTGGATCCGCGCCGCCATCCAGGAATACATCCTCCATAGCTGGTCGCTGGTGAAGATCGGCACCACAGCGGCGCAAAAGAAGCTGTTCTTCAACCTGCGGCGCCTGAAAGGCCAGTTGCAGGCGCTGGAGGAAGGGGACCTGCCCACGGAAACGGTGGAACAGATCGCCGCCAACCTGAATGTGGGGACGGCGGACGTGATCACCATGAACCGTCGCCTGGCGGCCAGCGACCATTCCCTCAACGCCCCCACTCGGGAGGACAGCGAGAGCGAATGGCAAGACTGGCTCACCGACGAAACGGCCGTGGACCAGGAAACCCAACTGGCCGAGCGTGAGGAGATGGACAGCCGGCGAGCGCTGCTGACGGAAGCCCTCACCCAACTCAACGACCGGGAACGGACCATTCTCCAGCGTCGCCGCCTGGAAGACACCCCGGCCACCCTGGAAGTGCTGAGCCACGAG
>CAZHRQ010000101.1:0-9713 GCA_964535075.1 uncultured Rhodobacterales bacterium | reverse complement strand
AATCAGCCCCCGCCCATGACACCTCCGCCCGGACCCATACTGAGAACTGCTGCCGAGAATGGGTTCCCATTGACCGCGATAGGCTCTAGGGTGGAGGGTCGTACCCTGGCCTGCGGGGTGCAACCGCATCCGCGCCGGAGGTTCCATGACGTCTTCCCCCCTTGCCGAGGCCCGCCAGCATCTGGCTCGGGGCGATCTGGCCGCCGCCAGCCGGCTGGCCGGCACGCTGCTGGACCACAATCCCACCGACGGCGCGGTGCTGGCCCTGCTGGCGGAAATCTCCCTGGCCGTGGACCAGCCCAGCCGCGCCCTTTCCTTCGTGGCCGAGGCCCGGCGGCACCATTCCCCCACCGTGACCCTGCATCGGCTGGCGGCGGCGGCCCACGTCGCCCTGGGGGACCTCGCGGCCGCCCGCACGGCCCTGGAGGCCGCCCTGGCCCTGGATGGCCAGAACGAGGAAACCCTCAACAGCCTGGGGCGGCTCCACCTGCGCCAAGACCGGTTCGAGGCGGCGGCGGCCTGCTTCCGCGCCCTGCTGGATCACCATCCCCGCGCCGGCGAGGGCTGGGTGAACCTGGCGGGGGCCCTGACCGCCCTGGCACGCCATGACGAGGCCCGCACGGCGGC
Source organism: uncultured Rhodobacterales bacterium (assembly GCA_964535075.1). GTDB lineage: Bacteria > Pseudomonadota > Alphaproteobacteria > Rhodospirillales > CAJXLG01 > CAZHRQ01. Next base: position 9,086 of record CAZHRQ010000101.1, on the reverse strand, counting down.
GGAAACGGCCGTCACCCTGTGGCCCGACGAGCCCGTGGGCCACCTGCATCTGGGCGCCGCGGCCTTGGGACAAGGAGACGGCCCGGCCGCGGTTTCGGCCTTGCAGACCTGTTGCCGGCTGGCTCCCGACTGGCCGGTGGCCTGGGAAACCCTGGGGGAGGCGCTGATGGCGGTGGCCGCCTGGGGGCCGGCCACCGATGCCCTGGCCCATGCCCTGGCTCTGGACCCGGACCGGCACGCCGCGCGGCTGGCCCTGGGCCGGGCCTATGCCCACTGGGGCGACCCCGTGGCCGCCCTGGCCTGCGCCGATGGCGTGCTGGCGGCGGTCGGCCCTCATCCGGAGGCCACCGCCCTCAAGAACGACGACAGGGGTCAGTGACCGGCCTTCAGGTTACGGGCCAGCAGCCAAGCATTCACCGGCCAAGCGGCCAGGAAACCTGCCGGTAACGCCACCGCCAGCCCCAACCAGAAGGCCGGTTCACGCACCCAATCCGGTTCACATCGTGAACCCGATTGGGTGCGGTCCGCTCTATCCGCCGGCGCCCGGTTCCAGGAAGGAGCGGGACAGGGTGCCCACCACCAGATACCAGCCGTCCACCAGCACGAAAAAGATCAGCTTGAACGGCAGCGAGATCATGATGGGCGGCAGCATCATCATGCCCATGGACATCAATACCGAGGCCACCGTCATGTCGATGATCAGGAAGGGAATGAAAATCAGGAAGCCAATCTCGAAGGCCCGGCGCAGCTCGCTGATCATGAAGGCGGGGATCAACACCTGTAACGGCGTGTCCATGGGCTCGGCGAATTCTTCCATGTCCGCCATGTCCACGAACAGGGCCAAGTCCTTCTTGCGGGTGTGCAGCAGCATGAATTCCTTGAAGGGCGGCACCACCCGTTCATAAGCCTCGAAAATGTCGATCTGTTCGTCCATCAGCGGCCGGATGCCATCCTGGTAGGCCCGTTCGAACACCGGCGCCATGATAAAGGCGGTCAGGAACAGGGCCAGGCTGATCACCACCATGTTGGAGGGCGAGGACTGAGTGCCCAGGGCGGTGCGCAACAGGGACAGCACGATCACAATCCGCGTGAACGAGGTCACCATCAACAGGATGCTCGGCGCCACGCTCAGCACCGTGAGCAGCGCCACCAGCCGCACCAGGGCGGCGGTGGTATTGCCCCCCAGGTCGTCGCCCATGTTCAGGCTGAAGGTCTGGGCCGCCGCCTGGGGCGCCACCAGCACCGTCAGCGCCAGTAGCCCGAGAAGCGCAAGCAGGGTCAGCCACACCCAGCGGCGGGGTCCGCGTCGCCGCGGCCCCTCCTCTGTCGGGCTCGCCACCACACCACAGGTCATGCGGCCTTTTCCGGGTCATAGGGGTTGTGATCGGGGGGGGTGTGATCGTGGGGGGTGTGATTGGGCGCCGCCAGATCGGGTTCGGGGCTGTCGTCCCGGCGGGCGATCCCGGGCAGATCGCGGTCCAGCAGCAGGTCGGTTTTGTCCCCCAGCAGCATCAGATAGTCCCGGCCGTCGGCCTCCACGATCACCACGCGGTTGCGGCCGTCCAGGCTGAGGGTTTCGCGCAGGCGCAGGCGCCGGCCCCGTCCCACGGGCCCGACGCCCCGGCGGTGGACCCATTTCATGATCCAGAGCAACACCAGGATGGCCGCCAGGATGGCGGCCAGCGTCAAACCCATTTCCACGATCTTCATGTAGTCCATGCTTCAGCCTCTCCAGTGACGGGGCGGGGCGGCCGTCACCCGACGGCGGTCACCCTCCAGGACCGCCGCCCCGACGGGGGCGACGGTGACGATTCGCGCAGGACGGGCCGACACCCTCCGTCCCGGGCGTCCGGGAGGGAGGGTCTCAGCCCTCATCGGTTTTGGGCACCGAGGCGCCATCCGCCGCGGGGGCGGCGGGGGGGACGGCCTCGGGTGCCGCATAGGCGCGGGCGGCGCGTGCCGGTGGACACCCGGCCCCCTCGCCCGTCTGGAGGGCAGCATATTGACGTCGCAACTCTTGTTCCAGTCCATCGAGCGAGGAAATGATATGTTCCAGCCGCGGCAGGTAGGGTTGGGCGTCGGCGCGCCCCAGGGCCACCACGCCCTGGCACGCGGCTTCCACCTGGGCGCCCAGGGGCTTCAGGTCCACCATCCGGCCCTCCCGCACCAGGCGCCGGCTGTCCACGAGAGTGGCTTCCACGGTGGCGAAGACCTCGCTGAGGGCTTCGTCGGACATGATGGGGGTCACGATCATGGGTTCCCTTCCTCGGGTTCGGGCGCCGCGACGGCGCGCAGGCGATTCTCCGCCTCGTAGACGTGGGCCAGCACTTCCGCCACGGCGGCGAAGGCGTCCACCGGGATCTGGGTATCCAGCTCCACGGTGGCCAGGATCTGGGCCAGGGCCGGGTCCTCGCGCACCTTCACCCCGTGCTCGAAGGCCAGGCTCAGGATGCGCTCCGCGTTGGCGCCCCGGCCCCTGGCGGTGACGGTGGGCGCCTCGGCCTCGGCCGGGTCGTATTTCAGCGCCACGGCCAGGGGCCAGGCGCGGCCGGGGGCAGGGGACATCACGAGCGTCCTTGCGCTGGAGAGCTTCCCGGACCCTATCCTTTTGCAGGATGGCCGGGAAGGCGTTAACACGGTTTTAAGCGCCCCCCTTTGCGCGGGCGGCCAAGAAACTGGACGGCGGGGCAGGGGTTTGCCTATAGTGCGGTCATTGTCGCCAGCGCGAGGGCATCTGTCATGGGCAATACGTTCGGCACCCGCCTGTTTACCCTGTTTCATGGTCACCCGGTGGGGCGCGACGACCAGGGGAACCGTTATTTCGAGGAACGTCGGGCCCCGGCCGACCGGCGGAAACGCCGCTGGGTGATGTTCCGTGGCCCGGTGGATGGCTCCCGCGTGCCGCCGGAATGGCAGGCGTGGCTCACCCATGCCGTGGAGTCGCCCCTGACCGAGACTCCCCGGCATGCCTGGCAGACGCCGTACGAACCCAACCACACCGGCACCGTGCACGCCTATGTGCCCAAGGGGCACCCCCTGCGCGCGGGCGCCCGCGCGGCGGCCGCCGATGACTACGAGCCCTGGCGGCCCGAATAAGCCGTGCCTGAATCACGCCGGGAATGGCCATAGGTGTCCATGCGCAATACGTGTTTTCACAGGGAATGTCTGGAAGTGGCCGTGGGCGCCCTGGTGGTGGTGGCCGTGGGGCTGCTGGCGGTGCTGGCCTCGGTCACCAACATGACCAAGGCGGAGGCCGGTGGCTATCTGATCCAGGCCCATTTCCACCGTATCGACGGTCTTACCGCCGGGGCGGAGGTCACGCTGGCCGGCACCCCGGTGGGGCGGGTGGCGGACGTGGCCCTGGATGAGAAACTGGAAGCCGAAGTCACCCTGCGCATCACCACCACAGTGCCCCTGCCCACCGATACCACCGCCGCCATCAAGACCCGGGGCCTGCTGGGGGGTAAGTTCGTCTCTCTGGCGCCCGGCGGCGCGCTGGACAATATTCCTCCTGGCGGTCGCATCCTCTATACCCAGGACTCGCTGGTCCTGGAGGACCTGTTGCAGCGGGTGGTGGAGCTGAGCCGGGAGCACGCGGCCGAATGCCGCAAGGCCATGGCGGCACAGGACCACTGCGCCGCGCCCGAAGAGGAAAACACCCCATGACCGGTCGCTCCCTGATGGAAAGTCTGCTCGGCGCCGTGGTGCTGCTGGTGGCGGTGATGTTCGTGGTGTTCGCCTGGACCACCGCCGATGTGCAGCAGGTGAAGGGCTATACCCTTACGGCGCGCTTTCTTTCCGCCGGCGGGGTGAGCAGCGGCGCCGACGTGCGGGTCAGCGGCATCAAGGTGGGCAGCGTGGCGGGCGACCACCTGGACGAAACCACCTACGAGGCGGTGGTCACCCTCAGCCTGCGCCCCGACGTGAAATTACCCACGGACACGGTGGCCACGGTGGCCAGCAGTGGTCTGCTGGGCAATCCCTACATTCGGCTTAAGCCCGGCAGCGCGGAAACCACCCTCGGTGACGGGGAAGAGATCACGCGCACCGAGGCGCCCAAATCCCTGGAGGACCTGGTGGGTGAAGTGATCTTCAGCGCGACCGGCACCGGAGGCGCCTCATGAGGGCATGGCTGCGGGGGGTGCTCCTGGTGCTGGTGCTGGTGGGCGGCGTGACCGCCCCGGCCGAGGCCAAGTCACGCTTCGAGGAAATGGATGTGGCGGTCCTCCAGTGGCTGGACAAGGTCACCGCCCGGCTTAACACGGTGGCCGTGCCCGTGGGCACCAGCCGGCGCATCGAGACCCTGACCGTCAAGGTCTATGGCTGCCGCCGCCGTCCCCCCCGCTATCCCCCGGAAAGCGCCGCCTTCATAAAGGTGTGGGAGGATCTGCCCCAACGCCAGCCCGAGGAAATCTTTTCCGGCTGGATGTTCGCCTCCTCCCCCTCGCTGAACCCCTTGGAACACCCCACCTTCGATGTGTGGTTGATCAAATGCGTGCGCGACAATGAGGTGGATGCCCTGGTGAAGGAATTGAAGGAACGTCAGCGCAAGGCACGGGCCCTCACCGATACCCGGTGAGCCCCGCGCGATAACCGAGCGATAACCGACAATTCCTGATTCCGGGCCAGGGCAGCCTAGAGCGGATCGCCCCCAATCCGGTTCACAGCGTGAACCGGATTGGGGGCGTGAATCCGCTCTAAAACAAATGGATAGAGCCGATTCACGCGGTCAATGGGACCCGAGAATGGGGTCCCATTGACCGCGATAGGCTCTAGAGCGGATCGCCCCCAATCGGGTTCACAGCGTGAACCGGATTGTGTGCGTGAATCCGCTCTAAAACAAATGGATAGAGCCGATTCACGCGGTCAATGGGACCCGAGAATGGGGTCCCATTGACCGCGATAGGCTCTAGCGTGCGATTCCGGCTTGGACCCAGCGGCCGCAGGCGCGGCCATTCCCCGGGGGGGCTGATTCATGAGCAGCACCAGCGAACAGGAAATGCCCCTCAATCCCATCGTGGACGGCGACATGGATTCGCTGTTCGTGTTGCCGCTGGACATCCTGCCGGTGTCGGAGCCGGCGTTGCGGGTGGCCCGTATCGTCAAGAACAGCCACCTGGTGGCCGTGGTGGAATTGTTTTCGGACATCCACACCGGGTCCGGCCAGGTGGAGATCGAGCACTTGCCGGGGCTGCTGAATTGGTCGCGGGAGGATCCGCCGGCAGATTTCCGGCTGCTGTTCAACGTTTCCAGCCTGCCCACCTATGATGTGTTCAGCCTGCGCATTCTGCTGCGGCGCCTCAACATCGCCGTGGACACCGACGCCCTGCGCCTCAGCCCGCAAAAGAATGCCGAGCTGACCGAGTACATGCGCAGTTTCACCATGCCGCTGATCCAGGCGGTGTATGGTGACTCCGACCGCAGTATTCATTCCTTCGACGACATCGTGGCCCTGTTCCGCGATCCCGATGTGGACAAGGCCCGGGCCAAGCTTAAGCAACTGGCCGCCAAGCTGGAGATCGAGGTTTTTGAGGTGCCCCGGTTCCTGGAGGACTACGGCGATATTTTCCTCTCCCTGTCCTACTATCGGCAAAGCTTCGACCGCCTGCGGCCGTTGGTGCAGGCGTTCACCCACGCCATGCATGATCTGCGCAACAACTGGCAAATGCGCAACGATCAGAACCTGATGCAGACGTGTCTTAATATCGAAAAGACCATTACCCGCCTTTATGAAATCCTGGAGGCCCGGTTCGCGCTGTTCGACCGCGCCACGGAGAACATGTGGGCCGATATTTCCGCCGCTAGTTTCCAGAACGTGCGCCACATGATTCAAAGCCAGCACACAACCATCGGCAGTGTGCTGTGCGGCCTGACCGTGAAGATGAACGCTTGGGTGCGGCTGTTCCCCACCAGCGCCCACGGCGGACCGGTGAAGCGCTCGGAATTCATCATGACCGAGATGCGCCAGGGCATGAAACGCATTCGCGCCATCGAAACCGACGCCGTGCGCTCGGAAAAGGAATTGCAGATGTATGCGCCCCTGTTGTCGCTGGACGGGGATGACAGCCTGTCTGCCCTTCCCGAGTCGGCCAAGGCCCCCCCGCCCGGCGCCGCCCGCCCCGAGTGATCGGCTCTCGCTATTTATTGGGAGAGAGGGGCGGGCACACCACCCGAAAACCGATGCTGTAACTGCGGTCGCCGGCATAGAACGTGGCGCGGCTGTCACTGCGGCTCTGCTGCGGGATGTAGTACCAGGAGCCCCCCCGGGCCACCACCTTTTCGCAGGGTGGGGTTCCCTGCGCACAGTCGGCCACCCATTCCCAAACGTTGCCGTGCATATCGTGCAATCCCCAGGGGTTGGGGGGATAGTGGCCCACCGGCGCCGTGCGGTCGCCGCCGAACCGCGAATCGCATTTGCGGCAATTGGCATGATCCTTGATCATGGTGTCCCCCCACCAATAGGCGGTGGTGGTGCCGGCGCGGGCCGCATGGGCCCACAGGGTCTCGTCAGGCAGGCGGCAGGCGCGGCCGGTTGTCGCGCTCAGCCAACGGGCGTAGGTGGTGGCCTCGGCGTGGGTGACGTTGATCACCGGCCGCGTGCCCCGGCCCCAATCGTGATCGTGGGGGAGTCGGGGACAGGCGCCGTCCGCCACGCAGGCGGCATACTGATCAAAGGTCACTTCCGTTTGTCCTATGGCCACGTGGGGGCCACCGTCCGGGCCGGGGATCACCACCAGGGGCGGGCAGGCGGCACAGTCCTGGAGCACCGTCCCGACCGTTGCCGCCAGGGCCCGGTCGGGCGGAAGCAGCAGGGATACCGGCAGGGCGAGCGCGACAAGAGACTTGGCGAAGGAACGCAGGGGTCGCATGATGGGACCTTGGGCGGGTGCGGAAGGAGACAGGAATGACGGCGGAAGGCGAAACGCCTGTGCCAGCGGGGATTGTACCGCTGATCGAGGAACAGGCCATCCAGGAACGGGTGATGGCTTTGGCCGAGGAGGTGGTGGAGACCCTCGGCGAGGAGTTCTTCGTGGTGGGCCTGCTGAGCGGTGGCTTCATGGTGGCGGCCGATCTGCTGCGGGCCCTGGCGCGATTCGGCGTGCATCCCGGCATCGCCTTCGCCACCTTTCAGAGCTATGGCAACAACCGCATCCCGGAAACCCATGTACGGCTGGTGGGGGCGCTGCCCTCGGTGCGGGGGCGTACGGTGCTGATGATCGACGACATCGTGGACACCGGCCGCACCATGGCCCGGGCCCGCGCCCTGCTGCTGCGGGACGGCGCGGAGGCGGTGTATACGGGCTGTCTGGTGGATAAGCCGGCCCGGCGTGAAGTGCAGATCGAGCCCGATTTCGTGGGCTTCCACGTGGGCAACTACTACGTGGTGGGCTGCGGCCTGGACGACGCCGGTCGGTATCGCGGTCTGCCCTTCATCGGTCGGGTGGAGTGATTCTAGAGCGGATCGCGGGGCAGGAGACGCCGTGGAATCAGGTGGCGGGCTGTAACAGACGGTCGATGTAGAAACCCTGGAAGCGCTGGATGCCGGCGGCGTGGCCGGCTTCCACGGCGGCGGGGTCCTCCACCCGGCCGGCCACCATTTCCAGGCCCGATTCGCGCAGCCGGCCTATGTGGGCGTTCTGGGCATCGGCACCTTCGGGCTCAAGCAGCACCTTGCAGCCGTGTACCCCCAGCGCCGCCGGATCCACCCCGGTCAGCAGATCCGGCCACACGTGATCCAGCATGATCCGCACCCCCCGCCCCGCCAGATCCTTTTGCAGCCCCATGAAGCCGCGATAGTGGGCCAGCAGGTCGTCCAGACGCAGTTCCAGCCACAGGGTGCCGCGGCGTTTCTGCTCCACGTCCCGCAGCAGCGGCGTGACGCCCTCGTCCAGCAGGGTGGCGAGGTTCAGGTTCACCGACAGGTCCCCCGGCGGCGCCATGCCGGCGGCTAGGGATGACAGCACCAGGCGATCCAGGGTCAGCGTCAATTCCCGGAACAGATTGGGGCGCGACCAGGGATCCACCCCCGGCAGGACGTCGTTCACCAGACGTTTCAAGCCGATAAACACCTCGCGCCCCACGGGCTGGGGCGCGCCGTTGCCGGGGGTGAGGGCGGCAATGTTCTGGCTGTACAGATAACGGCGGGCAAAGGCGGTGATGCCCAGGGTGGCCGCGTGCTGCTCCACGGCGGCGATGTGCTCCAGCGATAGAGGGGTGGTGTGCGGCCGGCTCGGATTCTGCCGCCGGCGGGTGAATTCCCGCACCACGTTGGCGATGGCGTGCACGTCGCGGCGACTGTGCAGCGGCCGCACCAGATCCTGGGAATCGATGGGATAGCTTTCCAGGGCCGGGGCCAGCACGCGGTTTACGGTCATGCGCGTCCGGTAACCCACCCGCATCGCCGCATCGTGGGTCTGTTCGGGCACCAGCACGAACAAGGTGCGGCCCAGACTGAACCAGCGCGCCTTCTGGGTGTCGGCCACTGCGGCCAGTTGCAGGTCAAGCTGTTGACGCAGAGACTCGGCCTGGGGCAGGGTGTCCAGGTCCAGGGTAGACACCAGCAGCAGGTCCACCCCCGGCTGTTCGCCGCGCTGCGTCTCCCGCACGTAGTGCAGGAACGCCTGCACCTCCTGCAAAGGCATGGCCCCCTCCTTCAAGAATGCGTAACGCCAGAGTGGCGGCGCCGGTGGGGGGCCATCGCCCCTGGCCACGGCCGGACCTGCCAACCACCAACTACAGGATGATCAGGACCATGCCATGCCCTCGTGGGCGGTGGGCGCAAAACTTTCGTGACGGGTCGTTAAAAATCCGTGATCCCCCTGAATGAATTAATGAAGACCACCCCCGTGGTCCGCCAGCAGGGAAAAGATCATTTCGCGGTGCTGTTCTCACTAGAACCGATCGCGGTCAATGGGACCCGATTCTCGGGTCCCATTGACCGCGTGAATCGGCTCTATCCATTTGTTTTAGAGCGGATTCACGGTCCGACCCCGCCGTTCGCCGGGGGTGGCCGCCCCTGGCGAGCGACCCAATCTTGGGCACCTCGAAAAACGCTTGGCGCCGGATCCCGTTTTGATAGAATCGGG
>CAZHRQ010000100.1:0-10019 GCA_964535075.1 uncultured Rhodobacterales bacterium | reverse complement strand
AATAAGCATGTCGAGCAGCGGTGCCACCGTCTCCGCCAAGACGGCTGGGTCGTTGGTCTGATCCAGGCGCCGCTGGGCCAGTTGCGCCAGGGTTACCACCCGCCGGCTGGGCTCCTGCAGGTCGTGGGCCGCCACATAGTTGAAGCGCTCCAGTTCCCGGTTGGCCCGTTCCAGGGCGGTGATCATGGCTTCCTGCTGGGCGCGGGTTTCCCGCAGTTCGGTAATGTCTGTCTCCACCGCCACATAATGGGTGGCGGAGGCTCGGTGTTCGCCACCGACGCTGCCGATGGCCACGGCCATCCAGCACGGCCGGCCTCACACCCATCGTGGTGCTGGAACCGGAGGGACGGCTCCCATGACCGACGATCTCGCCACGCTCCTGGAGACCTGCAATCAGGAACGTCTGCACGAAAGCAACGCGGTGCAGGCCTGAGGGGGCCCTGGTGGCCCTGGATCCCCGGGGGTGCGTGATCCCGCTCTGTGGGGTCTATTCCATGACGGGCATGGCGGACCCGGACACCACGGGCCCGGGGCCCATGGGGACGCTTGGGCGCTCGGCCGGTCCCGGTCCCATGGGAATATGATGGGGGTCGAGAATGCGTGGCCCCGGCCCCTGATCGGGCGGCGGTGCGCAGGCGGACAGCAGCAACAGACCGGTCACACCGGCCAGGACCAGGGAACGCTTGCCCATGGCGGGCCTCCTCGGCTGGGAGAGGGAGGGAAGGACCCCGTCATCATGGGCCGGGGCGTCCCGGGGTGCAAGGCGGGCCGAAGCGTTCCATCTGCTCCAGGGTTACCGCCCGGGCGGTGGCGCTGTCGGCCTGGGCGGGCACGGCGCGGTACCAGGCCACCGTTTCCGCCAGGGTGCGGGCAAAATCCCAGCGTGGCCGCCAGCCCAACAGGTGAAAAGCCTTCTCCGTGGCCAGGTTCAGGTCCCGGGCTTCGTGCGGCGCCGTGCCGTCGGCGGCATCGCGGATCTCTCCTGGCCAATGGCGGAACACCTCCGCCACCAAGTCCCGCACCGTGCGGTTGGCGCTCACCTCGGGGCCGAAGTTCACCGCCGTGGCCAAGGCCGCCACGCCGGCCCGGTCCCCTGCCAGCAGCCGCTGGTGCAGGGTGCGGGCCAGCAGCAGGTAGCCGTTGAGCGGGTCCAGCACATGCTGCCACGGGCGGCGGGCCAGGGGATTGCGTATCGGCACCGGCGCCCCCCGGGCCAGGGCCCGCATGCAGTCGGGCACCAGCCGGTCCTCGGCCCAGTCGCCTCCCCCCACCACGTTGCCCGCCCGCACACTGGCCACCGCCAACCGCGATTCCTCCCCGGCGCAGAAGGAGCGCCGCCAGGACTCCACCGCCAATTCGCAGGCCGCCTTGCTGGCGGAATAGGGATCGTGGCCGCCCAGGGGATCATTCTCTCTGTAAGCGTACAGCCATTCTCGGTTGTCGTAGACCTTGTCGGTGGTGACCATGATCACCGTGCACGGTTCGGGCAGACGGCGCGCCGCCTCCAGCAGGTGCAGGCTTCCCATCACGTTGGTCTGCCAAGTCTCCAACGGCGCCACGTAGGAGCGTCGGACCAGCGGTTGCGCCGCCAGGTGGAGGATGATTTCCGGTGCCGCCGCCGTGACCGCCGTCGCCAGGGTCTCGGCGTCGCGGATGTCGGCCTGATGATGCCCGGTCAGTTGGTCCGCCAGCGCCAGTTGCCGGAACAGGGCGGGCTCGGTCGGCGGTGCCAGGGCATAGCCCGTCACCCGCGCCCCCAGGGTGGTGAGCCATAGCCCCAGCCAACTGCCCTTGAATCCCGTGTGGCCGGTTATGAAGACCCGCCGACCCGACCAGAAATCGTCCATGTTCTGCCACTCCCCATCAGGGCGCATCGGTGAAGGGATAGGGTGCCACCGGGCGGCGGTTCTCGTCCACGGTTAGGGGGCGACCCATGGGGGGGAAGGCCCGTTGGGGACAGTTTTCCCGTTCGCATAGCCGGCAATTGAGGCCGATGGGCACGTCAGTGGCCGGGTCTTCCAGGTCCATACCCCGGGCGTACACCAGCCGGTGGGCGTGGGCCACCTCGCACCCCAGGCCGACGGCGAATCGCCGGGGCGGCACGCCGTAGCGGCCGCCGCTTTCTTCCACCGCTCGCGCCAGACACAGCTACCGTCGTTCGTCGGGCAACCGGGCCATTTGCACCAGGATGCGGCCGGGGCTGGCGAAGGCTTCGTGGACGTTCCACAGGGGGCAGGCGCCGCCCGCCCGGCCGAAGTGCAGGCTGGTGGCGCTTTGGCGTTTGGAGATGTTGCCGGCGATGTCCACCCGCACGAAAAAGAACGGCACGCCGCTCTGGCCTGGCCGTTGCAGGGTGGACAGGCGGTGGCACACCTGCTCGAAACTGGCGCCGAAGCAGCGTTGCAGCCGCTCCAGGTCATAGCCTTCCGCCTCGGCGGTGGTCAGGAAGGGACCGTAGGGCAGGGTGAGCGCCCCGGCGAAGTAGTTGGCGAGGCCCAGCCGACACAGGGCCGCCGCCTCCGGCCGGGTGAAGCGGCCCTCGGCCACCAGGGCGTCCAGGGTCTCTCCCTGGCCCAGCAGGGCGAGTTGGTGCGCCATGAGGAAAACCCGACGATGACGGGGCAGGCCGGCGGCCAGGGTCAGTTCCCGCCGGGCCGGGTCATAGCGGCGCAGATCGCCCGTGTCCACCTCCCGCACCCTCACGCCGTGGCGCTCGGCCAGCAGGGCCGCCATGGCCTCCCCGGTGATGATGCGGGGGAAGCCCGCCTGATGCCATAGCGCCTCCGCCGCTTCGTCCAGGGCCGGCACGTGGTTGCGGCGGGCGTGGAAAAAGGCGCGCGCCTCCTCGTGCGGTTGAAGCGCGCCCTGGGGTTCCGTGGCGCCGTCTCCCGCCAGACGGGCGGCCAGGGTGCGGTTCTCCGCCTGCAACCGGTGCACGGCCCGGTGCAGGGCCAGCATGCCCTCCAGCACTGCCGGGGTGCCGCGACTCACGCCGCGCAGGTTCTGCCGGGTGACTCCGGCGGCGGCCAGCAGGGGATCGGCCAGCAGTCCCGCCAGATCGGCATCGGTGCCTTGGGCCTCGCCCACGGTATCGCGCAGGTCCATGCCGAAGCAGGCGGACAGCCGCTCCAGCACCCGATGGCTCACCGGACGCTGGTCGTTTTCGATCTGATTGAGATAGCTGGGCGACAGGTCCAGCCGTTCCGCCAAGGCGGCCTGGGTTAGCTGGTGTTCCCGACGCAGCCGCGCCACCACCGTTCCCAGATAGATCCGTTCCCCGGCGCCGCTCATGAAAACCGGGCGGGGATCACGCGGTGGGCCGGGGCTGAGGGCGCCCGAAATAATACCCCTGGGCGAGATCGGCGCCTTCGCCGCGAATCCAGGCCCACTCGGCTGCCGTCTCGACGCCTTCGGCCAGGGTGGTGATGCCCATCTCCCGGGCGGCGGAGAGCAAATGGCGGGCGATGGCCGCCTTCACCGGCGAGTCGTGCACGTTGCGAATCAGGTCCATGTCCAGCTTCACGATGTCGGGCTTGAGCTCGGTCAGCAGGGTCAGGGAGGCATAGCCGGAGCCCAGATCGTCCAGGGCGATGCCGAACCCCATCTCGCGATAGGCTCCCAGAATGTATTTGAGATGGGCCAGATCGGTGATGCGCTCCGTTTCCACCACCTCGAACACCACCCGGTCGGGGGTGTAGGCCACCTTCTCCATGGCGGCCAGGGTCGTGCGCAGGCAGAAGGACGGATCGTAGAGGGCATTCGGCGCGAAATTGATGAACAGGCGCCCGTCGGTGCCCGCCTCGGCGGCCCGAGTTACCGCCGTCACCCGCGCCGCCCGGTCGAGCTGGAACAGCAGGTCGGCGGCGGTGGCGGCGCCGAACAGCCGTCCCGCCGGCACCAGGGCGCCGTCGGTGTCGCGGCCCCGCAGCAGGCATTCATGGGCGTACAGGGTGGCTTCGGGCACGGTGACAATGGGCTGGAAGTGGGTTTCCAGCCGGTTGTCGGCGATCATGTCCACCAGCCACGGGCTTTCCACCCGGCCCAGCAGGGTGGAGAATCGGGTGGTGCGGCCGATGTCCCCCACCGTGGGATCGTCCTGATTGTCCAGCACCAGGGCCAGGATGTCCGCCTGTTCCTGGGGGGACAGCACGGCCCCCAGGGTCTTGATCACCTGGGCCCCGTCCCCTTGCAACTGGATGGAAAGGCAGTCCTCGGTCAGGATGTCGAAGACGCAACCTTCCGGCAGCGCCTGGCGGACCTTGCCCAGGGAATGGGCCAGCGGCAGCCACAACAACAGGCGCCCCGTCTCGGGCAAGGGCGCGGGAACGCCCTCACAGCGAGGGCAGGGATGGCGACAGGACCGGTGCTGGGGCATGGGGCGCATCCACCTGTTGGGGGAGAGTTAGAGGGGGGGTCCCATTGACCGCGACCCGCTTTGGGGTCTCATCTTGAACGCGGTGGCGGGGCCGTCAAGTCTCCGTGGCTGTGAGCACCACCAGATCGGCGGTGCTGTCGTGGCCCAGCCGCCAGCCCGCTGCCGCCGCCATCCGTCCGGTCATGAGGGCGAAGGCGGCCCGGGGGCCGGTGGCGGCCACCTGAGCGTCCGGGAGGAGGGCGGCCGCGTCCTCGGCATCCAGCCGGGCGCCGCTGCCGGTGGCGGCCACCCGGCCCCACCCCTGATCCCAGGTCACGGCCACCCGTCCCCCCCGGGGCAGACAGGCGCAGGCCACCGCCGCCAGGGGCATCACCAGACGCAGGGCGGTATTGAAGGGACCGGGGCTTTCCGGCCAGTCCACGGCAAGGAACATGCCGGTGCCGGCCGCCGCCCGAGCATAGGCTTTCAGGCGCTGTTCGGCGGTGGTCACGTCGCTCAGGGCGGTGGTGCCCTCCCGGCCGAAGGCGGCGCGGAAGAACTCCAGTCGGGCCGAGACCGCCTTCACGCTGTCCTCCAGCAGCCCCAGGGCGCCGCTGTCGTCATCGGCGCCCATTTCCCCCAGGAATTCCACGCCGGCCGCCAACCCCCCGGCGGGGCCGGCCAGGTCGTGGCATAAACGGGAACAAAGCAGGCGCGCCAGCGCCACCTCCGATGGGGACTCAGTCATGGGAAACCTCGCGTGGCGCCTGCGGGGGAACGGGGGTGGCCACCAGACAGGCCACGGGCAGGGGGGTCAGCACCTGGGCCAGGGGCAGGTGCCCTTCGGCGTCGGGGGTGAGCACCCGGCCGGTGAGAAGATCGGTGAGCGGACCGGGGGGCCGGTCTTCGGGCAGGGACAGGGTGGTGTCTTCCCAGCCGGTCACCCGGGGCAGGCCGTCGTCGGTCATGAGGTTCCATACCAGCCGGGGCACCACCGCCAGCAGCCACACATCCCCATCCCGACGCTGGTGGGCCACCACCCGTTCCGCCTGGGGTCCGGTGGCCTCCAGGCCCTGATAAAGCCCGCGGGCGAAGAGGTCGGGATGGCGGCGGCGGAAGGCCAGCAGGCGGTGGGTGATCATGTGCTTGATGCGGCCGTCGGGCCACCCGTGCAGCAGGCGTTCCGCTTCCTCGGCGCAGGGGCCCTGGTCCAGGGCGTCCAGGGCCTCCTGGCGGGCGGCCCAGTCCACGGGACGACGGTTGTCGGGGTCCACCAGGGAAAAATCCCAGAACTCGGTGCCCTGGTAGAAGTCGGGCACCCCGGGGGCGGTGAGTTTCAACACCACTTGTCCCAGGCTGTTGACAATGCCGGCCGGGGCGATTTCCGCCACGAAACGGCCCAGGTCGCCCAGGAAGGCACGGCTGCGCCGGGGGGAAAGCACCCCGCGCACAAAGGTTTCCAGGGCGTTCTCATAGTCCTCGTCCATGGCGGTCCAGGCGGTGTAGACCTTGGCTTCCCGCGCCGCCTTGAGCATATAGCCCACCAACCGGTCCTCCAGGTCCTGGCGGGCCGGTTCGTCGGCCGGGTCGAAACCCGGTGGCCAGATGCCCACCAGGGACTGATAGAACAGGTATTCGTCGTTGGGGGAGGGACTGCGCCGGTCCTCGTCCAGGTCCCGGCGCTTGCTGGCATTGAGCCGGGCCCAGCGCCGCACCAGCCGACCCCATTCCCGCGGGCGTTCACTCAGCACCGCCAACCGGGTGCGCACGTCCTCGCCCCGTTTGTGGTCGTGGGTGGCGGTGGCGATCTGGCAGAAGGGATGGTTGGCCAGGGTTTGCCGGTTGCTCTGGTGCCAGTTGCCGGGGCGCACGCCGAACCGGTCGGGCTCGCCCCCCACCTCGTTGAGGCAGGCCAAGGGCACATAGCGATAGAAGGCCGTGTCCTCCATGGCCTTGGCGGTGACGGGGCCGGTGAACTGCTGCCAGCGCATGGCCACCCTCACGATGTCGGACCGCCGCCAGCTCCGTTTCTGGGAACGGCCCAGCTCGGTGGTCAGCACGTCGTGGATAAAGTCGAAAATGGAGTGATCCTGGCCGGTCCAGCGCTTGCGGGCCCGGGCCACCGCCCAGTCGATGTCGCGCCGGTCTTCCTCGGTGCAGGTCTGGCCAGTGACATAGGTGCGGTAGACGGGGAAGTGGGCCGCCACCTCGGTGAGGGCGGAGCGGAGGGCGGGCAGGGCGTAATCCCGGCTCACCCGGCTCTGTTTGGCCAGACGGTTGAACCGGTTGGCCAGCACGTTGAGCTCGCTGGCCAGGGTGGTGCGCATGATCAGGCGCTTGGCCCGGACCACCACGTGCTCGAAGGAATCCGTCAGCCCGGTGAACCGCTCATAGAACCCGGAGAGGGGCTTCTGACCGGCGGGGTCCACGAACAGGCCCAACACCTGGTTCATGAATTCGTAGCCGGTGGTGCCACACACGGGCCAGTCCTCCCGCAGCCGCTCGTGGCGGGCCAGGATTTTTTCCACCGTCACGTAAAGGGGCAGGGGCAGACGGGCGTGCGTGGGCGTGGTGGCGGGGGTGTCTTCCAGTTCGTGGGCGGCGGTGGCGTGCAGCAGGGCATAGCCGGCCCGGTCCTGCAACTGGGTGCAGTAGGCGCCGGGGTCCAACAGGCCGTCCACGTGATCCAGCCGCACGCCCTGCACCTGCTGTTGCGCCACCAGCCGGAACACCAGCTCGTGGGCCAGTTGAAACAGCTTGGCGTTTTCCATGCGCAGGGCGGCCAGATCGTTGATATCGAAAAAACGGCGATAGTTGATTTCGTAGGCCGCCACCCGCCAATAGGCCACCCGGTAGGCCTGACGCTCCAGCAGTTTGTGCAGGCGGTCGAAGCTCTTGGGATTGCCCGGGGTGCCGTTGACCTGCTGTAGCATGCCGTCCACGCCCCGGGCCACGGACTGACTGTCGCGCACCAGGGCGGCCAGATGCAGTTTGGCCTCGTGCGCATCGCGCCGCCGCACCGCCTGTTCATGTGCGCTGCCGCCGGCCCGTCCGGTGGTGCGGAAGGTGTCGATCATTGGCCGCAGGGCGTCCCGGGCCTCGGGCGACAGCCGACAGGCTTCCTCCAGCAAGTCGCCGTAGTCGCGCACGGCGATGGGGAAACGGTGTTCATAATACCAGGCATCGAAGGTGCCGTGCTCGCGATCAAAGCGCAGGGGCAGTTCCCCCTGTTCCAGCACCGTGCCATAGGGATTGCCCAGCACCGGCAGCAGAACCTTGCCCTTGAGGGTGGGTTCGGCGGTTTGCCAGTCGATGTCGAAAAAGTCGGCGTAGGGCGAGTGCTGCCCCCATTCCAGCACGTCCAGCCACCAGTCGTTGTCGGCGGCGCCGATGCCCATGTGGTTGGGCACGAAATCCATGATCAGGCCCATGCCGTGGGCCTTCAGGGTATCGGTAAAGGCGGTGAAGTCCGCCTCGTCGCCGATCTCGGGATTGAAACGGTTGTGGTCCACGATGTCGTAGCCGTGGGTGGAACCGCTGCGGGCCATGAGAAAGGGCGAGGCATAGACATGGCTAAGGCCCAGGGCCGCGAAATAGGGGACCAGGGCCTCGGCGTCGCGAAACCGGAATCCCGCGTTGAATTGCAAGCGGACGGTGGCGCGGGGGTAGGGTGGGGGCGTCATGGCCGGTTGTCCTTTTGCATGGGCGGTCGGGCCCCCGGGTCTCAGGCCGCGGCCTGGGTCCACAGCCACAGGGCCGTCCAGCGGGGCAGGCGGCCTTCGTGCCGCAGCACCGTGTCCGCGCCCGGATGGCTGGTGCCCACCAGCCGGCCCGGTGGTCGGGTCAGGCCGCTCACGTCCTGATCGCTGGCATTCAGGAACAGGGTGAGCCCGGTGACATCCTCGGCGCCATCATCGTTTTCGGCGGGGGTCAGGGGCCAGTGCACCAGGAGCACGGCCGGGTCGGGGCGATGAACCGTGCCCCGTTGCAGCCGGGGCAGGCGGGGGATGATCTCGGCGTGGCGCACGGCCAGAAGCTGCTGGAGCGCTGCTTCCCATTCCTGGCCGGCGGGTGTGCCGCGGTTTTCCCAGTCCAGGCGCGTGGCGGTCACGGTGTTTGGATCGGTGGGATCGGGAATGCGGGTGCGGGCCTCGGGATCGGCGAAGGCGGGGAAATGAGCGAACTCCGCCCGGCGGCCTTCCCGCACCTGTTCGGCCAGGGGATCCTCGAAATCACAGAAGAACAGGAAGGGCCGCTGGCTGTTCCACTCCTCTCCCATGAACAGCAACGGCACCTGCGGCCCCAGCAACAGCACCACGGTGAGGGTGTACAGGGCCTCGGGTGGGGTCAGCACCGACAGCCGCTCGCCCAGGGCGCGGTTGCCGATCTGGTCATGGTTCTGGAGAAAAGCCACGAAATCCACGGGCCGGTTGCGGGCCGTGGAGTCCCCCCGGGGCCGGTCGCGGAAGGGACTGTGTTCCCCCTGATAGACAAAGCCTTCGGCCAGGGCCCGGCCCAGGGCGCCCAAGGGATCCGCGGCATAATCCTGATAGTAGCCGTCCCGTTCTCCGGTAAGCAGCACGTGGGCGGCATGGTGCCAGTCGTCGCTCCACTGAGCCTCGTGCTGATTGGGGGCCGCGCCCAGGAAGCGGGTCAGGTTGTCGTCGCTTTCCAGCACCAGATGCACGTGGCGTCCGGAGTCCCGGAAATGGTCGTGCACCCGCTGGGCGATGGCGTGCAGGATGTGCTCCGGCGAGGGATCGTGGATGGCGTGCACCGCATCGAAGCGCAGGCCATCGAAGCGGTATTCCTCCAGCCAGAACAAAACATTATGGATCACGTAGTCCCGCACCTGCGGCTGCGTGAAGTCGATGGCCTGCCCCCAGGGGGTATCGTAGGCGTCGGTGAAGAACTGGGGGGCGGAAAGGTGCAGATAATTGCCCTCCGGCCCGAAGTGGTTGTAAACCACGTCCAGGAACATTTGCAGGCCCAGGCCGTGGGCGGTGTCGATCAGGCGCTTGAGGTCTTCGGGGGTGCCATAGCGGCTGTCGGGGGCGAAGGGCAGCACGCCGTCGTAGCCCCAGTTGCGATCCCCGGGAAAATCGCTGAGCGGCATCAGTTCCACCGCGGTGATGCCCAGGTCGCGGTAGTGGGGCAGGCGCTGGCGCAAGGCGTCGAAGGTGCCTTCGGGGGTGGCGGTGCCCACGTGCACTTCCATCAGTACCGTTTCCGCCCACGGCCGGCCCCGCCAGTCGGGGGTTTCCCAGGGGTAAGCGGCCGGGTCCACCACCCGGCTGGGGCCGTGCACGTCCTGGGGTTGGTGGCGGGAGGCGGGATCGGGCACCGCCATGCCGCCATCCATGCTGTAGCGGTAGAGGCTGCCCGCCAGGGCTTCCGGCACCAGGCGTTGGAACCAGCCGTCGGCCTCCGCCGTCATGGGATGGGGAGTGTGGGTGCCCCCCGTGTCCAGGAGCAGGGTCACGGCGGAGGCCGCCGGGGCCCAGAGGCGGAAACGGGTTCCCTCCGGGCCGGTTTCGGCCCCGAACGGCATGATGTGACGCGCGGTCATGGCCTTGGCGATCCCCTGTCTGTCCCCGATGGCCGCGTCCCATTGGGCGCGACCCGCTCTAGAGCCGATCGCGGTCAATGACCGCGTGAATCGGCT
>CAZHRQ010000099.1:1572-10063 GCA_964535075.1 uncultured Rhodobacterales bacterium | reverse complement strand
AGGACGGTCAGCTCGGCCACGGTCCCGGCACCGGCGCGGCTGATCACGAGGTGCGCCGCCGCCATGCGCGCCGGCAGGTCGTCGAAGAAGGAGGCCAATTCCGCCTGCACCCCCCGTTCCGCATAGGCGGCCCGGGTGCGGTCCATGTCCTCGGGCCGCACTTGCTGCACCAGGCGCAGGCGGCTCTTCAGGGGCGCGGGCAGATAATCCAGGGCGGGGGGCATCAGGTCGCTGAACACCCGCGCGCCCTGGCTGCCGCCAAACACCAGCAGGGATAGGGGACCGTCGGCGGTGATTTCGGGATAAGGGGTGTCCCGCACCGCCAGCACCGAGGCCCGCACCGGGTTGCCGGTCACCACCACCCGTTCCCGGGCGGCCGCCGGGACCGCCTTCAGGGTGTCCAGGGAGCTGGCCACCCGGCTCACGCGGTTGGCGAACAGGCGGTTGGCGCGGCCCAGCACCCCATTCTGTTCATGAATTACCGTGGGCAGGCCCATGCGGGTGGCCGCCGCCATGGTGGGCACCGAGGCATAACCGCCGAAGCCCACCACCACCGCCGGGTTCAGGCGGCGCAGCAGGCGGCCGGCCTGGATCATGCCCAGGCCCAGTTCCCCCAGGGACTTCACCCGGGCCAACGGGCCCTGGCCGATGAGACCCCCGGCGCGAATGCGGTGGGTTTCCAGGGTGCCGAGGGTGCCGCCATAGGCGTGGCCCCGCTGGTCGGTGATCAGCGCCAGGCGGCATTCCCGTTCCAGCAGCACGCTGGCAAGCGCCTCGGCGGGGAAGACGTGGCCGCCGGTACCGCCGGCCGTGAGAACAATCAGGGGCGCGGTCATGCGATCCTCCCGGCGGGCAGGGGGGTGTTGGCGGGGCGTCGCCGGGTCAGGGCCAGCAGCATGCCCATGGTCAGGCCCAGGCCGATCATGGACGAACCCCCGTAGGAAACAAAAGGCAGCGTCATGCCCTTGGTGGGCATCAGGGCCACGGTGGAGGCCATGTTGATCACCGCCTGCATGCCGAACTGCACCAGCAGTCCGCTGGCCGCCAGCAGCACGAACAGGTTGTCTTCGTGCAGCAGCCGCCGGCAGCCTTGGAACACCACCACCGCGAAGCCCAGCACCAGCAGCAGGCAGACGGTGAAGCCGAACTCCTCGCCGGTGACGGCGAAGATGAAGTCCGTGTGCGCATCGGGCAGCACTTCCTTCAGCCGGCCCTCGCCCGGGCCCACGCCGAACAGGCCGCCATCGCGAAAGGCCCGCATGGCCGTGAGAACCTGATAGTTGTCGCCCGAAGCCGGGTCCACGAAGCGGTCGATGCGATCCGCCACGTGCGGCAGCAGGAAATACGCGCCGGTGACCAGCGCCACGCCACTGAGAATCAGAACCAGCACCAGCAGGAAGGGAATGCCGGCCAGGAACATTTGCGCGAACCAGATCAGGAAGATCAGGCCCGTCTGGCCCAGGTCCGGTTGCAGGATCAAAAGTCCCATGGCCAAACCCAGGAGCCCCAGGGCCAGCACCACCGCCAGGGGATTGTCGTCGTCCCGCCATGCCGTGAGCACCCAGGCGCAGGCCACGGCGAAGGTGGGCTTGAGCATCTCGCTGGGTTGCAGGGAGAAGCTGCCCAGGAACAGCCAGCGCCGGGCGCCGTTGATGGGATTGTCCAGCAACACCGTGGCGGCGGTGAGCACCAGCGCCACCAGGAAGCCGATCACGCCCACCCGCAGCACCCCCCGGGGCGACATGAGCGACAGCCCCAGGACCAGCGCCAGGCTGATTGGCAGGAACAACAGGTGCCGGGTGATGAAGTGATAGGTGTCGGCGCCCATGCGTTCAGCCACCGGCGGGCTGGCGGCAAAGCTTAACAGCACCCCCACCACCATCAGGCCTAACAAAGCGCCCAGGGACCAGCGGTCCACCGTCCACCACCATCGGCCCAGCACCGAGGTGTCGCTGCGGGAAAATCCCCGTTGCGGGGCGCCGCCATGCAGGTTCTGTTCCAGGGCCAGGGTCATGCCGCCCCTCCCCGATCCGGGGCCGGTGCCCAGGGATCGTGCCGGTTGCCGGGCAAGGCCGCCACCAAGTGGCGGAAGGCGTCTCCCCGGGCTTCGAAACTGCGGAACTGGTCGAAGGACGCGCAGGCGGGCGACAGCAGCACCACACTGCCGGGGCCGCCGTGCTCCAGGGCATGGGCCCGGGCCGCCGCCACCGCCGCCGCCAGATCACCGCACTGATTGAAAGGCACGCCGTGGTTTTCCAGGGTCCGGGCGAACGCCAGCGCCGCTTCGCCGATGAGAAAGGCGTGGCGGATGCGGCCGAACCGGTCGGCCAGGGCGTCGATGCCGCCTTCCTTGGGCCGGCCGCCGGCGATCCAGAACACGCTATCGTAAGAATCCAGGGCCGGGGCGGCGGCCTCGGCATTGGTGGCCTTGCTGTCGTTCACATAGACGATGCCATCCACCACCGCCACCCGCTCCTGGCGGTGGGCCAGTCCGGGGAAGCTGGCCAGACCGGCCCGCAGGATGTCCGCCGGCACGCCCACGGCACGGGCGGCGGCCCAGGCGGCGGCGGCGTTCTGACCATTGTGGCGGCCGGGCAGGGTGGGAATGGCCCGCAGGTCGGCCATCGCCACGCCGTCTTCGTACACCCAGCCGTCCAGGGTGCGCACCCCGGGCCCCGCCGTGCGGCCGGAGATGGGCACCAGCGTGTGCTGGCCGTCCTTCTCCAGGTCCGCCGCCAGGGTTTCGCCATGGGGATCATCCACCCCCACCACCGCCGTTTGACCGGCGGCCGGGGCGCGGAACAGGCGACGCTTGGCGGTCACGTAGCCTTCCAGGCCACCGTGGCGATCCAGGTGATCGGGGGAAATGTTGGTCTGCACCGCCACCTGGAACCGCAGATCCAGGGTCAGATCCAGTTGATAGGAAGACATCTCCAGCACATAAATGCCGTCCGCCTGCAGACGCGGCAGGCCCAGGGCCGCCGGTCCCAGATTGCCCCCCACCGCCACCGCCCGGCCGGCGGTTTGCAGCAGGTGGGCCAGCAGGGCCGTGGTGGTGGATTTGCCATTGGTGCCGGTGATGCCCACGTAGGTGGCGTCCGGGCAGGCGCGGCCCAGCAGCTCGATGTCGCCCAGCACCGGCACGCCGCAGGTGGCGGCCTTGATCGCCACCGGGTGGGGGGCCGGATGGGTCAGGGGAATGCCGGGGGCCATGACCACGGCGGACAGGCGTTCCCATGGCCATTGGGCGGGGTCCAGCAGCGGAAACCCGGCCGCTTCCGCCGCCACCCGGGCGTCCAGGCCGTCGTCCCAGGCCAGCAGACGGGCGCCGCCCTGGAGCAGGGCGCGCGCGGCCTCCCGGCCCGAGCCGCCCAGGCCCAGTACCGCCACGGTCTGATCACGCATCATGTCCAGGGCCAGGGTCACCGGTCGTTTCCTTCCTCAACGCAGTTTCAGCGTGGCCAGCCCGATCAGGGCCAGCACCATGGCAATGATCCAGAAACGGATGACGATGGTGGGTTCGGCCCACCCCTTCTTCTCGAAGTGATGGTGCAGCGGCGCCATGCGGAACACCCGCTTGCCCGTGAGTTTGTACGAGCCGACCTGCACGATCACCGAAACGGTTTCCAACACGAACAAACCGCCCACGATGGCCAGCACCAGTTCATGCTTGGTGGCCATGCCCACCAGCCCCAAGGCGCCCCCCATGGCCAGGGAGCCCGTATCGCCCATGAACACCATGGCGGGCGGGGCGTTGTACCACAGGAACCCCATGCCGGCGCCGATGATGGCACCGCAGAACACGGCCAGCTCGCCGGTGCCCGGAACATGGTGCAGTTGCAGGTAGTCGGCGAACACCACGTTCCCCACCAGGTAGGCCACTAGCATGAACACCCCGGCGGCGATCATCACCGGCACCGTGGCCAGGCCGTCCAGGCCGTCGGTCAGGTTCACGGCGTTGGAGGCGCCCACGATCACCAGCATACCGAACACGGGCATGAACCAGCCCAGATTGAGCAGCAGGTCCTTGAAGAAGGGAATGGCCAGATCATGGGACAGGGGATCGGACTGGACCTGCATGATCCACAGGGCCGCCACCAGGGCGATGCTGAACTGGCCCAGCAGCTTCATGCGCCCGGGCAGGCCGCCGTGGTGGCGTTTGGTCACCTTCAGGTAGTCGTCGCCAAAGCCGATGAGGCCATAGCCCAGGGTCACCAGCAACGCCGCCCACACGAAGGGGTTGCTGAGGTCGGCCCACAGCAGGGTGGCCACGCTCATGGCGGCCAGGATCATCAGCCCGCCCATGGTGGGCGTGCCCTTCTTGGTGAGCAGGTGACTCTCCGGGCCGTCCTCGCGGATGGGCTGGCCTTCGCGCTGCTTGCGGTGCAGCCAGCGGATCAGCGGCGGCCCCATGACGAAGGCCACCACCAGCGCCGTGAGAATGGCACCGCCGGTGCGGAAGGTCAGGTAGCGGAACACGTTCAGGAACGCGATCTCATCCGCCAGGGGGGCCAACAGGTTATACAGCATGCCGCATCTCCGCCGTGGTCATCCGTGTCACCGGGATCCGTCCTGTTTCGGGGGGCGCAAACCATCGGCCACCACGTGCATGCGACTGCCGTGGGAGCCCTTCACCAGAATCACGTCACCGGCCCGCAGGGCCGCCCGCACACAGGGCAACAGGCTTTCTGCATCCTCGGCATGGGCGTGCCGCCGCGCCTCGGGCAGGGCTTGGTGCAGCGCGGCCATGTTGGGGCCGCAGGTGAATACGCCGTCGATGCCGTGCGCCGCCAAGGGGGCCGCCAGGGCCGCATGCAGGGCCGGGCTTTCCGGTCCCAGTTCCAGCATATCGCCTAGGGCCACCAGCCGACGGCCGTTTCCGGTGGGGGGAATGCACGCCAAGGTGGCGAAGGCCGCCTCCATGGACGCTGGGCTGGCGTTGTACGCGTCATCCAACAACCGGGCAACCCCGTTATCCGGCGTGGGAATGGTGTGCTGACCGCCCCGGCCGGCGGGGGCCGTCACATGGGCGAGGGCGGCGGCGGCCGCGGCGGTATCGCCCCCGGCGGCGGCCACCGTCAGCAGCACCCCCAGGCTGTTGAGCACCCAGTGCATGCCCGGCGGGCCCAGGGTATAGGACAGGGGCGCGCCCAGCACCGTGGCCTGCACCGTGCTGCCCTCGGGGGAGAGGGTGACGTGTTCCAGGCGGGCGTCGCTGCCCTCGGCCCGGCCGAAGGAAAGGATACGCTCCGCGCCCGCCGCGCGGGCCCGGGTTTCCAACAGGGCGAAGTGGGCGTTATCCCGGTTGAGTACCGCCACCGTTGGCCCGGCCTGGAACAGTTCCGCCTTGGCCTCGGCGATGCCGGCCACGGAATCAAAGTTCTCCAGATGAACGGCGTCCACGGTGGTGATCAGGGCCACCTCCGGCCGGGCCAGGGCGGCTAGGTCGGCGATTTCGCCGGCATGGTTCATGCCCATTTCCAGCACCGCGAAGGCGGCATCGGCGGGCAGGCGGGCCAGACTCAGGGGCAGGCCGATATGGTTGTTGAGATTGCCCCGGGTGGCCAGGGCGGGGCCTTGTTCGCTCAGGGTGTGGCGCAGCATTTCCTTGGTGGACGTTTTGCCCACGCTGCCGGTGATGCCGATCACCCGGGCGCGGGTACGGGCGCGTGCCGCTCGGGCCAGGGCCCGCAGGTCGGCCAGGGTGTCGCGCCCCACCAGCAGCGGTGCGTCCTCCAGCCCAGGGGGGACGTGGTCCACCAGGGCCGCCACCGCCCCGGCTTCCAGGGCCGCCATCACGTGGTCATGACCGTCGTGCCGTTCGCCGCGAATGGCCACGAACAGGTCACCGGCCGTGAGGGTGCGGCTGTCGATGGCCACGCCGGTGGCCTGCCAGTCGCGGCCGTGCACGGCGCCGCCGGTGGCTTGCCGCGCCTCTTCCCGGGTCCACAAGGGGGGGGTCATCGTGCCTGTCCTCCCGTTTCCACGGCACAGGCCGCCGCCACTTCGGCGTCGTCAAAGGGCAGGGTGGTGCCCTGGATTTCCTGACCGGTTTCGTGGCCCTTGCCGGCGATTAATATCAAGTCGCCGGCGTCCGCCAGCGCCAGAGCCCGGTGAATGGCCGCCCGGCGGTCGCCCACGTTCTCGGCCTTGGGGCACCCGGCCTGCACCGCCGCGCGGATGGCGGCCGGGTCCTCGGTACGGGGATTGTCGTCGGAGATAATGGCCAGGTCGCTGTGTTCGGCCACGGCGGCGCCCATGGGGGTGCGCTTGCCGGGATCACGGTCGCCGCCGGCGCCGAACACGGTGATCAGGCGGCCTTGCACGTGAGGACGCAGGCTTTGCAGCGCCGCCGTCAGGGCGTCTGGGGTGTGGGCATAGTCGATGAACACCGGTGCGCCCCGGGCACTGGTGGCCACCGGTTGCAATCGCCCGGGCACCGGGCGGACGGTGGGCAGGGCGGCCCGCACCGCCGCCGGTGTCATGCCGGTGATCAGGGCCAGGGCGGCGGCCAGCCCCAAATTTTCCGCCTGGTAGAGCCCCGCCACCGGCACGGTGACCGGCTGGGCGGCCTCGCCATTCAGGGAAAGGGTCAGGGTCAGGCCCTCGGGGTGGGCCGCCACCTCCGTGAGCGCCACCAGATCGCCCGTTTTCCCTACCGTGCGCACGGAGCGACCGGCGACGGTGGCGGCCTGGATCATGACCTTCCCGGCCGGTGTGTCGGCCGGCAGCACCGCCACGCCGCCGCTGGGCAGCACCTCCGTGAACAGACGGGTCTTGGCCGACTGATAGGCCTCCATGGAAGAGTGATAGTCCAGATGGTCGCGGGACAGATTGGTGAACCCCGCCGCCGTCAACCGCACCCCATCCAGGCGGGCCTGATCCAGGCCGTGACTGGAGGCTTCCATGGCCAGATGGTTCACGTCTTGGGCGGCGAGATCGGCCAGCAGAGCGTGCAAGGCCACCGGTTCCGGAGTGGTCAGGCTTTTCTGAGGCGCCTCGTCGTTCACGGTGAGGCCCAGGGTGCCCAGGCTCGCCGCCTGCCAGCCCGCCGCCCGCCACAACTGGCGCAGGAAGGAAACGGTGGACGTCTTGCCATTGGTGCCGGTGACGGCCACCACCGTCACGGGCTGGGCGCCGTTGTGGAAGCGGGCCGCCATCAAGGCCAAGGCGCGGCGCGGCGCCGGTGCCTGGATCACCGGCACGCCACCGGTATCCAGGGCCGGGGTGTCCGCCGGCACCAGCACCGCCGCCGCGCCCTTCTTCAGCGCCTGCGGGATGAAGGTGCGGCCGTCCGCGTTGGCGCCGGGCAGGGCGGCGAACAGGGTGCCCGCGGTCACGTCACGGGAGTCCGCCGTCAGGGCGGTGATGTCCGGGTCGGCCCCGGCCGGGATCAGGTCCGGGAGGGCGCTCAGCAGCTCAGTAAGACGCAAGGCGGGCCTCCGTTACCGTTTCTTCCCGATCCAGGTCCAGGGCGGTTTCCACCACCTCGGCCGGTACGGGGGACACGCCGAGCATGGGGGCGATGTCCTTGATTACGTGGCCCACCACGGGCGCCGCCACCCAGCCGCCACCGGCGTGGCCATAGGTCTCCGCCGTGCCCTGGGGCCGGTCGAGCACCGCCAGCACCACATAATGGGGGTCGTGGATGGGGAAGGCGCCCACAAAGGAAGCCAGCACACCATTGCGGTCGTCATAGCCACCGGCGCCACTGCGGTCGGCGGTCCCGGTCTTGCCGCCGATGAAGTACCCCGGCACCTCCGAGCGGCTGCCCGTGCCCCGAGTGACCACCAGACGCATCAGAGCGCGCATGTGGCGGGAGGTTTCCGGGCTGAGCACCGGCACCCCTCGGGGGGCGGGGGGCGCACCGGGACCGGTGCGGGCCACCAGGGTGGGGGCGTGGTACCGCCCCCCATTCACCAGGGTGGCCACGCCGGCCGCCACGTGTAGGGGGCTGACGGCGATGCCATGGCCATAGGCCACGGTCATGGTGTTGATCATGCGCCACACGGTGGGCACCTGCGGCCGGCCCCGTTCCGGCAGTTCCACGGGCGTTTCGTCCAGCATGCCCAGGGCTTGCAGGAAGCGGCGCTGACGCGGCGTGCCCAGGTCGCGGGCGATCATGGCCGAGCCGATGTTGGAACTGTGCATGAGAATCTCACGCACGTTGAGCGGCCGGCGATGGGGGTGCAGGTCGCGGATGGTGTGGGAGGCATAGCGAATGGGGCGGGTGGTGTCGTAACGCTGTTCCAGGGTCACCACTCCGGCCTCCAGGGCGGCGGCCGTGTTGAACAGCTTGAAGGTGCTGCCCATTTCGTACGTGCCCAGGGTGACGCGGTTGAAGCGGGCCCCGGTGTCGGCCTCCGCCGGATCGTTGGGGTCGTAGTCGGGCAGGGAGACCATGGCCAGGACTTCCCCGGTGCGTACGTCCTCCACCACGCCCACGGCCCCCTTGGCCTGGAACACCGTCATGGCCCGGGCCAGATGGCGG
>CAZHRQ010000099.1:0-1562 GCA_964535075.1 uncultured Rhodobacterales bacterium | reverse complement strand
GCAGCGCATGTTGCACCCGCACGTCCACGGCCAGGCGCAGCGGGGAAAGATCCTCCTTCAGCCGGCGGTCGAAGGCCTTTTCCACCCCGGCGATCCCGTTGTTGTCCACGTCGGTGAGGCCGATCACGTGGGGCAGCAGGTGACCCTGGGGATAGACCCGCCGTTCACTGGCCTCGAAATCCAGCCCGGGAATGCCCAGGGTGATGATGGCCTGTTGTTCCCGGGGGGTCAGGTTGCGTTTCAGATAGACAAAGGGCCGGTCGGCGGTCAGGCGTTCCAGCAGGGTATCCAGGGAGACGTCGTTCAGCACCGCGGCCACCGCCTGGGCCGCGCCTTCGGGATCGCGCACCTTGTGCGGCCGGGCGTACAGGTGGTTGGTGGGCAGGTTGGAGGCCAGCAGCACGCCGTGGCGATCCACGATGTCCGCCCGTTGCAAAGTGAGGTCGGCGCTGATGCCGGGGCGGGCCAGCAGGTTGCCGGGGGTGTCGTTGAACATGGTCACCGCCACCAGGCGCACCCCGATGCCGGCGAAGGCCACCAGGAACAGGGCGGCCATGATCAGCAGCCGGGCGTGGCCCGCGTCGGGCGAATAGGGACGGGGTCGGCGGGCGGGCATGGGCGCGGAGCGGGGCGTATTGTGGGACATGGCCTACCTCCCTTCCTCGGACGTGGGCCGGGGGGGCTTGTGCCGAGGACGGGGCGGCCCCACGGAAGCGGCCGGGGCCGGAGTCCGGCCATGCCAGATGGGCAGGGTGTCCAGCCGCACCACCTGATCCGGAGACGCCTCGGTCACGTCCAGGTGGGCGCGGGCCAGCTCCTCGATGCGTTCGGGGTCGGTGAGGTGCGCCCACTCCGCCCGCAGCATGTGGATGTTCTCGCGCGTGTCGTGGATGGTCGCGTGCAGCTCTTCCAGTTCCGCTTCCCGTGCTTCCACTTCGTACTGAAGCATGTAGAGCAGGATGCCGGAGATCAGGGCCAGGACCAGCGCCAGGAAGGTGACCGTGCGGATCATGCGGCACCTCCGTCGCCATGGGCGCTGGCGGGCCAGGGGGGGGCGTCGGTGCGTTCGGCGGCCCGCAGCCGAGCAGAGCGGGCGCGGGGATTGGCGGTGATTTCCTGGTCGTCGGGGGTGATGGGCCGGCGGAATAGCAGGCGGAAGGTGGGGGCGTGGCCGGGGGCGGCCTCCGGCTGATGACGGGAGGGCCGGGGCACGTCGCCGGAGCGGGCGCGCAGGAAGCGCTTCACCACCCGGTCTTCCAGGGAATGGAAGCTCACCACCGCCAGACGGCCGCCAGGCCGCAACAGGCGTTCGGCGGCGGCCAGGCCGCGGGCCAGCTCGCCCAGTTCGTCGTTCACGGCGATGCGCAGCGCCTGAAAGGTGCGGGTGGCGGGGTCGATGGTCTCGCCGCCGCCCTTCCGACCCAGCACGCCCCGCACCACGTCCGCCAGGGCGGTGGTGGTGTGCAGCGGCGCCTCGGCCCGTGCGGCCACGATGGCCCGGGCCACGCGGCGGGAATGCCGTTCCTCCCCATAGCGCCACAGGATGTCGGCCAGCTCATCGG
>CAZHRQ010000098.1:9143-10084 GCA_964535075.1 uncultured Rhodobacterales bacterium | reverse complement strand
AAGGTCAGCGCACCGTTGCGGTCGGCCGGCAACGGTCCGGGATCCGGCGCATCCTCGGGCGGGCGGTAGACCACATAATCGTCGGGGAGGCGCCAGGGGCGCTCGGTCACCTCGTGGTCGCTCCCTGGCGGCAGCGAGACGGCATCGGTCAGCAGAGCCTCCATGGCCGGCAGGCCGCTGGTCCACGCCGACCAGTTCACCTGCACCGGCGCCACCCGATGGGCCAACAGCGTCACCCAGCGCCCCCCCGTGAACCCCTCGTAGCCCAGGGCCACATCCAGGTTGGCGCCCCGCAGGGCGGCCAGGGCTTGGGCATCGGAACAGCGACCCAGGGCATGCCAGGCCACGGCGATGTCCCGCAGCCGGTGGGAAAAGTCGTCATGGGGCCGATCCCCCAGGTCGAACACCACCAGCCGGATCCGCGCCGGGTCCAGGGCCTCCAGCGCCGCCAGGGTCAGCCATAGGGTGGGATGACGGCGGAAGGTGGCGCCCACCAGCCCTACCGTCAGCGGCCGGTGGGGATCGGGACCACTCACGGGCAGGGGCGGCGGCGCGGGCGGCAGCGTGCGAGCCGCCCAGGCCCGGATGGCCGCCACCCGCTCCCGTTGAGTCAGCCGGGGATCATAGTGCAACAACAGCAGCCGGTTGGCCGCCGCCAGGGGGTGATCGGGCGCCAGGGTCAGGGCGTGATCCAGCGCGGCCACCGCCCCCTCCTGATCGCCGCATTCCTGGCGGGCAATGCCCAGGTTCACCCAGCCCACCACCAGCTCGGGCCGATGGACCACCGCCGTGCGGAAGGCGGTGGCCGCCGCCCACAAGCGATCGCGATCCCGCCGCACAGTGCCCAGATTGAACCACGCCTCGGCCGAGTCCGGCATCAGGGCCAGCGCCCGGTCGCAGGCCGCCTCCGCCTCCTCCAGACACTGGCGAGTCCGCAACAC
>CAZHRQ010000098.1:0-9133 GCA_964535075.1 uncultured Rhodobacterales bacterium | reverse complement strand
ACCCCACTGAGATTGATCCAGGCAGCGGCAAAGGTTGGATGGGCCGCGAGCACCGCCCGCAGGTCCTGTTCCGCCCGGGCCTCGCGGCCATGTCGCTGGGAGAGGTTGGCGCGGTTGAACAGGGCCAGCCGGTGGCCGGGCGCACGGTCCAGGCATTCGTCATAGGCCGCCAGCGCCTCCCCGTCGCGCCCCAGCCGCGCCAGCAACACGCCCAGGCAGAACCAGGGCTCGGCATGATCGGGAAACCGGGCCACGGCGGCGCGCAGGGTGGCCTCCGCCTCCCTGCCCCGGCCGGCGGCCACCAGGGCACGCACGGTGGCCGGGGTGGGCAGGTCAGGCGCCGTCATCGAACCCCGCCGCCCACCGCCACGCCCTCGCGCCGGGGATCGCGGTCTGTTGCGCCGGGGCCGGCGTGGCCAGCAATCCAAACCCCAGCAGCAGGGGGATCAGGGCGCGCACCATGGCCTTTACCCTCGCACCACCAGATCACGGGCATGCTGGGCGATCATCACATCCTCATCGGTGGGAATCACCCACACCGGCACGGCGCTGTTCTCGGCGCTGATGCGGCCCGGCCCCTGGTCGTTGGCCTCGGCATCCAGGGTCACGCCCAGCCAGACCAGATGGGCACACACCCTGGCCCGCACCGGCGCCGCGTGCTCGCCAATGCCGCCGGTGAACACCAGGCCGTCCAGGCCGCCCAACGCCGTGGCCAGGGAGGCGGCTTCCCGCGCCACCCGCAGGCAGAACAGGTCCACGGCCAGGGCCGCCGCCGGGGAGTCCGACGCCAGAAGGCCGCGCATGTCGCTGGTTTCCCCCGACACCCCCAACAGGCCGCTTTCCTTGTCCAGCACGTGCTCCACCTGATCCAGGGTATAGCCCTTGTGGTTCACCAGATAGGTGATCACGCCCAGGTCCGTGGTGCCGCAGCGGGTTCCCATCATCAGGCCATCATTGACGCTGAAGCCCATGGTGGACTCCACCGCCCTTCCCCGGTGCAGGCCAGCGAGACTGGCGCCATTGCCCAGGTGGGCCACCACCA
The DNA here is from genome assembly GCA_964535075.1 of uncultured Rhodobacterales bacterium. Lineage (GTDB taxonomy): Bacteria > Pseudomonadota > Alphaproteobacteria > Rhodospirillales > CAJXLG01 > CAZHRQ01. The sequence continues at coordinate 8,091 of CAZHRQ010000098.1, read as the reverse complement.
CCCGGCCGTCGGCCAGATCAGGCGCCGTGTCCGGCAGCACGGAGGCGATGTATTCGTAGGAACTGCCGTGGAAGCCGTAGCGCCGCACCCCTTCCTCGTACAGCCAGCGGGGCACGGACAGCCAGCGGTTCAGGTCGTCCTTGTGGCGATGGAAGCCGGTGTCGAACACCGCCACCTGCGGCAGGTCGGGGAAACGCTGGCGCAGCAGGCGGATGGGCGCAAGGTTGTTGGGATTGTGCAGGGGAGCAAAGGGAATGGCCTGCTCCACCGCCGCGATCACCGCGTCATCCACCACCACCGGCGCCGCCAGGTTGGGACCGCTGTGGGTAACCCGGTGGCCCGCCGCGCGCAGGGTCAGCCCCTCCAGGTGGTCCATGACCCAGGCCATGAGCGCCGCCAGCAGGGCATCGTGGTCGAGACCGTCGCCTTCCCACGTCTGTTGATGCAGGACCGTGCCGTCGGGCGCCTTGACCGTGAGGGCCGGAGCCACGCCGATGCCCTCCAGCAGGCCGTGATAGCGTGCCGCCACATGCCCCTCCGCCTCCAGGCCGTAGAGCGCGAACTTGATGCTAGAGGAGCCGGCGTTGATGACCAGAATGCCGTCACGGGACATGGAGAACTCCCTTGATGGTGAGGAGGCGGACCCTAAGCGCAGGTCGAGATCCGCTCGAAATCACATGGTTCAGGCCCTGATGGCGGGCAGGGTTCAGGCCCTGATGGCGGGCAGGCGGTCCCGGCGGGCCGCGGCGAACAGGGCACACAAGGCCGCGCTGGCCAGACGGGTTTCCGGCAGGTCGGCGCGGCTGGTGAGAATAATGGGCACCCGCGCCCCCAGCACCAGCCCCGCCGCCTTGGCATTGGCCAGATACTGCAACTGCTTGGCCAGCATGTTGGCCGATTCCAGGTCCGGACAGAGCAGAATGTCGGCATCCCCCGCCACCGGCGAGGTAATGTGCTTGATGGCGGCGGCCTCGGCACTGATGGCGTTGTCGAAGGCCAGGGGACCATCCAGAATGGCGCCGTTGATCTGGCCACGGTCGGCCATCTTGCACAAGGCGGCGGCGTGCAGGGTGGACTCGATCTTGGGGGTCACCGTTTCCACCGCCGAGAGAATGGCCACCTTGGGCGTCTCCACCCCCATGGCCTGCACCAGCTCCACGGCGTTGTTGAGAATGTCCACCTTGGTATCTAGATCGGGATAAATGTTGATGGCCATGTCCGTGACGTACAATTTCTTGGGGTACGTGGACACGTTCATGGCGAATACGTGACTAAGCCGCCGCCCGGCACGCAGGCCGGTTTCGTGGGCCAGTACCGGATGCAGCAATTGGTCCGTGTGCAGGGCGCCCTTCATCAACGCCTCGCAAGTGCCGTCGCGACACAGGGCCACCGCGCGCTGGGCCACCGCGCGCTGGGCCGCCGCGCCGGGCCGATCGGTCTCCACATGGGGATAGGCGCTGATATCCCGCCCCAGCCCCTGGGCCACGGCGCTGATTTCCGCCTTAGAGCCTATCGCGGTCAATGGGATCCAGAAATGGGTCCCATTGACCGCGTGAATCGGCTCTATCTATTTGAATTAGAGCGGATTCACGCACCCAATCCGGTTCACAGCGTGAACCCGATTGGGTGCGATCCGCTCTAGGCCCCACCAGATGAGGCACGATCAGGCCCATGTCCGCCGCCTCCAGGGCCCCGAGCAGTGACACCTCGTCACAGGGATAGGCCACGGCCACGGTCACCGGACTGAGGGAGCGGCTGGCCTCCACCATGCGCCGCAACTCGGGATAATCCCGCAGGCCGTCCAGGGCGTCGGTGGGCATGGGTGTCTCCTTGTCGCAGGGGGAAAGTCGCAGGGGGGGGCCGCCCGGCGGACGGCACCCCGGAAGCGGATCAGCGGGACCGGTGGGCGCGGGATGCCTCGGTCTTATGCGGCAAGGGATGCAGGGGCGCGTTCACCGGGCCGCTGATGTGCTGGTGATTGAGCAGGCTGTGGCGGTCCATCAGCCAGTAGACCAGCATTTTCACCAAGTCCAGCACCACCATCCACACCAGATTGTAGACCCACACCCAGGCCACCAGGTCCCAGGGCAGCTTGGGGACCAGCAGGCCGAAGCCCACCATGAGCACCGCCAGGACCTGGGTGCCCACCACCGCCAAGAACAGGGTCAGGGAGGGCCAGGGGCGGCTGAACATGCAGTGCTTGGACCGGCTGACGAACAGCAGCAGGTGCCCACCGGCCACCATTTGCAGGAACAGCACCGATTGCAGGTGGCCTTCGTCGATATCCCACAGGCCCTGCAGGCGATGCCAAAGGGTCTGCACCTCCGCCGGTGCCTGAGCCAACAACTCCTGCGCCGGGTGCACCAGATCCCAGCCAATGATCAGCAGCCCGAAGCTCTGCACCACCGACAGCAAGCCCAGCACCACGGAAACGGTGAGCATGCGCCCCATCTGCCAGCGCACCGGCCCCCGGGCCGCGGCGGCGTTGTCATAGGCGATGGTCATGATGGGAATGTCGTCCAGCAACGCCAGCAGAATGATCATGATGGCGGTCAGCGGCTGGAAGGAGAAGATGATGGTGGACAACACCACGAACAGCATGATGTTGATGGTCATGGCGATGCGGTAGATGGTGTAACTCATCATCCGCTCGAAGATCTTGCGCGCTTCCTCGATGGCGTTGACGATCACCGACAGGCCGGGGGCGGTGAGCACCAGATCGGCGGCGGCCCGGGCAGCATCGGTGGCGCCGGAAACGGCCACCCCCACGTCCGCCTGCTTCAGGGCCGGGGCATCGTTCACTCCGTCGCCGGTCATGGCCACGATGTGGTCCCGCTCCTGCAACGCCTTGACGATGGCGTACTTGTGTTCAGGGAACACCCGGGCAAAGCCGTCGGCGTGTTCCACGCGCTCCTTCTGGGCGTCGGTGAGATGATTCACATCGCCGCTGCCGAACATGTCGGCGGCCGGGATCAGGTGCGTCCCCATCCCCAACTGGTCGGAGATTTCCGCGCCGATGGCGGTGTCGTCGCCGGTGACCATTTTCACGGCCACGCCCCGGTCCTTGCAGCTTTCGATGGTGGCGCGGCTGTCGTCCCGGGGCGGATCCTGTAGCGGCAGCACGCCGAGGAAACGCCAGGGGCCGTCGCCGTCCTTGCGCGCCACCCCCAGGGTGCGATAGCCGCTGGCGGCCAGATCGGCCACCTTCTTGTTGGCCTGCTCGATGGTTTCGGCATCGGGCGCGGCCAGATCCAGGATCACCTGCGGCGCCCCCTTGCTCACCTGCGCGCGGGTGCCATCGGGCGCCACCACCGTGGCCTCGGTGCGCTTGCTCACGGGATCGAAGGGGGTGAAGTTCTCCTGGGTATAGCCCTGCAGGGCCGCCGGATCCGTCAGACCGCCGATCACCGCCAGGTCGATGGCGTCGTTGTTCTCGGCCCGGGAGGCCAGGGCCCCGGCCAGCACCACGTCACCGGCATCGGGGGCCGCGAACACCACCGGCGCGCCCAGGGTAAGCTTGTTCTTGGTGAGGGTCCCGGTCTTATCGGAACAGAGAATGTCCACCCCGGCCATTTCCTCGATGGCTTGCAGGCGGGAAACGATGGCCTGCTGGCGGGAAAGGCTGAGGGCGCCCAGGGCCATGGTCACCGACAGCACCGCCGGCATGGCCACGGGGATGGAGGCCACCACCAGGATGAGCACGAACTGAACCAGATCCAGCACCGGCTCGTTACGATGCAGTTCCACGGCGGTCATGATGATGGAGAGGGCGAGCGCCAGGAAAATGAGGAAGTTGCCCACCCGCAACACCGCCTGCTGGAAATGGGACTTGGCCCCGGCCCCGGCCACAAGGCTGGCGGTACGACCGAAGAAGGTCTGGCTGCCGGTGGTGGTGACCACGGCGGTCATCTCGCCCTGCTTGGCGACCGAGCCCGAATAGGCGGGATCACCCACCTTCTTGTTTACCGGCAGGGATTCCCCGGTCAGCGCCGACTGGTCCACGGAGAGATAGTCGCCCCCCGCCAGTTTCACGTCGGCGGGGATCACGTCGCCCAGGCGCAGACGCACCACGTCGCCGGGCACCAGGGTGTTGGCCTCCACTTCCTGCCACTGCCCGGCGCGCAAAGCCCGGGCCTTGAGCGCCAATTGGTTCTTGAGGGCATCCAGGGCGTTGGAGGCCTTGTGCGCCACCCAGAAATCAATGGCGGCATTGAACAGCAACAACACCATGATGATGACAAAATCGGGATAGTGCTGCACCAGCAGCGAGAGAATGGCCGCCGCCTCGATCATCCAGGGAATGGGGCCCCAGAAGGGGGCCAGCAGCTTTTTCCAGGGGTTTTCCTTGTGCTCGGCGAGGGCGTTGGGTCCGTACTGCGCCAGTCGGGCCGCGGCCTCTTCCGGACTGAGCCCCTGGTCGATGTTGGTCTTGAGGGTGCTGACCGTGTCCGCCAGGGACAGGGCCTCAAAATCCGGTGCCTTCTCGTCGCTCATGACACGCTCCCCCCCCTTCAGGAAAATCCGGACAAAAAATCCGGCATTCTCGGGAGTATGAGCGACCACGACCGCCGGGGGAAGGTCGCAAGAGTGTCAGTTCCGTGACGAACGGGGCGGCTCTATTATGATCATGCCACCGTCACCGACTTAGGGCAGGTCGCGGTCAATCGGGTTCACGTCTCCTGAGAAAAGATCACTGAGTTTGGGCTTGCGCCGACCGCCCATGATCAGCAGGTCCACCCCTTGCTGCGCAACCACTTCGGCGATGCGCTCGTGGTCGTGACCGCGCTCCACGTGGACGGTCCAGGGAATGCCCTGGCTTTCCGGCATGGCCGCTATCTGGGCGCGTAGTTCGGTATCCGCAGTGTGTATGAGGGAGTCGGACAGACGCCGGGGGTAATCTTCCTCCACCACGTGCAGCACATCCACCCGGCTACCGCCCAGGGCCGCTATCCGGAACGCCCGTACCAGGGCACGGTCGCCCCGAGGAGAGAGATCACTGGCGACCAGACACGAGAGTACGCGTTTCTCGGGCATGGGCGACTCCTCCCCTTGTGGGCCCCTCTAACGCCCACTCATGATAACGCGCCGGCGGGCCCGGCACAATGCCTAGAGCCAGCCGCTCTAAATGCGGACGAATCGCAGTCCAGAGTGGGGGGTGAGGGCTCGCAGGAGGGGCTGATGAGTCCGAAATGCCACAGGTGGTGGAATTTCGGTGGCGTTGGCACAAAATGGAGCCGGCAGGGGGTGCGCGCGGGGCTTGGGCGTGACTCCCTGAAGGCATGAACGTGCTGGAAAACCTCATCTCGGAGTTGCGGTCGGTCTGCGCCGGCCTCGAGGACCGCCGGGTGGAACCGGCCGGAAAGCGTCGCTATGCGATGGCTCTAATCCCAAGGCCTGGCTGGCGGCGATGTCGGCGATCTCCGCCTATGTGCTGCCGCTGCCCGAACCGGTGGCCGGTCTGTGGGTCTTCAGCGGGCTGTTCGCTGTCATCTGCTGGCCGTCGCTGGCCCTTTGGGCGTGGGGCGGTACAGGCCTGGGGCGACGCTGGATGCGCCGCTTCAACGGGCTTATGGCCGGCCTGCTGGCGCTGTCGGTGGCCTGGATAGTGGCGGACACGCTGGCGGGCTGAGCCACGGATCGGCGCCGCGTCCGCACGCCGCTAGAGCGGATCGCCCCCAATCGGGTTCACGCTGTGAACCGGATTGGGTGCGTGACTCCGCTCTAAAACAAATAGATAGAGCCGATTCACGCGGTCAATGGGACCCAAAAAATGGGTTCCCATTGACCGCGATAGGCTCTAGGCCGAGCCGCAGGGCCAGCAGAACGAAGGCGGCAGCGAAGCCGCGCCGGACCCAGGCCATGACGTCCGGGCGGCCGATGACATGGCGGCGCACGCGCGCGGCAAAGGCGCCGTAGCCGACGAAGACAACGAAGGTCAGCGCCATGAACACCGCGCTCAGGCCGATCATGCGCGCCAGCGGCGCGGCCGCGTCGGACGGCACGAACTGCGGCAGGAAGGCCAGGAAGAAGATCGACAGCTTCGGATTCAGGATGTTGATCAGAACCCCGCCGGTCACGACCTGGGTCAAGGACTTGCGGTCGCCTTCGGGACTCACGGTTAGCGCGCCGCGCTGGCGCAGGATCGACCAGGCCAGCCACAGCAGATAGGCGACACCCAGGACCTTGAAGACCTGAAACGCCAGCGGACTGGCCTGCAACAGGGCGGCCACGCCGACGATGGCGGCGGTCATGTGCGGCACGATGCCGAGGGTACAGCCCAGGGCCGCCGCCACGCTGGCCACGCCGCCGCGCGCCAGGCTGACGCCCACGGTGTAGAGCACGCCGGTTCCCGGCGCGATCACGACCATCAGCGAGGTGAGCAGGAAGTCCAGGGTCATGTGGTGCCAACAGTTTCCGCGCGTCAGTCCACCGGCGCGGGCGTCGCGCCCGTGATGAGATCAATGTCCGTCAGGCGTCCCGTCCAGAACGGATACAGCACGCCGTCGGCCATCCGCGACACCTCGAACGTCATCGGGATCCGCACGCCCTCGACCAACTGATAATCGCCTCGGGTCACATGCTCGCCGGAGCCGTGATAGGGCGTCGTCAGGTCGCCGTCCTGCTCGGCCTGAAAGCGGATCAGGGCGCCCCGCTCGTCGAACGTCGCGACCAGGCTGGCCGTGTGGCCGTGGGCCTCGACCACCACACGGGCGGTGTCATCGCCGATCGGCTGCCACCGTACCGGCCCGCCGGGCAACAGCGCATAGGGGTTCGACGGGGTTTCCAGCAGCCAGCGGCGCAGGGACATCCGGTCCAGCGCCGGCGATCCCGTTTCGTGCATGACCGAGAACAACGAGAGAAGGCGCGCCCGCATCTCCATCTCGCCATCAATGAAGGCGTCATAGGCGGTGGCCCAGATCGGCCCCCAAATCGGCGTGTCGGCGGAGAACACCAGGTCCGGCGTAGCCGTGGCAATCACCTGCCGCGCCGTGGTGGACTGAAAGCCGTCGGTCAGCGGCCGCCGGAACGCGCCCGTCTGCGAAAACGCGACCCAGCGCGGCGGGTTGTCGATGCCCTTGGGAAAGACGAAGGCGACGTAGCGCCGCACCGGCGCGGGCAGGGCCTGCATTGCCTCCTCGGAGAGGTCGGGCGACGGCGGCGGCGCGGTCTGTTTCACCGTGGCTTCAAAGGCGTTGATGCTCGCGTCCGTCGCGTGAATGCCATAGGCAAGGGCGCCGGCCAGCGCGGCCGCAACTGCCACCGCGCCGATGGCGGCTATCCGTAAGCGGGTCATGGTCCGTCTCCGTGGGCGGCGCAGGGGCTGTTGTCGCGGGTGCCGTCGGTCTTTCGCCCTGCTCCTCGGGTCAGCGCGATGGCGAGGTCCACGCTTTGGTGGGCGTGCGCCCAGGCCTCGGCCCGGTGGTCCGCCGGGCTGTCCAGGGCGAGCAGCGCGGCGCCGTGCACCATCGACCACAGCAGGCGCGCCAGGGGCTCGGGCGGGTGATCGGTGGCGTAGCCCTCGGCCCGGCAGGCGTTGACGCCCCGCGCCAGGGCGGCCAGCGCCGGCCCGGAGAGCGCGTCCGCTGCCCCGCCAGACCCGGCCCGCCGGCAATGGACCAGTCGATAGAGCGCCGGGGCCTTGGCCGCGTCTTCAAGATAGGCATGACCGCCGTCGGCGAGCGCCTCCAGGGCGCTTTTGGATGGGCGCCGATAGCGGGCTGTCTTTCCGGCGGTCTGGCGGTCGATGACGGTCCGCCGGACCGTGTCGAGCAGATCGTCCCTGTCGGTGAAATAGGCATACAGCGCCGGGGCCGAACACTCGATTGCCCGCGCCACCTCCACCATCGACAGGTCGGGCGTCTCACGGTCCGACAGCAGGGCGATGGCGGCCTCGATGGCGAGACCGCGCAGGTCGCGGGCGTCTTGCTTGCGGGGGCGGGCCATCGCGGGCGGTCCTCGGGGCTGGGGTCGCTGTCAAAGTTACGGATATTAAATTAATGAGCCTAAATTTTGGAGTCAAGGTGTCTATTCCCAGCCCAGCAGTTCTCAGTATGGGTCCGGGCGGAGGTGTCATGGGCGGGGGCTGATTTT
>CAZHRQ010000097.1:0-10226 GCA_964535075.1 uncultured Rhodobacterales bacterium | reverse complement strand
CATTGACCGCGTGAATCGGCTCTATCTATTTGATTTAGAGCGGATTCACGCACCCCATCCGGTTCACAGCGTGAACCCGATTGGGTGCGATCCGCTCTAGGACCAGGGAAGGTCAGGAGCGCATGCTGGCAAGAAACCGGCCCAGGTCGTGGGCCTCGTACGGCACCCGGAACCGCTCGGGCAGGGTTTCGTGGATCAACACCGCCAGCGTGAGGGTAAGCCCCAGAAACACCAGCTTTTCCCCGAGTCCCCCCACCGCCACCCGCAGGGGTGCCGTGTAGCGTCGTGTGGAAGGGTAGAGTAGGGGAATGCCTCCCCCGGTGAAAAAATCCCCCAACAGGTGGGAGAGATAGCCCAGGGCCAGCGGAAAACCGAATCCCGGCCAGTGGGTGGCCGCCACCATGCCCAGTCCCGCCGCCGCCACCAGGGCCAGCAGACTATGGGTCAGCCCCCGATGACCAAGGATTTTGGACAGGGGAACCGACAGAAAGGGCACCCAACGGCCCATGACGCTTTTGGGGTGGTCAATGTCGGGCAGCAAAGCCCCTAGAATGGCCACTGCCCCGCCAGCGGGGGAGGGGGCGATGCCGGCTGCCTGGGCGCCTCCCAGGTAGCAGACCACGCCGAACACCACATGAGTTTGGGCCATCATGAGCGGTTTGGGCCATCAAGCCGGATGGTCTCAGGGACACCACATCTGCGGGCCGAACAGACCATAGTGGGTGCCGCCCTCGCCGGTGCCGGCGCTCCAGGCCCGGCGCTCCCGGGAGAAGGCACGGGACAGCCGTTCCTGTTGCAGCGATTCCCGTACGTGGTCCAGCCACGCTCCCAAGGCCGCCATCCCCAGGACACCGACCACCAGGATCAGCGCAATTCCGAGCAATGAGGTCATGATCCGGGCATCCTCTATCACGTCGCAACGGGCCGGTTGCTGTGCCGGCACCCCGAATGTTCACCGCCCCGGCCCGGGGAGGTGGGGGTAGGATGTTTCCCGGGCCAATCTGGGGAAGTGGACGGTTGCGGTGCGGCCCCGGAGGCCTGTGCCGCCCGGGTGCCACTTGCTGAAGTATAGAGGGACGGGAATTGAAAGAGGGTTAATCGGCGGCGGTGAACTGGTCCCGATGATACCCCTGGGCATACAGCAGGGCGGTGAGATCGCCGTGGCGCACCCGGGCCCCGGCGGTTTCCGCCACCACGGGCTTGGCGTGGAAGGCCACCCCCAGGCCGGCGGCGGTGATCATGGCCAGGTCGTTGGCGCCATCCCCCACGGCCACGGCGGCTTCGGGCCCCACGCCCAGGCGAGTCACGGCGGCGTTCAGGGTGGCCAGCTTGGCCTCACGGCCGAGAATCGGTTCGTATACCTCGCCGGTGAGGGCGCCGTCGGCCACCTTCAGGCGGTTGGCGTGCTGTTCATGAAAGCCCAGCCGCGCCGCCACCCGCGTGGTGAAGACATCGAATCCGCCGGAGACCAGGATGGTATGGGCCCCATGGGCGGCCATGGTGCGCACCAGGGTTTCGGCCCCGGGGGTGAAGGTGAGAGCGGCCCAGGTTTCTTCCACGGCGCTGAGGGGCAGACCCTTCAGCCGGGCCACACGGCTGCGCAGGGCGTCCTCGAAATCCAGCTCCCCGCGCATGGCGCGCTCGGTGACCTGGGCGATTTCCGCCTTGATCCCGGCCACATCCGCCAGATCATCCAGCGTTTCGCCGGTGACCATGGTGGAGTCCATGTCTGCCACCAGCAGCCGGCGGCGACGGACGGGGTCGTCGGGGGCCAGGGGCTGGGTGATGGCATCCACGGGCCGGTCGCCCAAGGCGGTGGTCACCGTGCGGTCCACGGCCTCGGGGGCCAGGTCCGTGATGGGCAGGTCCACCGCCGTGTCGGCGGCCAGGAGTCGCGGCTCACCCACCACGGCTCCGGCCGCAGTCAGCGCCTCGCGCACGAGCGCCACGGGAAGCGGCGCGCCTCCGGTGGCGATGAGGGTGGTGGTGTTGATCATGGCCCCGGGTATACCGTTGTCGGGTCCCGGTTGACAAGCACCGGTCCCGTCCCCTGAACCCATGCGAGTCCCTTGCGGATGTGTGCCTGCCGTTTCCCGCCCTCTCGTCGTCCCGTCCTGGTGTTGGCCGGTCCCACCGCCAGCGGCAAGTCGGCCCTGGCTCTGCATCTGGCCGACTCCCTGAACGCTGAGATCATCAACGCCGACAGCATGCAGGTGTATGACGGCCTGCACGTGCTCACCGCCCGCCCCACACCGGCGGAGATGGCCCGGGCGCCGCACCGTTTGTACGGGGTGTTGCCGCCCGAGGCCCGCTGTTCCGCCGGCTGGTGGCGCACCCGGGCGGTGGCGGCGCTGGAGGCCGCCTGGGCCGCCGGGCGTCTGCCGCTGGTGGTGGGGGGGACGGGGTTGTACCTTTCCGCCTTGCAGGACGGGCTGGCGGCCATCCCGCCGGTGCCGGCGGCGGTGCGGCGCACCAGCGAACGGCTGCTGGATCGCCTGGGCGCCTCGGCGTTGCGGGATCTCCTGGCCGAGCGCACCGGAGACGCCGCCCCCCCCACCGACCGCCAACGGCTGGTGCGGGCCTGGAGCGTGTGGGCGGCCACGGGCCGCTCCCTGGGCTGGTGGCAGGCACGGCCGACCGCGGGCCCACCCCCCGGCAGTGTGTTCCTGGTGGCGGCATTGGTGCCCGAGCGCCAGAGGCTGTATCAGCGTTGCGACCAGCGGTTCGAGGCCATGATGGCCGCCGGGGCCGAGGCGGAAGTGGCGGCGCTGCTGGCCCGGAACATACCGGCCGACCGACCGGTGATGAAAGCCCTGGGGGTGCCGGAACTGGCGGCGTTGCAGGCCGGGCGACTGGAGCGGTCGGCGGCGGTGGCCCTGGCTCGGCAACGCACCCGCCAGTATGCCAAGCGGCAGATGACCTGGTTCCGCAACCGGTTGCGGCCGGACGTGGTGCTGGCGGACGGCGAGGCGCTCGACGAACGGGCGCGGTTGGATCAGCACGTGCGGGAGCGGCTGTTGACCCCCGGGGACTGAGGGGGTAGGCTTTGCGCCCTGATTCGGGCAGGTGCTTTCGGCGGTGCGGCAAAGGCGCGCCACCGCCGACATCCTGCCTTTTCCGCGTGCGGACTCCCTGTCCCGGTCCTGTCCCGATGGTTTGTTGTCGGGGCCCGACGGTCTCCCGTCGGGCGAGTCTGGCCTGTTTCCGCCGCCCGACGCTGTGAAGAGTGGACCATCATGGCACAGAATACGATGACCGGCGCCCGCATGATCCTCAAGGCCCTGGAAGAGCACGGGGTTGAGGTGATCTTTGGCTATCCGGGCGGGGCGGTGCTGCCCATCTATGACGAGATCTTTCAGCAGAACCGCATCCGGCACGTATTGGTACGCCATGAACAGGCCGCCGCGCACGCCGCCGAGGGCTATGCCCGTTCCACCGGCAAGCCCGGCGTGGTGCTGGTGACCTCTGGTCCCGGTGCCACCAACGCCGTCACCGGTATTACCGACGCGCTATTGGACAGCATCCCCCTGGTGGTGTTGTCGGGTCAGGTGCCTACCCACCTGATCGGGAACGATGCCTTCCAGGAAGCGGACACCACCGGCATCACCCGGCCGTGCACCAAACACAACTATCTGGTCAAGAGCGTGGATCGGCTGTCCACTACGCTGCACGAGGCTTTTCACGTGGCCACCACCGGCCGGCCTGGCCCGGTGGTGATCGACCTGCCCAAGGATGTGCAGTTCGCCGAGGGGGAGTACATCCCCAAGGCCCGGGCCCGGCATAAGTCCGTCCGGGTGCAGATGAAGGGCGATCCGGCCCAGATCGAGAAGGCGGCGGAAATCCTGGCCGGCGCCCGCAAACCCCTGTTCTATGTGGGGGGCGGGGTGATCAACTCGGGTCCGGCAGCCTCCCAGTTACTGACCCAGTTCGTGCGCCTTACGGGCGCGCCCGCGACCCTCACCCTGATGGGGCTGGGCGCCTATCCCGGCGACGATCCCCAGTACCTGGGCATGGTGGGCATGCATGGCACCTATGAATCCAACTGGGCCATGCACGACTGCGACGTGATGGTGGCGGTGGGCGCTCGGTTTGATGACCGGGTCACCGGTCTGTTGTCGGCATTTGCGCCCAACAGCACCAAGATTCACATTGACGTGGATCCCTCCTCGGTGAACAAGAACGTAGCCGTGGATCTGCCCGTCATTGGCGATGTGGCTCACGTGCTGGAAGACATGATCAAGATCTGGCGGGCCCGGCAGTACCAGATCGACCGCGAGGCCCTGGACGCCTGGTGGCGGGAAATCGAGGCATGGCGGGCGCGGCAGTGCCTGCGCTATGAGCAGGGCGGCGAGATCATCAAACCCCAGTACGCCGTGGAACGCCTGTACGAGCTGACCCGCGACCGGCCCACCATCGTCAGCACCGATGTGGGGCAGCACCAGATGTGGACCGCTCAGTTCTATCGCTTCCAGGAACCCAATCGCTGGCTGACTTCCGGTGGTCTGGGCACCATGGGCTACGGCCTGCCGGCGGCCTTGGGGGCACAGGTGGCGCATCCCGACAAGCTGGTGACCCTGGTCTCCGGCGAAGCGTCCATCATGATGAACATCCAGGAACTCTCCACGGCGGTGCAATATCGGTTGCCGGTGAAGGTGTTCGTGCTCAACAACCGCTACATGGGCATGGTACGCCAGTGGCAGGAACTGCTGCACGGCGGCCGCTATTCGGAAAGCTATTCGGCCTCGCTGCCTGATTTCGAGAAACTGGCCGAGGCCTTCGGTTGTCACGGCCTGCGTGCCGACAAGCCCGAGGACGTGGACCCGGTGATCAAGGAGGCCCTGGCCTCCGACCGGCCCGTGTTGGTGGACATGCAGGTGGAACAGTCGGAAAACTGCTTCCCCATGATCCCTTCGGGCAAGCCGCACAACCACATGCTGCTGGGGCCGGAAGACGATTCCCAGAAGCGCATCACCGGCGCCGGCCAGGCGCTGGTGTGATCCGCAACGCGAGGGAGTGACAGGCGTGACGGGCAACGACATGGCCATCCGCAACCATACCATCGCCGTGCTGGTGGACAACGAGGCCGGGGTCCTGGCGCGGGTGATCGGCCTGTTTTCGGGGCGCGGCTACAATATCGAAAGCCTGACCGTGGCGGAGGTGAACGAGGCGCGGCATCTGTCGCGCATCACCATCGTGACCTCCGGCACCCCCATGGTGATCGAGCAGATCAAGGCCCAACTGCGCCGCCTGATCCCCGTGCACGAGGTGAGCGATCTCACCCTGGACGGGCCGGCGGTGGAGCGGGAACTGGCCCTGGTCAAGGTGCGGGGCGGCGGTGAGCATCGGGTGGAAAGCCTGCGCATCGCCGATATCTTTCGCGCCAAGGTGGTGGACTCCACCAACGAATCCTTCGTGTTCGAGATCGTCGGCCGCCCCGACAAGCTCAGCGCCTTCATTGATCTTATGAAGCCGCTGGGCCTGGTGGAGGTATCGCGGACCGGGGTGGTGGCCATCGCCCGCGGCGCGCGTGGCCAGATGGACGAATAACCGCGCCAGCCCAGGCGCACGTGAGCCAGCCCCTCCCGCCGCCGTGGAGGGGCCTGTTTTCCTTCCGGGAGTATGACTTCATGCGCATTTATTACGACCGCGATGCCGACATCAGCCTGATCAAGTCGCGCAAGGTGGCGGTGATTGGTTACGGCAGCCAGGGCCATGCCCACGCGCTCAATCTGCGGGATTCCGGCGTGGCCGAAGTGGCCGTGGGCCTGCGGGAAGGCTCCGCCAGCCGGGCCAAGGCGGAAGCGGAAAACCTCAGGGTCATGACCCCCGCCGAAGCGGCGGCCTGGGCCGACGTGGTGATGGTGCTCACCCCGGACGAAAAGCAGGCCGATCTCTACAACACCGATCTGGAGCCCAACATGCGGGAAGGGGCCGCCTTGGCCTTTGCCCACGGTCTCGCGGTGCACTTCAATCTGGTGGTGCCCCGGCCCGACCTGGATGTGTTCATGGTGGCGCCCAAGGGGCCGGGCCACACGGTGCGCGGGGAATACGTGCGGGGCGCGGGCGTGCCCTGCCTGCTGGCGGTGGAGCAGAACGCCTCCGGCAACGCCACGGAACTGGGCCTGTCCTACGCCAGCGCCATCGGCGGCGGCCGCTCCGGGGTGCTGGAAACCACCTTCCGTGAGGAATGCGAGACGGACCTGTTCGGCGAGCAGGCGGTGCTGTGTGGGGGGCTCAGCCACCTGATCACCGCCGGCTACGAAACCCTGGTGGACGCCGGCTATCCGGAAGAAATGGCCTTTTTCGAGTGCATGCACGAAGTCAAGCTGATCGTGGATCTGATCTACGAGGGCGGGCTGGCCGCCATGCGCTACTCGGTGTCCAACACCGCCGAATATGGCGACTACATCGCCGGGCCGCAGGTGGTGACCGATGAAACCCGGGAGGCCATGCGCTCCATCCTGGCCGATATCCAGTCGGGACGCTTCGCCCGCGACTGGGTGCTGGAGAACCAGGCCGGACAGCCGTCCTTCAAGGCCACCCGCCGCAACTGGGCCCGCCACGACATCGAGAACGTGGGCGAGCGCATGCGTGCCATGATGCCCTGGATTGCGCAAAACCGCCTTGTTGACAAGGCACGCAACTGATTTTCCTGCCTTTGCCCCGGCACCCGGCCTTTCTGCCTCCTGGCCGAGTGCCTCTCATGAAATACGGTTTGGGGTCATGGAAAGCCTTGCATAGGCCCCCGACCGGGGATTAAGAAGAGTAGCTGTCGCCGTTGTGGGCGGCGGCACGGGGTCTTTCCTGCGATTGCCACATCATCTACTCTTGGGTGACGCTCGATGTTTTCCGGTGTGCTGGGTTGGTTGTCCGCCGATATGGCCATTGATCTGGGGACGGCCAACACTCTCGTCTACGTCAAGGGACAGGGTATCGTTCTGAACGAGCCGTCGGTGGTGGCCATCGCCGAGGTGAAGGGCCGGAAGCAGGTGCTCGCCGTGGGGAATGAGGCCAAGAAGATGCTGGGGCGGACGCCCGGCAGCATCCAGGCCATTCGTCCCCTGCGGGATGGTGTGATTGCCGATTTCGAAATTGCGGAGGAAATGATCAAGCATTTCATCCGCAAGGTTCATAATCGCCGCAGCTTTGCCAGTCCGCAGGTGGTGGTGTGCGTGCCCTCCGGCTCCACGGCCGTGGAACGGCGGGCGATCCAGGAATCGGCGGAAAGCGCCGGCGCGCGCCGGGTGTTCCTGATCGAGGAACCCATGGCCGCCGCCATTGGCGCGGAACTGCCGGTGACCGATCCCACCGGGTCCATGGTGGTGGACGTGGGCGGCGGCACCACCGAGGTGGCGGTGCTGTCCCTGGGGGGCATCGTGTACTCCCGCTCCGTGCGGGTGGGGGGCGACAAAATGGATGAAGCCATCATCGGCTACATCCGGCGTGCCTCCAACCTGCTGGTGGGCGAGAGCTCGGCCGAGCGCATCAAGAAGGACATCGGCTCTGCTTGCCCGCCGGAAGACGGGGTGGGGCGCGAGATCACGATTAAGGGCCGGGATCTCATGAACGGGGTGCCCAAGGAAATCACCCTCACCGAGGCCGATGTGGCCGAAAGCCTGGCCGAGCCGGTGGGCGCCATCATCGACGCGGTGAAGGTGGCCCTGGAACACACGGCGCCGGAACTGGCCGCCGATATCGTGGACAAGGGCATTGTGCTGACGGGAGGTGGGGCGCTGCTCAGCAACCTGGATTTTGTGTTGCGTCATTCCACCGGCCTGCCGGTCTCCATCGCCGACGATCCTTTGTCCTGCGTGGCGCTGGGCACCGGGCGGGCGCTGGAGGAAATGCGTCGCCTGCGTTCCGTGCTCACCACAGTGTATTAACCGACCCTTAGGGCCTCGTTGTTAATGTGATGGTGTCATTGCAAAAGGCACTGCGATACAGGGGTTGGGTCGTGGTGGTTTAACCAACGAGGGGATGAACGCTCACCATGGGACGCCTCGCCACATTACGCGGTCTGGTCGCCCGCTTCGGGATGCCCCTCCTTATCGTCCTGGCTTTCGCGATCATGCTGTTCGGGCGGGCCGACAACGGGGCGGTGGTGGGCGTGCGCACGGCGGTGGTGGATGCCGTGGCGCCCGTGATCGACGTGGTTTCCCGCCCGGCGGCGGCCGTGGCCAATGCCGTCAGCGGCGTTGAGGAGCTGGCCAGTATTCGCGCCGAGAACGCCCGCTTGCGGCAAGAGAACGAGAAGCTTCAGGCGTGGCGGGCGGTGGCCCGTCGGCTGGAAGCGGATAATGCGCGCTTGCGCCGTCTGTTGGCCTTCACGCCCATGCCCCGGGCCGAGGCGCTGGCCGCCCGGGTGATCGCTGATTCCGGCGGCTCCTTTGCCCATTCTATGGTGCTCAATGCCGGCAAGGGCGACGGCGTGGAAAAGGGCGACACGGTCATGACTGGCGAAGGGCTGGCGGGGCGTGTCGCGGAAGTGGGGCAACGCTCCGCCCGGGTGCTTCTTTTGACCGACCTGAACTCCCGTATCCCGGTGGTGGTGGAGCGTACCCGCGAGGATGCCATCCTCGCCGGTGACAACAAGCGACAGGCCCGCCTGGTCTACATGGCGGGTGGCGATGAAAACGTGGTGACCGGTGACCGGGTGGTGACCTCTGGCGACGGCGGCGTGTTCCCGCCTGGCCTGCCCGTGGGGGTGGTGGCGGCCACCGGTAAGGATGGGGTCCGCGTTGAGCCTCATGTGCATTTCGCCAACCTGGAATTCGTGCGGGTGCTTGACTTTGGCCTGGACAAAATCCTGACCGACCAGCCCCGGGTGGCGGAAAAGCAGTAGGAAAACAGCGCTTTTTTGACCGTTTTGGGCCCCGTTGCCGCGTTTTTGGCCGCGCGTTTTTCCTGATTGTTTGCTGAGCGTGGGGCAGGCAAAGTCCTCCCAATCCCATGACAGGCAATTCAGTGGCGCCGGGCGCCGGCAGGCGCTACCACCACGGGACAGGGGATCGGTTTTCTCGTCATCATGCCCCCGGTCCGTACCCCCCCCGGAAGGAGGCCCCATGGACGACGCCTTGATGAAGCCCTCGTTGTGGACCCGGCTGGATCAGGCGTGGCGTAGTCTGTTGCCCACGGTGGTGACGGTGGCGTTGCTGTTCCTGACGGTCATCCCCACACACATTCCCTATTTCAATGCCGTGACGCCGTTACTGCCCATGGTGGCCATTTTCTACTGGGCCATCCACCGGCCGGCGCTGATGCCGGGCCTGTTGGTGCTGGCGTTGGGGGCATTCCATGATCTCCTGGCCGGGTGGCCGCTGGGCGTGAGTGGACTGGCCTATCTGATGGTGCGGGGGGTCGCCGGTTCACAGCGGCGGTTCCTGGTGGGCAAGGCGTTCGGGCTGAGCTGGTGGGCCTTTGCCGTCCTGGCCGCCGTGGCCTCTTTGGTGTTGTGGGCCGGGGTGTCGGTGATGCGGGGCAGCCCGGTGGCATTTCAGCCCATGACCTTCCAGTATTTGACCACCGTGGCGGTTTATCCCCTGCTGGCCCTGGTGCTGGGCTGGATCAATCTCACCTTTCTGAGGC
This sequence comes from uncultured Rhodobacterales bacterium, assembly GCA_964535075.1. Classification (GTDB taxonomy): domain Bacteria; phylum Pseudomonadota; class Alphaproteobacteria; order Rhodospirillales; family CAJXLG01; genus CAZHRQ01. Next base: position 641 of record CAZHRQ010000097.1, on the reverse strand, counting down.
AGGCGTGATGTTCAGACGACAGGGCGACTCTCAACGGGTGTTCACACGCCGGGTGGCAGTTTTGGGCGGCCTACAGGCTGCCATGGTCGCCGGACTGGCCAGCCGTCTCTATTATCTGCAGGTGGTGGAGGCGGACCGCTACACCACTCTCGCCGAGGAAAACCGCGTCAACATCCGTCTGATTGCCCCGCCGCGCGGACGCATCCTCGACCGCAATGGCCAGATGCTGGCCGTGAACCGCCAGAATTTCCGGATGCTGGTGATCCCGGAACAGACTCCCGACCTGGCGCATACCCTGGATCAGTTGGCCCAACTGGTGCCGTTGGCCGACAAGGATCGCGAGCGGGTGATCCGGGAAGCAAGGCGCAAACGGGGCTTCGTGCCGGTGCGGGTGCTGGAGAACCTCACCTGGGAAGAGGTGGCCCGGGTGGAGGTCAACGCGCCGGACCTGCCCGGGGTGATGATCGACGTGGGCCAGCGACGGGAATACCAGGATGCCAACGCCCTGGCCCATGTGCTGGGGTATGTGTCCGTGCCCTCGGAGGACGACCTGACCGGTGATCCGCTGCTGGAACTGCCGGGATTCCGCATCGGCAAGGCGGGAATCGAACGGCAGCACGACCTGGCATTGCGGGGCAAAG
>CAZHRQ010000096.1:0-10660 GCA_964535075.1 uncultured Rhodobacterales bacterium | reverse complement strand
GCACCATTCGGGAGCTCAATCGCAGCGAAAGCCGGTCCGGCAGCGATCTGGAGCTGGCTCTGGATGCCGGTCTGCAAAAAAGCGTGGCCGTGCGCCTGGGCGAGGAATCGGCGGCGGTGGTGGTGATGGACGTGAACACGGGGGAGGTGGTGGCCATGGCCTCCTCGCCCAGTTTCGATCCCAATGCCTTCAATCGGGGTCTGACGCCGGAGGAATGGCGCAGCCTGTCCACCGATCCCCGCCATCCTCTCACCAACAAGGTCATCGCCGGCCAGTATCCGCCGGGCTCCACCTTCAAAATGGTGGTGGCCCTGGCGGCGTTGGAGGCGGGTGTCATTTCGCCAGGCGGGACCGTGTACTGCCCCGGCCACATGTCCCTGGGCGGCCACCGTTTCCACTGCTGGCGGCGAGGCGGTCATGGTCACATGAACCTGCGCACCGCCATCCAGCAATCCTGCGACGTCTATTTCTATGAAATTGCCAAGCGCATGGGCATCGACCAGCTCGCGCGCACGGCACGGTTGTTCGGTCTTGGGGAACCGGTGGGCTTGGATCTGCCGGGGGAAAAAAGCGGCATCATGCCCGACAAGGCCTGGAAAAAAGCCCGTTTCGATGCGGTCTGGCTGCCGGGGGAAACCCTCAACGCCGGGATCGGTCAGGGGTACGTGCTGACCACGCCCATCCAACTGGCCACCATGACCGCCCGGCTGGCCAGTGGCCGGGCGGTGGTTCCCCGTCTCACCCGGCGTTTCCTGGGCGCCGATGGCAAGCCCATGGAGGACGCCGCGGCCTTCCCGGCCTTGGCGATCAACCAGGAGAACCTGGGCCGCATTCGCGACGCCATGGATGCGGTGGTGAACAGCTCCCGCGGCACCGCGCGAGGATCTCGGATTCGAGAGCAGGAATGGGCCATGGCCGGCAAAACCGGCACCGCCCAGGTGCGCCGCATTACCATGAAGGAACGGGCCCGGGGGGTTCGCCGCAATTCGGACCTGCCCTGGAAGTATCGGGATCACGCCCTGTTCGTGGCCTTCGCGCCGGTCCACGAGCCCCGCTTTGCCTGCGCCGTCATTGTGGAACATGGGGGAGGCGGCTCCAAAGCGGCGGCGCCGGTGGCCCGGGACGTGCTGATCGAGACCCAGCGCCGTTTTTCCGACCAGGATCTGGCTGGGGTCCTTCCGCCCCGAAAGCCGCGCGGCCGTGGCGGCTCCGACGACGCCAGCGAGGTCTGAGCCCATGCGATCCAGCATCGACAACAGCGCCGAGCGCATGACCCTCAACCAGAAGCTGCTCCACGCCAGTTGGAGCCTGATCCTTCTGGTGTGCCTGATCGCCGGTATAGGCTTCGTGATGCTGTATTCCGCCGCCAACGGCAGCATCGACCCCTGGGCCCGGGCGCAGATGATCCGCTTTGGCGTGGGGCTGGGCGTGCTGCTGGTGGTGGGGGTGGTGGACATCCGGTTCTGGATGCGTCAGGCCTACCTGCTGTATCTGTTGGGCGTGCTGCTGCTGGTGGTGGTGGAGGTCCATGGCATGATCGGCATGGGCGCCCAGCGCTGGATCGACCTGGGCGTGATCCGCATCCAGCCGTCGGAGCTGATGAAGTTCTTCATGGTGCTGGCCCTGGCCCGCTATTTCCACGGCGCCACCAGCGAGGATATGGGCCGCCTCACCTTTCTGTTGCCGCCGGTGTTTCTGGTGCTGGTGCCGGTGGGACTGGTGCTGAAACAGCCGGACCTGGGCACGGCGGCCATGATCTGCATGGCTTCGGCGGTGATTTTCTTCCTGGCGGGCATGCGGCTGTGGATGGTGTTCTCGGTGCTGGGGGCGGGGCTGGCGGCCCTGCCGGTGGCCTGGCAGTTCCTGCGCGACTATCAGAAGGCTCGGGTGCTGACCTTCCTCAATCCCGAGAGTGATCCCCTGGGCTCTGGCTATCACATCATGCAGTCCAAGATCGCCTTGGGCTCTGGCGGGGTGTTTGGCAAGGGCCTGCTGCAGGGGACTCAGACCCACCTTAATTTTCTGCCGGAAAAGCAGACCGACTTCATCTTCACCATGCTGGCCGAGGAAACGGGGCTGGTGGGGGCCCTGGTGCTGCTGGGGCTTTATGTGGTGATGTTCGTCGTGGGCATCGCCATTTCCGTGCGCTGCCGGCACCAGTTCGGTCGTCTGCTGGCCATGGGCATCACCACCACCTTTTTCCTGTACGTGTTCATCAACATGGCCATGGTGATGGGCCTGATGCCGGTGGTGGGCGTGCCGCTGCCCCTGGTGTCCTATGGCGGCACGGCGCTGATTACCCTGATGTTCGGGTTCGGGCTGCTGCTGAGCGTCCACATCCATCGGGATGTGCGGGTGGGGCGCCATGGCGCCTCTGGCGATGATTAGAGCGGATCGCCCCCAACCGGGTTCACGCCGTGAACCCGGTTGGGGGCGTGAATCCGCTCTAAATCAAATAGATAGAGCCGATTCACGCCGTCCATGGGACCCGAAAATGGGTCCCATGGACGGCGATAGGCTCTAAAAAAATCGGAGGAAGAGGCCATTTTTCTCTTGGCAGCCCCCCGGGAATGTGGCACTTTCCGGGCCTCCAGACAGGGGCCGCTGTAGCTCAGAGGTAGAGCACACCCTTGGTAAGGGTGGGGTCGAGTGTTCAATTCACTCCAGCGGCACCATTTAAAGATTTGTCAGCCAACTAATACTGAAAAATCCCCCGGTCCATACTGCCGGGGGATTTTTTTTTATCTGTGGAATGTGCGGGAAGGCTACTTGTTGTCTTTGCGCTCGGCAAAGCGCCTCTCCAGACCCTGGCGCACCAAGGGGGAGACAAAGCCGCTGATATCGCCGCCCAGGCGCCCGATCTCCTTCACGAAGCGCGAGGAGATGAACTGGGAACGCTCGGAGGCCATCAGAAACACCGTTTCGATGTCGGGGTTGAGGCGGGCGTTCATGCCCGCCATCTGGAACTCGTATTCAAAGTCGGACACCGCGCGCAAACCCCGCACGATCACGGAAGCGCCCTCGGCGGCGGCGAAGTGCATCAGCAGGCAGTCAAAGGCTTTGACCTCGATCATGGTCCCGGTGTCTCGGCCCAGGGCCGCCATTTCCGCCTGTACCAGGGCTACCCGCTCGGCCAGGCTGAACAGGGGCTCCTTGCCGGCGTTTTCCGCCACCCCCACCACCAGACGGTCCACCACCCGCGTGGCGCGGGTGATGATATCCAGATGGCCGTTGGTGATGGGGTCGAAGGTCCCCGGATAGATGCCCAGCCGCGACGCCGTCATGAGCGGTTTCCCTACTGATCTTCTGGCAGGCTCCCCCCTTCGTCGGCGGGCAGCGCGGTGCCGTCTTCCGTGTCACCGTCGGCGTCGTCCCCGGTCAGGTCACCCAGGTGCGCCACCGAAACCACGCGCTCCCCGGGGGTGATGCGGAACAGCGTCACGCCCTGGGTTTTTCGCGCCGCAATACGAATATCGCCCACGGGCATGCGAATCAACTGCCCACCGTCTGTAACCATCATCACTTCGTCGCCATCGGCCACCGGGAAGGAACTGACCACGGGGCCATTGCGCTCGGAGGTTTCGATGTTGGCGATGCCCTGGCCGCCCCGGCCGGCCTGCCGGTATTCGTAGGCGGAACTGCGCTTGCCGAATCCGTTTTCGGTGACGGTGAGAATGAACTGCTCCCGGGCCGCCAGGGCTTCCACCTCTTCCGTAGCCAGGGTGACGGGCAGGGCGGCGGTGCCGTCCTCCTCGCCGGCGCGGCGCTGGGCGGCCGCCAGACGGAGATAGGCGTCCCTCTGTTCCATCTCCACCGCCACTTGCTGCAGGATGGACAGGCCGATCACCCGATCTCCTTTCCCCAAGCGGATGCCGCGCACCCCCGTGGAGGTGCGGCCACTAAACACCCGTACGTCATTCACCGCGAACCGCAGGCACTTGCCGCCATGGGTGGCCAGCAGCACGTCGTCGTCTTCGGTACAGATGCGCACCGCCACCAGCCGGTCGTCGCCATCCAGTTTCATGGCGATCTTGCCGTTGGCCTTCACGTTGGTGAAATCGGACAGGCTGTTGCGGCGGACATTACCGCTGGCGGTGGCGAAAATCACATGGCTGTCGCCCCAGGTGGACTCATCCTCGGGCAGGGGCATGATGGTGGAGATGGTCTCGTCGGCCGCCAGGGGCAGCAGGTTGACCATGGCCTTGCCCCGCGATTGGGGCGTGCCCTGGGGCAGCCGGTAGACCTTCAGCTTGTACACCTGTCCGGTGGAGGAAAAAAACAGTACCGGCGTGTGGGTGTTGAGCACGAACACCTGGCTGACGAAATCCTCATCGCGGGTGCTCATGCCGGTACGCCCCCGGCCCCCCCGGCGCTGGGCGCGGTAGGTGGAGAGCGGCACCCGCTTGATGTAGCCGCCGTTGGTAACCGTCACCACCATGTCCTCGCGGCGGATGAGGGCCTCCACGTCCTGTTCGAACTCGGCGTCCTCCAGGGTGGTCCGGCGAGGGTCGGCATATCGGGCGCGGATGTCCATCAGTTCTTCCCGCAGCACCGTCAGCAGCCGGTCACGGCTGCCCAGGATCTCCAGAAAGTCCTTAATCCGGTCACCGATTTCCTGCAACTCACCAGCGATTTTTTCCCGCTCCAGACCGGTGAGGCGATGCAGCCGCAGGTCCAGGATGGCCCGGGCCTGGGTTTCGGACAGATGATAGTGGCCATCCACCACCTTGCGGTCGGGCTCGTCGATCAATTCCACCAGCGGACGCACGTCGTCGGCCGGCCAGGCGCGCGCCATCAGACCGCTGCGGGCGGTTTCGGGGTCGGGCGCCTGACGGATGAGGGCGATTACGTCGTCGATGTTGGCCACGGCGATGGCCAAGCCGATCAACACGTGGGCGCGCGCCCGGGCCTTATCCAGGTCATGGATGGTGCGCCGGGTGATCACCTCTTCCCTGAATTGCAGGAAGGCCTGTAGGACGCCTTTCAGGGTAAGGGTTTCCGGGCGCATGCCGTTCAGGGCCAGCATGTTGACCCCGAAGCTGATCTGCAATTGGGAGAAGCGATAGAGCTGGTTCAGCACCACGTCGGGTTCGTGATCACGCTTGACCTCGATCACCACCCGCACGCCGGACTTGTCCGATTCGTCGCGCAGGTCAGCGATCCCTTCCACCCGCTTGTCCCGAACCAGTTCGGCCATGTTCTCCAGCATGCGGGCCTTGTTCACCTGGTACGGCACCTCGGTGACGATGATGGCCTGACGGCCGGAGCGCACCGTTTCCATGTGGGTGCGGGCCCGCAATACCACCGAGCCCCGCCCCGTGGCATAGGCTTGCAGGATGCCGCTGCGCCCCAGGATCACCCCCCCGGTGGGGAAGTCGGGCCCGGGCAGGATCTGCAACAGGTCTTCCAGGCCAATATCGGGCGCGTCGAGCAGGGCGCAACAGGCATCAATGACCTCGCCCAGATTGTGGGGCGGGATGTTGGTGGCCATGCCCACGGCAATGCCACCCGCACCGTTCACCAGCAGATTGGGGAAGCGGGCCGGCAGCACCACCGGCTCTTGCGCCCGTTCGTCGTAGTTGGGCTGGAAGTCCACCGTTTCCTTGTCGATGTCCTCCAGCACGGCGGAGGCGGCGCGGGCCAGCCGGGCCTCCGTGTAGCGCATGGCCGCCGGGGGATCGCCATCCATGGAGCCGAAGTTGCCCTGACCGTCGATCAGGGGCAGGCGCATGGAAAAATCCTGGGCCATGCGCACCATGGCGTCATAGATGGCTTGGTCTCCGTGGGGGTGGTAGTTCCCCATCACGTCCCCCACCACCCGGGCGCTCTTGCGATAGGGCCGGCCGGCATCGTAGCCGCCTTCCTTCATGGCATAGAGAATGCGGCGGTGGACGGGCTTCAGGCCGTCACGCACATCGGGAATGGCGCGCGAGACGATCACGCTCATGGCGTAATCGAGGTACGAGCGCTGCATTTCCTCTTCGATGGCAACGGGGGGCTGGGCGCGATCGTTGGGGGGCGACGGGTCGGTCACGGCATTTCACTCTCAGAAAAGGGCCCCGCGCGCGACGCGCGGGATGGCATGATGTATTGCGGGCAGGCCGGGGGGCTGGGAGTTGCGGAAGGACCTGGGGACCCTCAAAAGGGAATATCGTCGTCCAGGCCGCCGCCGGCATCCCATCCCTGGTTGCCGCCGCTTTGGCCGCCCCCGCTGCCGCCGAAGTTGCCCCCGGCGCCGCCATAGTCGTCGGCTCCGCCCGGGGGGGGCGGGCCGGCTTCACCGCCGCCGCCGCCGCCACCACCACGGCCGCCCAGCAGGGTCATCTCGCCCTTGAAGCGGGACAGCACCACCTCGGTGGTATAGCGGTCCTGACCGTCCTGGCCCTGCCATTTGCGGGTTTGCAACTGGCCTTCCACATAGACGCTGGAGCCCCGGCGCAGAAAGCGCTCGGCCACGTCGGCCAGGCGGTCGTTGAAGATCACCACCCGGTGCCACTCGGTGCGTTCCCGTTTTTCACCGCTGCCCTTGTCGGTCCAGCGTTCGCTGGTGGCCACGGAAAAGGTGACGATCTTGTTGCCGTCCTGGGAGTAGCGGACTTCCGGGTCACGACCCAGGTTGCCCACCAGGATGACCTTGTTGACGCTGCCTGACATGTCGGATCCGTGTCTTCCTGTTGTTGTGCTGTCGGGTGCCCCTGGGGCCGGCCCGGGGGGCGCGGTTCAGGAGGGGGGGGGAAAGGCGCACTGTACACCTTTCGTCCCAGCTTCGCCACCACCGCCGCCACCATGAAAAAAGGCGGCGGGAGACCCCCGCCGCCTGAGCGGATCGCGCCCCATCCGGTTCACAGAGGGAACCCGGTTGGGCGCGTGAATCCGCTCTAAATCAAATAGATAGAGCCGATTCACGCCGTCAATGGGACCCGAAAATGGGTCCCATTGACGGCGATAGGCTCTAGCGCGGATCGCGCCCCATCCGGTTCACAGAGGGAACCCGGTTGGGCGCGACCCGCACGAGCGCTGTTGCCCGGATCCCGAAGGCCGGTCAGAGCTCCGGCATGGCGACTCCGCTCTGGTCCAATTGTTGGCGCAGGCCTTCCTTCAGCCGCGCCAGTCCTTCCTCGGTGCGGGATTCGCAACGACCCACCAGCACTTCCTGGGTGTTGGAGGCCCGCAGCAGCCACCAGCCGTCCTCGGTGAGGGCACGTACGCCGTCGATATCGCTGATCTCGGCGCCGGAGGCGGCGGCCCGCGCCTTCACTTCTTCCACCACCGGCAGTTTGCGGGCGGCGTCCACGGGGATGCGCATTTCCGGGGTGTTGAACACCCGAGGCACGCGGTCGAACATTTCGTCCAGGCTTTGGCCGCTGCGGCTGACCATAGACAATACCCGCACCGCCGCGTACAGGGCATCGTCAAAGCCATAGTACTTGTCGGCAAAGAACAGGTGGCCGGACATTTCCCCGGCCAAGGGCGCGCCCGTTTCCTTCATCTTGCTTTTGATGAGGGAATGGCCGGTCTTCCACATCACGGGGTTGCCACCGGCGGCGGCCACGGCATCGAACAGGGTTTGGCTGGCCTTCACGTCGGCGATGATGGTGGCGCCGGGGGTGTGGGAGAGCAGGTCCTGGCTCAGCAGCACCATCAACTGGTCGCCCCACAGGATGCGGCCCCGGCCGTCGATGACGCCGATGCGGTCGCCGTCGCCGTCGAAGGAAAAGCCCATGTCGCAACCTTCGCGGGCCACCGTTTCCTGAAGCTGCACCAGGTTCTTGGGCACGGTGGGATCGGGGTGGTGGTTGGGGAAGGTGCCGTCGATTTCGGCGTTGATGACCGTGTGCCGGCCGGGCAGGCGCCGGGTCAGGGCCACGGTGGCGTCGCCGGCGGCGCCGTTGCCGGGGTCCCAGGCCACATGCAGTTCCCGGGTGCCGTCATAATCCTTGAGCATCCGTTCGATGTATTCATCGAACACGGCCAGGTCGCGCACGGAACCAGTGCCGCTTTCCACGTCGCCGGCGGCGGCCCGCTGGCCCAGGGCCTGGATGTCGGCGCCGAAGAACGAGCGGGTGCCGATCATCATCTTGAAGCCGTTGTATTCCGGCGGATTGTGGGAGGCCGTGATCATCAGGCCGCCATCGGTGCCGTGAGCGAACACCGAATAGTATAGCATGGGCGTGGGGCCGAGGCCGATGCGCAAGACCTCCAGGCCACAGTCGGCCATGCCCCGGGCGGCGGCATCGGCGAAGCCGGGAGAGGAGGGACGGCCGTCCCAGCCCAGGCTGACCTTGCGTCCACCTTCGCGCACCACGGCGGTGCCAAAGTTGCGGCCCACGGCATAGGCGTCCGCTTCGGACAGTGTTTTGCCGAGAATGCCCCGGATGTCGTATTCCTTGAGGATGCTGGGATCGAACTGGTGTGTATCGGTCATGGCCGCGATCTCCCCTGATTGCCTGCGGCGGCAAGCGGTCGGTTTCCCGCCGTTAGGGTTCCCCGGCGGGCGGCCGCTGTCAAGGCAGACCTGCGTGTTCAGGCCCCGGCGCGCTCCACGGTCGTTTCCGGATCCTCAGGGGGAACGAAGGGCTGTGGGCCCTCGTCGGTAGGGACCCGTTCCACGTAGAGCTGGGTGGAGGGCATGGCAAAGTTGGTGCCAGCCCGCAGGATCACGGTCTTGATGTGCCACGCCAGCCGCTCCTTGGCCGCCAGCCAGTCCCCCCACAGGGTGGTGCGCGTATAGCAATAGACCAGGATGTTGATGGAGGAAGGGCTGAATCCGTCCACGTTGACGAAGGTATAGGCTTCCAGCGGGCTCACGAACTCGTCACTGTCGAGAATGTACTGGCGGATGTCGTTGACGATGGTCCGCAGTTGGGGAACGGTCGTGTCGTACTTCACGGCGATCACCCAGTGCACCAGCCGGTAGGTCATGGAAGAAAAGTTGATCACCGGCGCATCGGAAAGCTGGGTGTTGGGCACGAACACCGGGGCCTTGTCGAAGCGGCGGATGAGGGTGGAGCGGAAGCCGATGGTTTCCACGATGCCTTCCACCACGCCGTCCACCTTGACCCAGTCGCCGCGGTGGAAGCGCTTTTCCGCCAAGATCAACAGCCCTGCGATCAGGTTCTTGAACAGGTCCTGCGCCCCCAGGGCCACCGCCACACCGAACAGACCCAGACCGGCCAGTAGGGGGCCCACCTGCACCCCCCAGGCTTCCAGCACCGTGGCCGCGCCCAGGAACAGGAACAGTGCCCTCACGGCTTTCAGCAGCCATTCCATCGCCTCCTGGGTGAAAATTCTGAGCAGACCCACCAGAAACATGCGTGACAGGGGGCCCACCAGGTTGAACAGGGACCAGAACACAACGATGGCCACCAGGGATTCGATAATGCGGCTGCTGACCAGTTGCATGGTGCCCACCAGACCCAGGTAGGCCACGGCCAGGGCCAAGCCGGCCACCAGAATCAGCAGGCGCAGGGGGGCCACCATGGCTTCGACCACTTTGGGCCAGATGGCGCGGGAATTGCGGTTGGCACCGAAACGCGCCAGCCGGTTCAGGGCCGCTCCCACCAGTCGGCGCAGGGTGAACGCCACCAGCACCAGCAACACAAAGCCGATCACCTGACCCAGGTTCACCCCCAGCAGGCCATAGTGCAAGGTGTCGGAAATGGTGATCCAGGCCTGACGCAGGGGGTCCACCGCCTGGCCGGCCGCCTGGTTGGCGGCCTCCCGCAGACGGTCCACTGCCTCCCCGGCGTTCTCCGCCAGGGGAGAGACCTCCTCCAGGGTTTTTTCCACCTGGGACAAATCACCAGAGGGTGATTCTCCAGAGAGTGATTCATCCGGAGGGGTAGGGGCCGAGGGTGTCTCGGGCATGGGATGGGTTCCTGGGCAACAGAGCGGGGCAGGGTTGCGGACGGTCCGACCGGGCCCCCTTTCCCTTTTGTGGGGGATAAGGTCGTGGCGATCAAGAGCCCGACACGCCGTCGTATCTCCGACAGCGGACGCGTGGAAAACCCGACATTGCGAGGGGGATGGGCCCGTCCGTGCCCGCCAGCGGTGGTTGGCATGGTCCGTGCGTGCCGGAGGGGCTGCCCGAACGGGACTGCCGGAGCGGGCGCTTCTTTTCTCATATCGTGTGCGGAGCAAGCCCATGGCCGATATCACCTTCAGCTCACCCAAACTGGACAAGGACATGACCGTTTATGCGGTGGCCGGCGACACCGGGACCATCCTCAGCGTGGCCGAGGCCCACGGGGTTCCCATTCCCTTCGATTGCAAGGACGGCAACTGCGGCTCCTGCCTGATCGAGGTGCGCAAGCTCGACAACAAGCCGCCCATGGGTGTTAATCTGACGGAAAAGGAAAAGGAACTGCTGCTGTCCCTGGGGCGGATTTCGGCCGCTGACGTGGAAAAGGCGGAAACCAGCGATGTGCCGCCGCCTTATCGTCTGGCCTGCCAGTACATTGTGCGGGATGAAGACATCCTGGTGCGGTTCGCCGGCGAAGCGGGCGTGGCCCCCTGAACCATGGCAGGGGCGGCGCCCACGCGCCTCATGCTCTAGCGGATCGCACCCAACCGGGTTCACGCTGTGGACCCGGTTGGGTGCGTGACTCCGCTCTAAATCATATAGATAGAGCCGATTCACGCGGTCAATGGGACCCGAGAA
>CAZHRQ010000095.1:0-10776 GCA_964535075.1 uncultured Rhodobacterales bacterium | reverse complement strand
CACCTCACCGATTCCGTCAAGCCTCTTCCCGCTGAAAACTGACCCGTGACAAGGCGTCCAGAAAAGACACGGGGCCGCGCTTGACAGCCGGCCCCACCCGGGGGTAGACCAAACGGCGCACGTTGAGGGATGACAGGGCGTTAGTCCCATCTCATCCGGGACGTGCCGTTGGTTGCCTGGGGGTGTAGCTCAGTTGGTTAGAGCGCTGGCCTGTCACGCCAGAGGCCGCGGGTTCAAGTCCCGTCACTCCCGCCACCGTTCCGGGTGGCTTCCCGACCCAAGGGGGGTTGGGCCGGAGCGGACTTTTTCTTGAGGCCGGCGCCGGGGGCGCCGGGGTTGGCCGGCGGCCCGGTGGGTCTGTCGCGCCCGGGGGAAAACGCGCCCACACCCGTCTGCCGGGGCCGGGCGCCATCAGGGGAGGTGGGCATGCCTGGGCATGGTCACGTGCGCGAGCCCGACGGCGTTCCAGGGGAGCCGCCGATCGTCGCTGCCGGCCGCATCGGCGCCCGTTCGCTGTGCGCCCCTCGTTCCTGGCGTATCCCTTGTCCCTTGTGTGGCCAATACGGCACCACCCCGTCTCCTTCCCTGTTTTTCCTTTCCGTTCGCAGCCTTGATTCGCAACCCGGCGTTGTCGCGTGGTCCCGGGCCGCGTCGGCGGCGCGTGATCCCAGGGGGCGTCGGTCATGACCGCCACTCTCACTGAATACCTGCCCATTCTGCTGTTCATGATCGTGGCTGGCGGTCTGGCCCTGGCCCTGATCAGCATTTCCTACATCCTGGGGGCCCAGCGGCCCGATAGCGAAAAGCTGAGCACCTACGAGTGCGGGTTCGAGGCGTTCGAGGATACCCGGGGCAAGTTTCACGTCCGCTATTACCTGGTGGCCATCCTGTTCATCATTTTCGATCTGGAAGTGGCGTTCCTGTTCCCCTGGGCGGTGTCCCTGGGCGAGGTGGGCGTGTTAGGCTTCTGGGCCATGATGGTGTTCCTGGGAATGCTCACGGTCGGGTTCATCTATGAGTGGTGCAAGGGAGCGCTGGAATGGGAGTAAACGCCAACCCCAAGGCCCCCGTCTGGCCGGAGGGCGGCCCGGTGCCGCCGGGGGCGGAACAGGACGCTCTGATCCAGACGGTGAGTGGCGAGGTGCAGCGGCACGGCTTTCTGTTGTCGCGGCTGGATCTGCTCAGCACTTGGGCCCGCACCGGCTCCCTGTGGCCCATGACCTTTGGGCTGGCGTGTTGCGCCGTAGAAATGATGCAGGCCGCCGCCAGCCGGTATGACATGGACCGCCTGGGGGTGGTGTTCCGGCCCAGCCCCCGGCAGTCCGATGTGATGATCGTTGCCGGGACCCTCACCAACAAGATGGCGCCCGCCCTGCGCCGGGTGTACGACCAGATGGCCGAGCCCCGGTGGGTGATCTCCATGGGCTCCTGTGCCAACGGCGGGGGCTACTATCACTATTCCTATGCCGTGGTGCGGGGATGCGACCGCATCGTGCCGGTGGATGTCTATGTGCCCGGCTGCCCGCCCACGGCGGAAGCGCTGCTCTATGGCATCACCCAACTACAGCGCAAGCTGCGTCGCCAAGGGACACTGAACCGCTGACCCCGGTTCGTCCGGCCCCGTTTCCGCCACGTCGCCCCGCTCGTCACCGTTTAGGTCACCACCGCCCCGGTCGTTTTGCGCCCGGTCGTATCGCGAAGGAGCACCCATGACACAGGCTTTGCAGGATCTCGGCGACTACCTGGCCGGCGTGCTGGAAGGCGATCTGGCGGCGTCGGAGATGGCCCACGGCGAGCTGACCCTGCGGGTGGCGCGGGACTCCCTGCTGCGGGTGCTGGCGCTGTTGCGGGATGATGTGAATACCCAGTTCAAGCTGCTCATGGATGTGACCGCCGTGGACTGGCCCGAACGGCCGGAGCGTTTCGACGTGGTCTATCACCTGCTCAGCCTGCGTTACAATCTGCGGGTGCGGGTGATCACCACCGCCGACGAGGAGACGCCCGTGCCGTCGGCCACGGCGCTGTTCTCCACCGCCGGCTGGTTCGAGCGCGAGGCTTTTGACATGTTCGGCATTCTGTTTGCCGACCACCCGGACCTGCGGCGCATGCTGTCGGACTATGGCTTCGACGGCCATCCTCTGCGCAAGGACTTCCCGCTCACCGGCCACGTGGAGGTGCGGTGGGATGACGAGCGCAAGCGGGTGATCTATGAGCCGGTGCAGCTCACCCAGGACTTCCGGTCCTTCGACTTCATGAGTCCCTGGGAGGCCATGACCAGCCTGCCCGGTGACGAAAAGGCGTCCACTTCCGGCGGCGAGGAGGCGTGATATGGCCGAAAAGCGCATCCGCAACTACGCCCTGAACTTCGGGCCCCAGCACCCGGCGGCCCACGGGGTGCTGCGTCTGGTGCTGGAACTGGATGGCGAGGTGGTGGACCGGGCCGACCCCCACGTGGGGCTGTTGCACCGGGGCACGGAAAAACTGATCGAGTATAAGACCTGGGCCCAGGCGGTGCCGTACTTCGACCGCCTGGACTATGTGGCGCCCATGAACCAGGAGCTGGCCTTCTGCCTGGCGGCGGAGCGGCTGCTGGGGGTGGAGGTGCCCAAGCGGGCCCAGTACATTCGGGTGCTGTTCGATGAAATCGGCCGCATTCTCAACCACATCCTGAACCTCACCACCTTCGCCCTGGACGTGGGGGCCATGACCCCCATGCTGTGGGGGTTCGAGGAGCGGGAAAAGCTGATGGGCTTTTACGAGGCGGTGAGCGGCGCCCGTATGCACGCCAATTATTACCGCATCGGCGGGGTGGCCATGGACCTGCCCGAGGGGCTGGTGGACGATATCCGCCGCTTCATCGACGGCTACCCCATTTTCATTCGCGACATGGAAACGATGCTGAACGACAACCGCATCTTCAAGCAGCGCACGGTGGATATTGGCACGGTCTGGTCGGACGACGCCCTCGACTGGGGGTGGTCGGGGCCCAACGTGCGCGCCGCCGGGTATGCCTGGGACCTGCGCAAGGCGCAGCCCTATTCCAGTTATGAGGATTTCGATTTCGACATTCCCGTGGGCCGCAACGGCGACTGCTTCGACCGCTACCTGGTGCGGGTGCAGGAGATGCGGGAAAGCCTGAAGATCATGACCCAGGTGCTGGACCGCTTGCCCGAAGGCGACCACCTGGCCCCCGACCGCAAAATCACCCCGCCGCCCCGGCGGGAGATGAAAAGCTCCATGGAATCGCTCATCCACCACTTCAAGCACTTCACCGAGGGGATCCACGTGCCCCCCGGGCAGGTGTATCAGGCGGTGGAGGCGCCCAAGGGCGAGTTCGGGGTCTACCTGGTCTCCGACGGCAGCAACAAGCCCTATCGCTGCAAGATCCGCGCGCCCGGCTTTGCGCATCTGCAAACGCTGGACTTCATGACCCGGGGCCACATGCTGCCCGACGTGGTGGCCAATATCGGCTCCCTCGACATCGTGTTCGGTGAGATCGATCGATGACGCCACAAGAGCCCGAAAGCTTCGCCTTCACCGCCGAGAACCTCGACCGGGCGCGCGCCATCATCGGCCGCTATCCCGAGGGACGGCAGGCCAGTGCCGTGATGCCGCTGCTGGATCTGGCCCAGCGTCAGAACGAGGGCTGGCTGCCCCGGGTGGCCATGGACTATGTGGCTGACTTCCTGGGCATGCCGGCCATCCGCGTCTACGAGGTGGCCACCTTCTACACCATGTTCAACAAGGCCCCCATCGGCCGGCATCACGTGCAGGTGTGCACCAATGTGTGTTGCATGCTGCGGGGGTCCGACTCGGTGCTGGAAACGGTGGTGGCCGCCACGGGCGCCAAACCCGGTGAAACCTCCGAGGACGGCCTGTTCACCGTTTCCGGGGTGGAATGCCTGGGCGCCTGCTGCAACGCCCCCATGATGCAGATCGACGATGACTATTACGAGGATCTGGACGCCGACAGCACCCGCCGCGTGATCGAGGCGTTGAAGGCCGGGGAGCAGCCCACGCCGGGCTCGCAGACGGGGCGCCAGGGCTCCTGCCCCGAGGGCGGGCCCACCACCCTGACCACCCAAGCCGGGGGAGGCGCGTGATGCTGAAGGACGCCGACCGCATTTACACCAACCTGTACGGCTTTCAGGATCCGTTCCTGGAGGGCGCCCGGGCCCGGGGGCGCTGGGCGGAGACCCGTGACCTGATCCTCAAGGGTCGGGACTGGATCGTGGAGCAAATGAAGACCTCGGGCCTGCGCGGCCGGGGCGGCGCCGGCTTCCCCACCGGCGTCAAGTGGAGCTTCATGCCCAAGGAAGTGGGGGTGCGGCCCCATTACCTGGTGGTGAACGCCGACGAAGGCGAGCCCGGCACCTGCAAGGACCGGGAGATCATGCGTTTCGATCCCCACTTGCTGTTGGAAGGCTGTGTGCTGGCCTGCGCCGGCATGGGCGCGCATCAGGCCTATATCTATATTCGCGGCGAATTCTATCGCGAGGCCGAGGCCCTGGAGCGCGCCATTGGGGAAGCACGGGAGGCGGGGTTGCTGGGCCCCGATGCCTGTGGCAGCGGCTATGCCTGTGACGTGCACGTGCACCGGGGGGCCGGGGCCTACATCTGTGGCGAGGAAACCTCCCTCATCCAGAGCCTGGAGGGCAAGAAGGGCCAGCCGCGCCTGAAACCGCCGTTCCCGGCCGGGGTGGGGCTGTATGGCTGCCCCACCACCGTCAACAACGTGGAATCCATAGCGTCGGTGCCCGACATCCTGCGCCGAGGGGGCGAGTGGTTCGCCGGCATCGGCCGGGCCAACAACGCCGGCACCAAGCTGTTCTGCATCTCCGGCCATGTGAACAAGCCCTGCAATGTGGAAGAGGCCATGAGCATCCCCCTGCGGGAGCTCATCGAAAAGCATGCGGGCGGGGTGCGCGGCGGCTGGGACAACCTCAAGGCCGTGATCCCTGGGGGCAGTTCCGTGCCCATGCTGGACAAGGCCACCTGCGAGGACATCCTGATGGACTTCGATGCCTTGTCCGAGGCGGGCTCCGGTTTGGGCACGGCGGCGGTGATGGTCATGGACCAGTCCACCGACGTGGTGCGGGTGATCGAGCGTCTCGCCCGTTTCTACCACCATGAAAGCTGCGGCCAGTGCACGCCGTGCCGGGAAGGCACCGGCTGGTTGCAGCGGGTGATGACGCGCATGGTCGAGGGGCGCGCCACCCGGGATGAAATCGATCTGCTCTACGACGTCAGCAAGCAGATCGAGGGCCACACCATTTGTGCCCTGGGCGACGCCGCGGCGTGGCCCATCCAGGGCCTGATCCGTCGCTTCCGGCCCGATATCGAGGCCCGGCTCAAGGGCGACGGCTCCACCGAGGCGGCGTAGGAGACAGACCCCATGCCCAAACTGACCGTGGACGGCATCGAGGTGGAAGTTCCGTCGGGGAGCACCGTGCTCCAGGCCTGCGAGGCGGCCGGGCGCGAAGTTCCGCGCTTCTGCTACCACGACCGCCTGAAAATCGCCGGCAACTGCCGCATGTGTCTGGTGGAAATGGAGAAGGGGCACAAGCCCGTGGCCTCCTGCGCCATGCCGGCCGGCGACAACATGGTGGTGTATACGGATTCCGAAAACGTGCGCCAGTGGCGGCGCAACGTGATGGAATTCCTGCTCATGAACCACCCCCTGGACTGTCCCATCTGCGACCAGGGCGGGGAATGCGACTTGCAGGACCAAGCGGTGGCCTATGGCATGGACCACGGCCGGTACCGCGAGGCTAAGCGCGCCGTGCCCGACAAGGATCTGGGGCCGCTGATCCGCACGGAAATGACGCGCTGCATCCACTGCACCCGCTGCGTGCGCTTCATCACCGACATTGCCGGGGTGCCGGAACTGGGCATGGTGGGCCGGGGGGATCACTCGGAAATCACCACCTATGTGGAAAAGGCCCTGTCCAGCGAGCTGTCGGGCAACATCATCGACCTGTGTCCGGTGGGGGCGCTCACCAACGCGCCGGCGGCCTTCCACGGGCGGCCCTGGGAACTGCGCCATGCCGATGGCGTGGACGTCAGCGATGCCTTGGGCGCCAACATCCGCATCGACACCCAGGGCAACGCCGTGCGCCGGGTGCTGCCGCGCCTGCACGAGGATGTGAACCAGGAGTGGCTGGCCGACCGGGGCCGCTTCATGGTGGACGCCCTGGCCCGGCGGCGGCTGGACCGGCCGTGGCTGCGGGCCAGCGACGGCACCTTGAAGCCCGCCACCTGGAACGAGGCCCTGACGGTGGTGGCCGACCGGCTGAAGGCCACGACGCCCACCGAAAAAGGCGCCATCGTCGGCGGATTGGCCGATGCCGAGGCCATGGGCGTGCTGGCGGACCTGTGGCAGGAATTGGAAAGCCCTCATCTGGATTGTCGCGAGGACGGGCAGGTGGTGGTGCCGGGCGCGCCGGCCAGCTGGCGGTTCAACACCACCCTTGCCGGCCTGGATCGGGCGGACGCGGTGCTGCTCATCGGCACCAACCCGCGGGGAGAGGCGCCGGTGCTCAATGCCAGGCTGCGCGCCCGCTGGCTCACCGGCATGCTGACGGTGGGGAGGATCGGTCCCGACGTGGCGCTCACCTATCGCGCGACGCCTCTGGGCGCCGATGCCTCGGCCCTGGATGCCCTGGCCCGGGGCGAGGGGGACTTCGCGGCCGTGCTCGACAAGGCCGAGCGGCCAGCGCTCATCCTGGGCATGGGGGCGCTCACCCGGGCCGACGGCGCGGCGGTGCTGCATACCGCCCACACCATCGCCGAGCGCTATGACATGATGACCGACGGCTGGAACGGCTTCAACGTGCTGCCGCTGACGGCCGCCCGCACCGGGGGGCTGGAACTGGGCCTGCTGCCGGGCGCCGAGGGGCTGGACACCGCCGGCATGGTGGCGGCGGCGGAGGCCGGGCGGTTGAAGCTGCTCTACCTGCTGGGCGCCGATGAGCTGCCCATGGACCGCCTGGGCGACTGTTTCGTGGTCTACCAGGGGCACCACGGCGATGCCGGCGCCGCCCGGGCCGACGTGGTCCTGCCCGGCGCCGCCTACACGGAAAAAGACGCTCTTTACGTGAACATGGAAGGCCGGGTTCAGCGCGGCCATCGCGCCGTGTTCCCGCCTGGGGAAGCCCGGGAGGACTGGCGCATCCTGCGGGCCCTGGCCGCGGCCGCCGGCGTGGGGCTGGAATACGAGGATCTGGCTGGGGTGCGGGCCCGTCTGGCCGGCCGGGCGGCCCTGTTTGGCAGCCTGGACACCATCAAGCCGGCGGGCGCTTTCACGCCCCCGGCCGGAGGGGTCCTGGACATGAACACGCCGTTCCATTCGCCGGTGAGCAACTACTATCGCACCGATGTCATCAGCCGAGCCTCGCCCACCATGGCGGCGTGCAGCCGGGTGCATGGGCTGGACGGGGACCAGGAAGGGAAGACCGGGACCAATGGCTGAGATCTGGACCAGCACCCTCCTGCCGCTGCTCATCCTCATCGGCAAGATCCTGCTGATCGTGGTGCCGTTGCTGTTGAGCGTGGCCTATCTCACCTATGCCGAGCGTAAGGTGATCGCGGCCATGCAGTTGCGCAAGGGGCCCAACGTGGTGGGGCCGCTGGGCCTGCTGCAACCCATTGCCGACGGCGTGAAGCTGATGTGGAAGGAAAGCGTCATGCCCGCCGGCGCCAGCCGGGTGGTGTTCCTGCTGGCGCCCATGATCACCTTCTTCCTGGCCTTCGTCGCCTGGGCGGTGATGCCGTTCGACAAGGGCTGGGTGCTGGCCGACATCAACGTGGGCGTGCTCTACCTTTTTGCCACCTCCTCCCTGGGGGTGTACGGCATCATCATGGCCGGCTGGGCCTCCAACTCCCGCTATGCCTTCCTGGGGGCGTTGCGTTCGGCGGCCCAGATGGTGTCTTACGAGGTGTCCATCGGCTTTGTGATGATCTCGGTGCTGATCACCGCCGGCAGCCTTAATCTCAGCGCGGTGGTGGAGGCGCAGCGGGGGCTGTGGTTCGTCATCCCCCATCTGCCCATGGCGGTGGTGTTCTTCATCTCCACCCTGGCCGAGACCAACCGCCACCCCTTTGACCTGCCGGAAGCGGAAGCGGAGCTGGTGGCAGGCTACAACGTGGAGTACTCCTCCATGCCCTTCGCCCAGTTCTTCCTGGGCGAGTACGCCAACATGATCCTGATGAGCGGCGTGACCGTGGTGCTGTTCCTGGGCGGCTGGCTGCCGCCGCTGGATATGGCGCCCTTCACCTGGATCCCCGGCCTGGTGTGGTTCGTGCTCAAGGTGGCGGTGCTGCTCTTCATCTTCATCTGGGCGCGGGCGGCCTTTCCCCGATACCGCTATGACCAGTTGATGCGCCTGGGGTGGAAGGTGTTCCTGCCGTTGTCGCTGGCGTGGCTGGTGCTGACCGCCGCCGTCCTGACCTTCACCGGCTCTTTGCCCGGCCAGTCCTGACCCGAGGGAGCGAGGATGATGACCACCGTGATCCGTGCCGCCCGTTCCCTGCTGCTGCTGGAACTGCTGCGGGGCATGGCCTTGACCTTCCGCTATATGTTCAAGCCGTCGGTGACGATCAACTATCCCTATGAACGGGGGCCGCTGTCGCCGCGGTTCCGGGGGCAGCACGCCCTGCGGCGCTATCCCGGTGGCGAGGAACGGTGCATCGCCTGCAAGCTGTGCGAGGCCATCTGCCCGGCCCTGGCCATCACCATCGAGGCGGCGCCCCGGCCCGACGGCAGCCGCCGCACCACCCGCTATGACATCGACATGACCAAGTGCATCTATTGCGGCTACTGCGAGGAAGCGTGTCCGGTGGATGCCATTGTCGAGGGACCCAACTACGAATACGCCACCGAGACTCGGGAGGAGCTGTTCTACGACAAGGAACGGCTGCTGGCCAACGGGGACCAGTGGGAAACGGCGCTGGCGGCCCGTATCGCCGCCAAGGCGCGTTATCGTTGATCGGGCACACCGCATGAGACCCGCGAACAAAGGGGACGCATGATGATCGCGGCCATCTGTTTCTATGTCTTCGCCACCATCGCGGTGGTGTCCGGGGTGATGGTGATCACCGCCCGCAACCCGGTGCATGCGGTGTTGTGGTTGATCCTGGCCTTCGTCAACGGCGCCTTCCTGTTCATCCTGCTCGGGGCCGAATTCCTGGCCATGGTGCTGGTGGTGGTCTATGTGGGCGCGGTGGCGGTGCTGTTCCTGTTCGTGGTCATGATGCTGGACGTGAACCTGGCGCGGCTGCGTCAGGGCATGCTGGAGTACGCGCCCCTGGGGGTGGCCATCGGCGTGGTGCTGCTGGCGGAGCTGGTGATGGCCGGTGCCGGCTGGGTCACCGGCGGCACCGTGGAGGTGCCCGACCAGCTGAAGATCGAGCCCGGTGTCTCCAATACCGAGGCCCTGGGGCGGGTGCTCTACACCGACTACCTGTTTGTGTTCGAGACCGCCGGGGTGCTGCTGCTGGTGGGCATGGTGGGGGCCATCCTGCTGACCCTGCGTCACCGCAGCGACGTGCGCCGGCAAAAGGTCACCGATCAGGTGGCGCGCGACGCCCGCACGGCCATCGAGGTGCGTAAGGTGAACTCCGGAGAGGGGCTGGGCTGATGGAAATCGGACTGGGACACTACCTGACCGTGGCCGCCATCCTGTTCACGCTCGGGGTGTTGGGCTTCTTTCTCAACCGAAAGAACGTGGTCAGCATCCTGATGGCCATCGAGCTGATGCTGCTGGCGGTCAACATCAATTTCGTCGCCTTTTCCAGCTATCTGGAGAACCTGGTGGGACAGGTGTTCGCCATGTTCATCCTGACCGTGGCCGCCGCCGAGGCCGCCATCGGGCTGGCGATCGTGGTGGCATTCTTCCGCAACCGCGGCACCATCGCGGTCGAGGACATCAACGAGATGAAGGGGTGAACGCGCCATGGCCATGTACGTCGCCGCCGTCTTCCTGCCCTTGATTGGCGCCCTGGTGACCGGCCTGTTGGGGCGGTTTCTGGGGGATCGTGCCGCGCAGCTTTTCTCCATCTCGGTGGTGGGCATCGCGGCGGTTCTCTCCGCGTTCATCTTTCATCACATCGCCCTCCAGGGAAATCAGGAGATCGTGCCGCTGCTCACCTTCATCAAGGTGGGCGCCCTGGAAACCCATTGGGCCCTGCGCATCGACACCCTCACCGCCGTGATGATGCTGGTGGTGACCTGGGTCAGCTTTATGGTCCACATTTATTCCGTGGGCTACATGGCCCATGACCCGGACAAGCAGCGGTTTTTCGCCTATCTGAACCTGTTTACCTTCGCCATGCTCATGCTGGTGACCTCCGACAACCTGGTGCAGCTGTTCTTTGGCTGGGAAGGCGTGGGGCTGGCGTCCTATCTGCTGATCGGCTTCTGGTACCACAAGCCTTCGGCCAACAATGCGGCCATGAAGGCCTTCCTGGTGAACCGGGTGGGGGACCTGGGCTTCGCCCTGGGTATTGCCGGGGTGTTCCTGACCTTCGACTCGGTGGTGTTCGGCGACATCTTCGCCGCCGCCCCCGAATACGCCGATATGCACGTGGAGCTGTGGGGCACGGAGATGCACGTGCCCACCATCCTGGCCCTGCTGCTGTTCATGGGTGCCATGGGTAAGTCGGCGCAAATCGGCCTGCACACCTGGCTGCCCGACGCCATGGAGGGCCCGACCCCGGTCTCCGCCCTGATCCACGCCGCCACCATGGTGACCGCCGGCGTGTTCATGGTCGCCCGCC
>CAZHRQ010000094.1:0-10862 GCA_964535075.1 uncultured Rhodobacterales bacterium | reverse complement strand
TGCGGCCCGTGCTCGGAAATCTTCTTCGACCACGGCGAACACCTGCCCGGTGGTCCGCCCGGCAGCCCCGACGAAGACGGCGACCGCTTCGTGGAGATCTGGAACCTGGTCTTCATGCAGTACGACCAACAGCCGGAGGGCCGGTCGGACCTGCCCCACCCGTCCATCGACACGGGCATGGGGCTGGAGCGCATTGCCGCCGTGCTCCAGGGCAAGCACGACAACTACGACACCGACCTGATGCGGACGCTGATCGAGGCTTCGGCGGACGCGGTGAACGGCGATCCCGATGGGCCCGGCCGCATTTCCCACCGGGTGATCGCCGATCACCTGCGGGCTGCCGCCTTCCTCATCGCCGACGGGGTGCTGCCTTCCAACGAGGGACGGGGCTATGTGCTGCGCCGCATCATGCGCCGCGCCATGCGTCATGCCCACCTGCTGGGGGCCCACGACCCGCTGCTGTTCCGGCTGCTGCCCCGGCTGGTGGGACTTATGGGCCAGGCCTTTCCCGAGCTCACGCGGGCTCAGGACCTCATTTCCGAGACCCTGAAGCTGGAGGAAACCCGCTTCAAGCAAACCCTGGAGCGGGGCCTGAAGCTGCTGGAAGAAGAAACCGCCTCCCTAGGCAGCGGCGACATGCTGTCGGGGGAAGTGGCCTTCCGGCTTTATGACACCTACGGCTTCCCCCTGGATCTGACCCAGGACGCCCTGCGGCCCCGCCACATCGACGTGGACGTGGAGGGCTTCCAGGAAGCCATGGAACGCCAGCGGGCCGAGGCCCGGCGCGCCTGGAGCGGCTCCGGCGAGGCCGCCACCGCCCAGGTGTGGTTCACCCTGCGCGACCGCCTAGGCGCCACGGAGTTCCTGGGCTACAGCAGCCACGAAGCCAGCGCCCGCGTCACCGCCTTGGTGAACGATGCCGGCGAGGAAATCGACAGCGCCGACCCGGGCGCCTCGGTGCTGGTGGTGGTGAACCAGACGCCCTTCTATGGCGAGTCCGGCGGCCAGATTGGCGATACCGGCCGCCTCACCGGCCCCGGTGATCTGCAACTCACCATTGACGACACCCAGCGCATGGCCGGCGACCTGATGGTGCACCACGCCCGGGTGGATTCGGGGCGGCTGCAGGTGGGTGAACTGGTGACCCTTACCGTGGACGGGTGCCGCCGCGCCCGGCTGCGCGCCAACCACTCGGCCACGCACTTGCTGCATCAGGCGCTGCGCCGGGTGCTGGGCCCCCACGTGACCCAGAAGGGCAGCCTGGTGACCCCGGAGCGCCTGCGATTCGACTTCGCCCAGCCCAAGGCCATGACCGAAGAGGAACTGGCCCGGGTGGAGGTCATGGTGAACGAACGCATCCGCCTCAACGGCCCCGTCACCACCCGGCTCATGACCCCCGACGACGCCATTGCCGCCGGAGCCCTGGCCCTGTTCGGTGAAAAATACGGCGAGGAAGTGCGGGTGGTGGCCATGGGCGGCAGCGAGGCCGACGACGGCCAGGGCTTTTCCGTGGAGCTGTGCGGCGGCACCCACGTGCACCGCACCGGTGAAATCGGTCTGTTCAAGTTGGTGGCGGAATCGGCGGTGGCCGGAGGCGTGCGCCGGGTGGAAGCCCTCACCGGGGAAGCCGCCCTGCTCTACCTCAACCAGCGGGACCAGTTGTTGCTCCACGCGGCCGACGCCCTGCGCACCCGGCCCGAGGAGTTGCCCGGCCGGATCGCCCAGGTGGTGGAAGACCGCCGGCGGCTGGAACGGGAAGTGGCCGACCTGCGCAAGCAGGTGGCCATGGGCGGCGGCGGCGGTGAAACGGAACGCCGCACCGTCAAGGATGTCGCCTTCGCGCCCCGCAAACTGCAAGACGTGCCCGCCAAGGACCTGAAGGGCATGGCCGACGAGCTCAAGACGGCCCTGGGCAGCGGCGTGGTGGCCCTGGCCTCGGTGGCCGACGGCAAGGTGTCGCTGGTGGTGGGCGTGACCGAGGACCTCACCGGGCGGGTGAGTGCCGTGGACCTGGTGCGGGCCGGCAGCGCGGCCGTGGGAGGCAAGGGGGGCGGTGGCCGGCCGGACATGGCCCAGGCCGGGGGACCGGAAGGAGCCGACCCCGATGCCGCCCTGGCCGCCATGGAACAGGCCCTGGCCGACGCCCTGTAACACCGGGAGGCATCGGCCCATGGCGGGATCCCTGCCCCTGGCTGGCTATCGGGCCCTCACCCGCATGGGCGGGCCGCTGGTGCGGCTGTGGCTGCGCCGGCGCAGCCGGCAGGGCAAGGAGGATCCCGCACGCGCGCCGGAACGCTGGGGCCATGCCGGCCGCCCCCGGCCAGAAGGACGGCTGTGGTGGATTCACGGCGCCAGCGTGGGCGAATCCCTGGCCGCTCTGCCTTTGATCACCGCCCTGCTGGAGGCCCACGCCGACCTGCACCTGCTGGTGACCACCGGTACCGTCACCTCCGCCCAGCTCATGGCCGAGCGCCTGCCGCCCCAGGCCTTTCACCAGTACGTGCCGGTGGACCAACCGGCGGCGGTACGACGGTTTCTGGATCACTGGCGGCCCGATGGCGCCCTGTGGCTGGAATCGGAACTATGGCCCAACCTGCTGCGGACCCTGAAGCAGCGCGGCGTGCCGGTGATCCTGGTCAACGGCCGCCTGTCCGCCCGCTCCGCCCAGCGCTGGCAGGCCTTTCCCCGCACCCGTGCCGCCCTGCTGGACACCTTCGCCGCCTGTCTGGCGCAGACCGGGGACGACGGCGCCCGGCTGGCCGCTCTGGGGGCCCCGGCGGTCACCGTCACCGGCAACCTGAAGGACGCCGCCCCGCCCCCGCCCGCCGACCCGCAGGTCCTGGCGACGCTGACGGCGGCGGTGGGGACGCGGCCGTGCTGGCTGGCACTCTCCACCCATGCCGATGAGGAACACCAGATCGCGCGGGTCCACCAGAGGGTGGCGACACGCTTTCCCGACCTGCTGACCCTGATCCTGCCCCGCCATCCCCAGCGGGGCGCCGATCTGGCCCGGGCGTTGACGGCGGACACGGGCCGGACCGTGCCGCGACGGAGCGAAACGCCGCTGCCCACGGCGGAAACGGCGCTGTTCCTGGTGGATACCTTGGGGGAAGTGGGCCTGTTCGCCCGGTTGGCGCCCATTGTGTTCGTGGGCAAGACCCTGGCCGTCGGGGGGGGGCAGAACCCGCTGGAGCCGGCGCGGCTCCACTGTGCCCTGTTATGGGGGCCAGCCATGGACAATTTCCCAGAGGCCGCACCCCGTCTCCGCGCCGCCGGCGCCGCGGAGGAAGTGGCCGATGCCGAGGCTTTGGCCCAACGGCTGGCGGCATTGCTCCAGGATCCGGCGCGGGTCGCCACCATGGCCACCGCCGGCGAGCACTGCGTGGCCGAAGGCGCCCTGGTGCTGCCCCGCACCCTGGCCGCCCTGGCGCCCTGGCTGGCACCAGAGCAGGCCCCCACCGGACCGTGACATCAGGTTTCTCGACTCCGCTTCAGGAAGCGGTAGACCTCGTCGTCGTTGCGTTTGCCGACCAGAGCCGATCGCGGTCAATGGGACCCCATTCTTGGGTCCCATTGACCGCGTGAATCGGCTCTATCTATTTGAATTAGAGCGGATTCACGCACCCAATCCGGTTCACAGCGTGAACCCGATTGGGTGCGATCCGCTCTAATCTCCAGCATTCAACAACGCGTTTAGTCGGACCGCGCTCTCCTGGGCTCCGAGGTATCCCTCTTCATGGGCTGACAAGGCCGCCTCGCCCCAGGCCGCATTCTCCGCATCCGCCATGGAGAGAAAAACACCCACAAGGCGCCCCTCCTTCAAAATCATCACGGGCTATTGTTGGACTGTGTCAAGAAGTTTCCCAAAGCGATTGCTGGCGTCTTCCGCAGAAATCGTTTTCATCTCCATGCTCCCGGCTGAGCGGCCCTAACTTTTTATTTAGAACCGATTTACGCGATCAACCTGAAGCACAATGAACCAAGTTGATTGCGATCAGTTCCAAGATTATAGCCCTGACACGTTCCGGCACAAGGTCACCGGTTAGACCATCAACCATTGCCCTGAAAGACGGTCCCTCCCGATTTCTGGTCTGTACATGGTTCCTGCCCGACGCCCACCGGTTCAGCCCGTCACGGGCCAACGAATCCATAGCCACCACCGGCCCGATGGGGTAACAAGGTCAACGGGTCCGTTTCACGCCCGGGAGGCTGATCATGCCCCGTCCCCCTGCCCTGGTCACCGCGCCGGCCCTGCTGGCCAGTGTGGTGGCGCTGCTCCTCACCCTCGCCAGCCTGGTGTGGTCGGTGGACGATCTCAGCCGGATCACGCCCCTGCCCGACCGCACCGCCAGCGCCGACTATCTGGCCGACGTGCGCAACCAGGCCCTGGCCGCCTTTGTCACCGTGCGCGCCCTCAGCGGCCTCATGGACGTGGTGGAAAGCGCCACCCCCTCTGCCGGCGTGGTGAGCGTGCAGCCGGGCCGCATTATCGAACCCATCGACGACCTGCTGGGCGATCTCTCCCTGGTGCTGCTGGCCGCCGCCGCCATCATGGGGGGCCTGGTCCTGGCCCAGGCCACCGCCGCCGCCCTGGGGCTGGATGCGGGCGTCACTTTCGCCCTGCTGATCATGGCCATGGTGCCGTGGATTCCCTGGCCGGTGGTGCGGGCCTGGGCGCGCCGGGTGGGGCTCGGCACCCTGACCATGGTGCTGTTCGTGCTGCTGTTGGTGCCGGCGGTGGCGGGGGTGGGCCAGCAGGTGCGCACCGCCCTGCTGGCGCCCGAGTACGCCCAGGCCCTGCAAACGGTGGACACGGTCCACGACCGGGCGGCCGCCCATGCGGCCCTGCCCCCCGCCGCCAAGGACCTGCCCCACAGCCCGCCCGCCGCCTCGGCGGACCGCAACGGCGGCCTGCTGCCTCCGCCGGCCACCGAAGCCACAGAAACCCCCGCGGACGCCCAAACGGCGGCCGAGCCCGCCAATCGGGCCGGGGATGGCCTGTTCTCCTGGCTGCGTCACCAAGCCGCGCCGGCGGCCCGCGACTTCTACACCAATACCGTGGGGACCGCCACGTCGGGCATCCAGTGGTTCACCGACTTCATCACCAATCCCGAACGACGGGAGGCCTTCGCCAACAGCTTGGTGGATCTGGTGAAGCTGTTCCTATTCGAGGTGCTGGTGCTGCCGCTGACCACGGGCCTGCTGCTCTATATCGTGCTGAAACTGGTCTTGTTCTTCCCCCGGGTGCCCGCGCCCCGGCGGCGGCGCCCCGGGGAAACGGAGGCAGAACCGGCTGCCACGCCCCCGCTGCTGTAACCAAAAACATAGGGAACATGCTAAGCGGATCGCGGTCAATGGGACCCAAGAATCGGGTCCCATTGACCGCGATCCGCTCTGGGCGCAGCCCTCATCCCGCACCATAGCGGGCGGCGGCCGCGGCCATGCGCCGGCGCAGCAGGGCATCGGACTCGCCGGTCTCCGACACCTCCGCCACCGCGCCGAGGGCGGCGGCAGGAACACCGGTCCCGGCGGGACTGAAGGTCACCCGACCTTCCGGCCCCGTGGGCAGGGTGTCGGGCATGGCCCCGAAAGCGGCCTGGGAAAGGGTCTCTGGCACCGGTTGCGGCCGGGTCACGGGCATGGCCGATGGGGAATCGGCAGGCACCACCGCCCCCGCCGCATCGGTGCGCACGGCAACCCCGCCCGAGGCCACGGTGACCGACAACAGATCCATCACCGCCGGCGCCTGTCGCTCTGGTACCACCGTCTCCGCGACCACGGTTTCCTCGGCCACCACCGTGGTCAGACCGTCCCCATGGGCGGCGCGGGCTTCCGCGGTACCGGGGCGGGGGCCGCCCGGCTGTTGCGCGGCCTCGGCCAAGCTCGGCGCGCCCTCGAACATCTGCATCACCATGCCCACCACCCCGGCCACGGCCATGGTCATGGGGCCGCCATACAGGGCCAGGCCCGCGACCTGGGAAGCCGGCTTGATGGTATCGCCGGTGGCCGACTGATAAAGCCCTGCCACCCCGGGTACTTTGTGAGCCGGATTAAGGATATCCAGGAAATCTCCGAAGCGGAACCCCTCCGGGCCAAAATCCATGCGCACCTGGTTGCCCACATAGGCCATGCCCTCCTGGCGCGCCCGCCACTGGGGTGAGCCGGGACGAAGAACCTGCGGGTCAGAGACAATAGGGTGCGCCATGGGCGGGGTCTCTCCTGGATGGACAAAGATCATTCACCAGCGAACACAATAAGCAAAAATCGCGCCAACTACGGGGGGCGGATTTCTGGCGCCGGTCGCGGCCAATGGGCCCACACAGGGGGGAGAAACCTGCCGGGGGGGTCAATCCTGCCGGGGCTCGCCCCAGCGGGTGGCCAGGGTGTTGGCAATGCCCAGCAGGTCCAGCACCCGGCCCACGCTGTGGTCCACCACCTGATCCAAGGTGGTTGGGTGGCCATAGAAGGCGGGCACCGGCGGGGCGATGATGGCGCCCATTTCGCTCAGGGCCAGCAACGTGCGAAGATGCCCGGCATGCAAGGGGGTTTCCCGCACCATCAGGATCAGGGGCCGGCGTTCCTTCAAGGTCACGTCGGCGGCCCGCGCCAGCAGGGTGCTGGTGACCCCACTGGCGATTTCCGACATGGAACGGACCGAGCACGGTGCCACCACCATGCCCCGCACCGGAAAGGAGCCAGAGGACACGGGTGCCGCCATATCGGTGGGCGCGTGCACGTGATCGGCCAGGGCCTCCACCGTATCCGGGGCCACGCCCTCTTCGTGGCTGAGGGTCACCCGGGCGGCACCGCTGAGAATGAGATGGCTTTCCACGCCCGCCAGACGCAGGGCTGCCAGCAGCCGGGGACCGTAGCGCCCGGCCCCGGACGCTCCACTGATGCCCACGATCACCCGTTCCACACATGCCTCCTCGAAAAAGAACCCTCCCCCCGCGACCACGGGGAGAGGGCGTAGAGCGTGTCACCACGGTCCGCTCAGCTTTCGGCCTCGATGGCCCGGGGGCCCGGCTGCGCCTGTTCCTGCCGCGACAGATGCAGGAAATGCAGGTGCCGGTCGTAGTGGGCCACCACGTCGGCGATGATCTGCTCCCGGGTGAAGCCGATCACGTCATAGGTCTGGCCCGTATCCAGCAGCACCTCGGCCCGGTAGTAGCGCTCTTCCTCGTCCTCCGAGCGGAATTCGGGGAAGGCGAAGGTGGGCACCTTATAGCCCCGCAAGGTCACCTGATAGGTGAAAGGCAGTTCCTCGTCGTGGCTGACCGTCAGCGTCACCTGATCCACGCTGTCGGAAATTTCCACCTGCCGGGTTTCCGACTGCACCTGGGTGGCCACCTCGTCGAAGGCCGGCCGCACTGTGTCTTTCAAAAAGGCCTGGGCCTGATCCAGGGTGGCGTGGTGCAGCATGGTCTTCAGGCGCGCCTGCCACGGCACCTGGGTGCCCGCCAGGGCCACCGCCGCCGGCGACGGCAGATTGCGGGTACGCCGCATCATGCGTTCCACGTTCAGGCCGCGCAACAGCCCGAAGCAGATGAAGAGCATGATGATGGTAAAGGGCAACGCCGCGGCGATGGCCGCCGTTTGCAGGGCGGCGAGCCCTCCGGCCACCAGCAGCACCGCCGCCACCACGCCCTCGGTCAGGGCCCAGAACACCCGCTGCCACACCGGCGGCTCGGTGCTGCCGCCGGAGGTGATGATGTCGATCACCAGCGAGCCGGAGTCCGAGGAGGTGACAAAGAACGTCACCACCAGGATGGTGGCCAGCAGGGCCGTGATGAAGCCCAGCGGCAGCCCCTCCAGCATGGTGAACAGGGTCAGCGGCGCCCCGGAGGCGTTGAGCACCTCGGTCAGCTTGCCGCCCAGCGGCCCCATGTCCAGCCAGATGGCGGTGTTGCCAAAGACGGTCAGCCAGATGAACGTGAAGCCCACCGGCACGAACAGCACACCCACCACGAATTCCCGGATGGTGCGCCCGCGCGACACCCGGGCGATGAACATGCCCACGAAGGGCGACCAGGCAATCCACCAGCCCCAATAGAACAGGGTCCAGCTTTTCATCCAGTCGTCTTCCTGATAGGCGAAACGGCGGAAGGTCAGCTCCACCACGTTATTAAAGTACATGCCCACGTTCTGCACCAGAGCATTGAGCAGATGGATGGTGGGCCCCACCGAAAGCACAAAAATCACCAGCAGCAACGCCAGCACCAGGTTGAGTTCACTGATGCGCTTGATGCCCGCGTCCAGGCCGGACACCACGGAGACCGTGGCCATCAGGGTGATGACAGCGATTAGAATCAGCTGCACCACCTTGGTGGAGGGCACGCCGAACAGGTGCTCCAGGCCGGCGTTCACCTGCATCACCCCCAACCCCAGGGAGGTGGCGACCCCGAACATGGTGCCCAGCACCGCGAACACGTCCACCACGTTGCCCGGCCAGCCGTGGATGCGTTCGCCCAGCAGGGGATAGAGGGCGGAACGAATGGTGAGGGGCAGGCCGTGGCGGAAACCGAAGTAGGCCAGGGACAGCCCCACCACCGCATAGATGGCCCAGGCATGCAGCCCCCAGTGGAAGAAGCTGAGGGTCATGGCCTCCCGCGCCGCCTGGGTGGTTTGACCATCGCCCACGGGAGGGCCGATGTAGTGGTACATGGGCTCGGCCACGCCAAAGAACATCAGGCCGATGCCCATGCCGGCGGAAAACAGCATGGCGAACCACGACGTATAGCTGTAGTCCGGCCGGCTGTCATCGGGCCCCAGCCGCACCTGGCCATGGTCGCTCAGCGCCAGCCCCAGGGCAAACAGCAGGAAAATGGCGACGGCCAGCAGGTATAGCCAGCCAAAGGTATTCACGATCCACGCCTGAACCGCACTGAACACACTGGATGCCACGTCCGTGAACAGGGCGCCGAACAGCACGAAGGCGATAATCAGAATGGCGGAGCCGAAAAACACCGGCGGGTGGATGGTTGTTGCTTTTTTCGCCGGTGGGGATTGATCGTCTGCCATGGGGCGGACCTCCCATCTTGCGTGTAAAGGGGCGATGCGGACCGCCACCGTGTGCGGGGCACACCCCCCCGTTTGGGTGAAAAACGCTCATTGTTTTCAACAATGAATCCCCCCACCGGAGGCCGGCGAAAGGGACGGCCGATTCTAGCACGGGCCCTTACACCCGCCCAAGACGCGATCCCAGGGCCATCCCCAGGGGGCTGTCACAAGAATTTCCGGGATCGGGCCATGGTTAGGGGGTTTCCCCGATCCCCCCCGGGCCTTATGGTGAGGCCGCCCGCCGGACGTGCCGGAAAAACCGGAAAGAAGCGAATGATGAAACGTAACCGCTCCGCCAAGATTGTTGCCACCCTGGGTCCCGCCTCGGACACCTTCGAGCTGATCGAGGCCTTGTTCCTGGCCGGGACCGATGTTTTCCGCCTGAATTTCAGTCACGGAACCCAAGAGGAACACCGCAAGCGTTTCGATCACGTGCGCGCAGTGGAAGAAAAACACGGCCGCCCCATTACCGTACTGGGCGATGTCCAGGGCCCCAAACTGCGGATCGGGACCTTCAAGGAAAAGCGCGTTCATTTGGCGCCGCAATCGGAATTCCGTTTCGATCTGTCCCCGGAACCGGGGGATGTCCATCGGGTGTTCCTGCCTCATCCGGAAATCTTCGCCGCCATGAGCGAGGGCACGGAACTGCTGTTGGATGACGGCCGACTGCGGCTGCGGGTGATCGAACGCGGCGAGGACTTCGCCACCACCCGGGTGATCACCGGCGGTGTGCTCTCCGACCACAAAGGGGTGAACGTGCCCAATGCGGTCCTGCCCCTGTCGGCCCTCACCGCCAAAGACCGCAACGACCTGACCTTCGCCCTGGATATGGGGGTGGACTACGTGGCGCTGTCCTTCGTGCAGCGGCCGGAGGACGTGGCCACCGCCCGCAAGCTGGTGAACGGCCGCGCCGGCATTCTCTCCAAGCTGGAAAAACCTTCGGCCATCGAGCACCTGGAACAGATCATCGAGCTGTCCGACGCCATTATGGTGGCCCGGGGCGACCTGGGGGTGGAAGTGCCGCCGGAATCGGTGCCGGTGCTGCAAAAACAGATCATCCGCGCCTGTCGCCACGCCGGTAAACCGGTGGTGGTGGCCACCCAGATGCTGGATTCCATGGTTCATGCGCCGGTGCCCACCCGGGCCGAGGCCTCGGACGTGGCCACCGCCATCTTCGACGACACCGACGCCGTGATGCTGTCGGCGGAAACCGCCGCCGGCGACTATCCGGTGGAGGCGGTGACCATGATGAACCGCATCATGGAACGGGTGGAGCACGATCCCCTGTCCCAGAAGCTGGAGGAAACCCGGCGCGAGGAGCCGGAGCACACCGCCGCCGACGCCATCTGTGCCGCCGCCCGTCAGGTGGCCGAGACCTTGGGCGTCGCCAGCGTGGTGGCCTTCACGTCTTCCGGCTCTTCGGCCTTGCGGGCGGCCCGGGAACGGCCCCATGTGCCCATCCTGGGGCTGACCCCGGAATTGAGCGTGGCCCGGCGCATGGCCCTGGTGTGGGGGGTCCATCCCTCCGTGTGCGTGAGCGTGACCAACTTCGCCGAGATGGTACAGGTGGCGCGCACGGTGGCGGCCCGGGAGGAACTGGCCCGGCCCGGTGATCGGGTGGTGATCGTGGCCGGCGTGCCCTTCGGCACCCCGGGCACCACCAACATCCTGCGCATCGCCTGGATCGAAACCGAGCACATGGACTGAGGCCCCTGGTCATGACTCACACCCCGTCCCGGCCGCTGGCCCCCGCCACCCTCGCGGTCCGGAGCGGGCTGGACCGCAGCCCTCACCGCGAAACC
>CAZHRQ010000093.1:4402-10880 GCA_964535075.1 uncultured Rhodobacterales bacterium | reverse complement strand
CAGCGTCGCAAGGCCCGACCGAAAGCGGTGACGTCGGCATAGCCCACAGCGATGGCGACCTCGGCGAGCCCGAGCCCCTCGGCGAACATTCGGTCCGCACGTTCCCGGCGGACGGCGTCCGTGATCGTCCGAAACGAGGTGCCCTCCGCCAGCAGGTGTCGCCGCAGGGTCCTTGGCGAGGTTTGAAGCTCGGCCGCAACCGAAACTACGGAGGGTATCTCGGAGCACGCCGCGATCACCTCGCGGACGCAGCGGGCGGTGCTACGCGGACCCATGCCTTCGATTCGTCGGCCGCGAGCGTGCTCCTCCAGCAGCGCAGCCAGGCCCGGCTCCGCTCCCCGTAGGGGCCGGGTCAAGGCCTCGCGTGGCCACACGACCCGGTTGGCTCGTGCCCCGTAGCGCACGGCAGACCCGAATCGCTGGGCGTGGATCGTCGCGTCCCGGGGGGCGGGGGCGGCAGCCTTCACATCCTGAGGCACCTCACCACGCACCGCGCGCCTTGGCGAGGATTCCACGCGGCGATCCCGCCATGTCTGCCACAGCAAGCCCCCGACCACCATGCAGCCCGCCAGCCCCAGCGCACGGCCCAGGATGGGTTGCAGAGGCGCCAGGGCGGCCCGATCCCCCTCAACAATGGCGCCCCAGGGCGCGGCGATGACCTCATTCCAGGGCAGACGGGCCAGTCCCACCAACCCCGTTATCTCAATGGCCACCACCGTGGTCACCCCTGCGGCATAGGCCACCGTGGCACCCGAGGAATGCTTGGGACGTGGTGTGTTCTGGCTCATGGTCCTCACAACTCCTCCCTTTCACAGGCTGGCCTTTCACAGGCTGGCTGCCTGCCCCCCTTGACTGGCTGCCTACCCCCCTTGACTGGCTGCCTGATATTGGCGGCCGGACAATCCTGTTGGCAACCGCATTACCCTACCATCGCAATAGACGGGTTTAGAAACCATTACCTGGGTCACCCATGGCATCGCAGCAACGTGGGTTTTCCTTTGATCCGGGCGGCAGGTCATCCATCAGGCTGGCCGCCTGACCGAATCCCCAGTCCCGACGGCCGGCGTCACGGATATGGCGAATGGCTTCGAACGCCGCTTCCTCCTGCCCCCGGGCGGCAAGGGAGGTCCCGATGTTCTTGAGTGTCCAGTCCCGCAGCGCCGAGTCGCCGAGTCGCAGGGCCGTGGCAACGGCGACCTCGGGAGCGCCACGGGCCGCTTCGGCACAGGCCGTGCGCTGGAGGCGCCAGTCGCGAGTGCTCGCATCGGCCGCCCCGCCGCCCCCGGCAGGGGCAAGAGAGTCGGTGCCGTGGCGCCGCTGACGCCGCCGCAATAGTGGACCTCCCCGTCGCTAGAGCCGATCGCCGTCAATGGGACCCATTTTCGGGTCCCATTGACGGCGTGAATCGGCTCTATCTATTTGATTTAGAGCGGGTCGCGCCCACAGCGGGACTTTACTGGATTGCTCGTGGGCGTCCATGGTGCGTTTTCCCTGCAGCCAGTTCATCCGTCGCATCAACTTTCGGATAATCAGTGCGAATTTATCGATACTTTACCACAGAACGTTAATAGATTTGTTTAAATCCTATCCTTGGGAGTCCCGGGCGTTTCGCGGCGTTCACAGATGTTTACGTTTATCGCGCCCCTGCCGCCTGTCTGTTTCCCCTTCCACCTCTTTGAATAACTAGTTTATGGAACAGGGCCGTCGTTGCAGAAGTTCACGCTCTGGATGCGGCCACCCACACCAGGGCGCTCCCCCTCTGTGCCTTAAAAAAGTTTATTTATGCCACGTTATTCCCGTAATAGGAATACGCTCGGGGATCGTGGCGTGACCCCTTTGCCAAGCGAGGACCCGTGGGGCATGCTGAGGCCCCATGGGAAAACGGATGCCACCGGCCGCCATTCGGCGCAGGGGTCATCCCAACGCTGAACCCGAGGAGACCCATGGCCCGCATTGCCAATCTGCTGTTCATCGGCCCCGCGCCCGAATCCCACGTGCCGGACCTTCGGGAACTGGAAGCCCAGGGATTCGGCGTGACGGTGGAAACCGTGCCGGACAAGGCGTCCTCTCGCGTTTTGGCGGAGGAGCCGGATGTGGTCCTGATAACACCAGAGGCGGCAGAGGACCCTCTTGCCCTCGCCAGCCGGCTCAAGGCCGAGGGGGCCACGGTCCCGGTGGCGCTGCTTACGTCCCCGGCGTCCATGCCCTCGGCCGAGGCGATCCTCGCCCACCCCGTGGCGGCGGTCTTTTCCCTGCCCTTGCCGGCTGAGGCTCTGGCCTGGCGCCTGCGACCGCTGGGACGTCTGTCCACCATGATGCGGGAACGGGAGCGCCGCGCCCGTACGGCCGAGACACTGGGAGTGGCCATGAGCGAGGCCCCCGTCACCCGGTCCGGGGACGAAAGCCCCTGGCAGGTGTTGGCCGTGGGATGTGCCGGGGAAACACGCCTAGAGGCGCTGAAACGCGCCGGCACGGCGGTGGAGCCCCTGGAGAGCCTTTACGACGTGGAGCCGGCCCTTTCCGCCCGCCCCTTCCACCATGACGCCCTGCTGATCGGCCAGGAAGCGGCGCCGGAAACGGCCCTGGAACTGTGTGCCGAGTTGCGGCACAACCCCCGTCTGTTCAACCTTCCCGTGGTGCTGCTGGCCGATGAGGAGACGGCCGTAAGCCTCCTGCCGTACCGGCGGGGCGCCAGTTGGGTGGTGGGACCCGAGGTTTCGGGCGACGTCCTGGCCTTGGGCTTAACCCTGGCCATGGGCCGTCAGCGCCATCGGCTGCGGCTGCGTCAGGCCCTGAGCCATACCCTGACCGGCGCCACCTTGGACGCGGCCACCGGCTGTTATACCCCTGCCTTTCAGGCCCCATACTTGGAGAGGGCCGTGGCGGATGCCCGCCGCTCCGGTCGCAGTCTGGCCGTGACCGCCTTCTGCGTCCCCAGCCTTACCGGCCTGGAAGACCGATTCGGCGCCGAAGCCGCCGCCAATATGCGTGGTCAGGTGGGACACTGGATCACCGGCCTGGTGCGCGCCGAAGACGTGGTGGTGCACGAAGACGGCAACGACTTCCTGGTCGTCCTGCCCGATACCCCGGTGGCCGAGGCGGAAATGGTCATGCAGCGTATTGCCGGTGTGTTATCCTACACGG
Organism: uncultured Rhodobacterales bacterium; assembly: GCA_964535075.1. GTDB lineage: Bacteria > Pseudomonadota > Alphaproteobacteria > Rhodospirillales > CAJXLG01 > CAZHRQ01. The sequence continues at coordinate 7,736 of CAZHRQ010000093.1, read as the reverse complement.
ACTTCGCGGTGCCCGATGTCTATCAACCGGTCAGCATCTGGGTGCTGGTCGGCAGTGCAGGTTTGGAAAAAGATGACGACCCAGCTACCCTGGTGGCGCGTGCGCGAGGGAGCTTGGCCTGATCCGGTGACGGCCACTCCGTTGCAGGTGCCCCTTGCCCGCCTGGACTTTGTGTTCGAAATCGTCTGCCCGTGGTCCCATTTGGCCTGGATACGGTTGTTGCGGGTCCTCAACGCGCATCCGGACCCGCCGGTAGCGCTCCACGTGCATCCCCTGGAACTGACCATGACCGTCCCCCGGGGGGTGCCCTTCACGACGTTCTGCCGCTGGCGCTTTGGCAACGAGGAACGGGTGCGCACCGTGCTGGAGGCAGCGCGGGAAGCGGCGCGCCAGTTGGGCCTGCGGGTGAATTACGAGCGCCTGGGACGGGTGCCCGCCACCCGCGACTGTCATCGACTGGTCCAACGGGCGGCCCGTCAGGGGCGGGCCCTGCCGTTGATTACCCTCATGTTCAACGCCTTTTTTGTGGAGGGGCGCGACCTGGGCGCCCGGGAAACCCTGGTGGCCCTGGGGCTTGCCGCGGGCCTGGGCAGCCGGGAAAGCCTGCGGGCGTGGCTGGCCAGCGACGAGGGCACCGCCGCGCTGATCCAGGATCGCCACTTTGCCCGCGATCACGGCATTACTGCCGTGCCCACCATGCTGATCAACCAGCGCTTCACCCTGACCGGCGCCCAGGAGGAAGCGGTGATCCAGCGCCTGCTGCAATTGGGACACAATACTGCCCCGAGCGCGGATCGCGATCCGCTCTAAATCAAATAGATAGAGCCGAGTCACGCGGTCAATGGGACCCGAGAATTGGGTCCCATTGACCGCGATAGGCTCTAAAAAAAAGGGCCTCCGTCACGGAGACGGAGGCCCAATCGCCGCCCTCACTGGGGGATGGGGGTCAGGAAGCGCGGGCGACGATCCGCAGTCATCCCCGGCACCAAACCCATGCCGGACGATGAAACTAAAAAGAATTTAAGACACAAAACCGATAAGGCCTACTCCGTGCCAGCGGGAGCCCCGTGAGGGTCGCTCCAGCGATGTTTTTACGTAAATTTTTATCTTGTTTGAGAGTATCAACCGTCGGACCGCGGCAAGTCAACGCGCGAAATGTAACGGCGTGTAATCTTGACAGAACCCCGGAAAACAGGGGAGTCTCGCGCTAGAGCCTATCGCAGTCAATGGGACCCATTTTCGGGTCCCATTTTGACTGCGTGAATCGGCTCTATCTATCTGAATTAGAGCGGATTCACGCACCCAATCCGGTTCACAGAGTGAACCCGATTGGGTGCGATCCGCTCTAGAGCCTATCGCGGTCATCACTGGGACCCATTTTCGGGTCCCATTGACTGCGTGAATCGGCTCTATCTATCTGAATTAGAGCGGATTCACGCACCCAATCCGGTTCACTATGTGAACCCGATTGGGTGCGATCCGCTCTAGGAAGCTGCCCTGCCTGTTCCCGGAAAGGAGCGCCGCCCATGACCACCCCGTCATGCCAGACCGACGTGGTCGCCTTCCTGGGCGATCCTGACACTCACGGCGTGGCCAGCGTCGAAACACGGGAAACCCATGCCTCCTGGCTGTTCCTGGCCGGGGAGACGGCCTACAAGCTTAAAAAGGCCGTCACATTTCCCTATCTCGATTACAGTCGACTGGAAGACCGGCGTTTTTATTGTGAGAAAGAGGTCACGCTCAACCGCCGGACGGCGCCGGAACTCTACCTGGGCATTATCCCGGTCACCCGCGAAGCCGATGGCGCCCTGGCCCTGGATGGAACAGGCCCGGCGGTGGACTGGCTGGTGAAAATGCGGCGCTTTGATGATTCCCTGCTGCTGAATGGCCTGTTGCAAAACGGGGAAATCGGCCGCCGTGACATGGAGATTCTGGCGGAGGCGGTCGCCCGCTTCCACCAGGACGCCGACCCGGCGCCGGACCACGGCACCCCTGGGGCCATAGAGGCGTTGATTGCCGGCAACGACGCCGCCTTCGCCCAGGTGGCCACCACCTTCACCCCCTCTGATCGGGGGCAGGCCCTGGGCACGACCCAACGGGCGTGGCTTGCCCGCCTGACCTCCCTTATCGCACACCGATGCGCCGAAGGTCGGGTGCGACGCTGCCACGGCGATCTGCATCTGGCCAATATTGTCCGGTTGAACGGCCACCCCATCCTGTTCGATGCCATTGAGTTCCGGGACGACATCCCCAGCATCGATGTGCTCTATGACTGGGCCTTCCTGCTCATGGACCTGGAGGAACACGACCGCCCCGACCTGGCGGCCCTGGCCAATAGCCACTATCTGGCCTTCACCGAAGATTTCGAGGGATTGGCCCTCTATCCCCTGTTCCTGAGCCTGCGGGCCGCCATCCGCAGCCATATCGCCGCCAACACCGATCAACCGGATGCGGCACGGCGCTATCTGCGCATGGCGGAGGCTTATCTGGACCCGCCGCGGCCCCGCCTGGTGGCCTTTGGCGGTCTGTCGGGCTCGGGCAAGTCGCGGGCGGCCCGCACCGCCGCCGGAGACCTGGCACCGGCCCCGGGGGCCGTGGTGGTGCGTAGCGACGTGGTGCGCAAGCGGTTGTGGGGGGTCTCGCCCTTGGACCGCCTGCCCGAGGACGCCTACAGCCCAGAGATGACCCGGCGCACCTATGACACCCTGATGGCCCAGGCCCGCCGCATCGTGGAGGCCGGCCATTCAGCCATCGTGGATGCCGTGTTTGCCGACCCGCAGGAAAGGGCCACTGTCGCGGACGTGGCGGCCCGGGCCGGGGTCCCCTTCCAGGGGGTTTGGCTGGAAGCTCCGGCGGACGTCATGCGGGAGCGGGTCCGCACCCGACAGGCCAACGCGTCCGATGCCGGCGAGGCCGTGCTGGAACGACAACTAGCCTACGACCTGGGGCCCCTCGCCTGGACCCGGGTGGACAGCAACGGGACGAAGGCGCACACTCAAGACAAGGTGCGTACGGCCCTGGGGGTCCAGGATCGGGCCGGCCTCGGAACCACGGAGTCCTGACCCCAAGGCCATGCCTGCTAGAGCCTATCGCGGTCAATGGGAACCCATTCTTGGGTTCCATTGACCGCGTGAATCGGCTCTATCTATTTGATTTAGAGCGGATCGCACCCAACCGGGTTCACTCTGTAAACCGGATTGGGTGCGATCCGCTCTAGGAATGCTGACCTCAATCCGGAGGACGCTGTCATGACCGAGCTGAAGATGATCCTGGTGCCCCTGACCGGGGACGAAAGCGGTCGCATTCCCTTGATTACCGCCCCGCGGGTGGCCCG
>CAZHRQ010000093.1:0-4392 GCA_964535075.1 uncultured Rhodobacterales bacterium | reverse complement strand
CCCGGGGTCAGGGCGCCCACGTGCAAGCCCTGCATGTGCGGGCCGATCCCGCCCGGTCGGTGCCGGTGGTGGGGGAAGGCATGTCCGGCGCCATGATCGAGGACCTGATGGCGGCGGCGGAAAAGCACAACGCCATGCGATTGACCCGCGCCCAGGCCCTGTTCGAGACCGTCGCGAAAACGGAAGGGGTCCCGGTGGTGGCCGACCCGCCCGCGCCGACCGATGGCGCCACCCTCGCCCTGCAAATCACGGAAGGGGATGAGGAAGATACGGTGGCCGCCCTCAGCCGGCTGGCGGACATGACGGTCGTGCCTCGCCCCAGCCAGGACGAAGACCTGGCCTCCCTGCTGGAAACCAATGCCGCTTTGCTGGCCGGCGGGCGGCCGGTGCTGGTGGCGCCGCCTGCCGTGACCGAGCAGGTGGGCAGCCGGGTCCTGGTGGCCTGGAACGGCTCGGCGGAAGCGGCCCGGGCGGTGGGCGGCGCCCTGCCCTTCTTGGAACGGGCCGAGCATATTACGGTGCTCTCCCTCAACGACTGCCGCTCTGCGTCCAGAAACGACTATTGCGCCAGTGCCCGCGACCTCGCCAACAGTCTGGCGTGGCGGGGTCTGACAGCCGAAGTTGAGGAACTGGATACGCGCACGGCGGTGGGCCCGGCCTTGCTGTCGGCGGCGGAAACCAAGGGGGCCGACCTGCTGGTGATGGGGGCCTATACTCACAGCCGACTGTGGGAAATGATCCTGGGCGGTGCCACCCGGCACGTGCTTTACCACGCCGGCCTGCCTATTCTCATGTCCCACTAGAGCAGGTCGCACCCAATCGGGTTCACGTTGTGAACCAGATTTGGTGTGTGAATCCGCTCTAAATCAAATAGATAGAGCCTATCGCCGTCAATGGGACCCGAAAATGGGTCCCATTGACGGCGATAGGCTCTACCCGGAGACTCTTAGGGAGCGCCTTCGTCGGTGGACACCGGGGTCCGGCGGTGTTTCTGCTGCCGAAAGGCCATCAGGCTGTGGGGGATGCTTCCCAGATAAAGCCCCCCCACCGCCGCCAGCGTGCCCCAGGGGTGGCTCACGGCCAACGCCGCCCCCAATCCCACCAGCAACAGCAGTCCCGGCACCCAGCCCCGGGGAATGCGGGTGCGTTTCAAGGACCACGTGGGCACGGTGCTCACCATCAGGGCCGCCGCCAGGACCACGAAGCTCGCCACCAGCAGGGGATGATCAAAAGTCCCGGGACCGAACTGGAAGGTCAGCGCCATGGGCAACAGGGCGATGGCCGCCCCGGCCGGCGCCGGCACACCCTGAAAGAAATTGTGCGCCCAGGGGGGCAGGCTGGGGGCGCCCAGCATGGTGTTGAACCGTGCCAGACGCAGGGCGGTGGCCACGGTCAGCAACAACGCCACCGCCCAGCCGCCGGCACCGGCGAACTGGTCCAGCACCCACAGATAAAGGACCAGCGCCGGCGCCACGCCGAAACACACAATGTCGGACAAGCTGTCCAGCTCGGCACCAAAACGACTGACGCCCTTGAGCATGCGGGCCACCCGGCCGTCCAGGCCATCCAGAATGCCGGCCACCATGATGGCCGCCACCGCCAGGCGCCACTGGGACTCCGTGGCGAAACGCACGGCCGTCATACCGGCACAGAGCCCCAGGATGGTGACCATGTTGGGCACCACCCGGGGCACGGTGGCGCCATGGCTCAGGCGGCGACGGCGGCGGGCTGCCATCAGCGGACCACCGCTGCCGATGGCGCCGGTGCCGGTTCCCCCACCCGGGCCGCCGACAGATCGGCGAGAAGAGTCTCGCCGGCCACGGCCTTCTGCCCCACCCAGACCCGGGGTTCCACCCCGGGCGGCAGGTACACATCCACCCGGCTGCCAAAGCGGATCAGACCCAGGCGCTCGCCGGCGGCCAGGGGCTGGCCCGGTTCGGCCAGGGCGACGATCCGTCGCGCCACCAGACCGGCGATCTGCACCACCGCCAGCCGCGTGCCGTCCGCCATGTCCAGCCGCCACAACCGCCGTTCGTTATGCGCACTGGCCTTGTCCAGGCTGGCGTTCAGGAAACGCCCCGGCACATAAACGCTCTGCCCCACCGTCGCCGGCACGGGGCTGCGATTCACGTGCACATTGAACACGTTCATGAAGATGGAAATCCGGCTGCCCACGTCCTCGGGCCCCAGTTCCAGTTCCGACGGGGGGGTGGCAGGCACCACCGCCTGCACCACGCCGTCGGCGGGACTGATCACCAGCCCCGGTCCCGTGGGCACCCGACGCGGCGGGTCGCGAAAAAAGGCCACGCACCAGCCGGTAGCCAGCAGGCCCAATACCCCCAGCGGCAGCCACAACCACCCCAGGGCTAGGGTCACGAGCGCGAACAGGCCGATGAAAGGCCAACCGGCCCGATGGATGGGCATCACCACGGCTTCATGGGTGGCAATGCTCAGGTGACGCAGGGGTTCCGGATCAGATTGCGGGTCGGACAAGGCAGGCCATCCACATTAGGGTCACAGGAAGCACGAGGGTGGGAACAACAGCCCTCAGGCGCGGCGCACATCTTCCAGGAAGTCGCGCACCAGGGCCTGAATATCGTCGGCCTGACGGGAAAGCTCTCGGGCCGCCTCCAGCACCTGAGTGGCCACGCCTTCCGATTCCTCGGCGGCCTGACGCACGGACGAGATGTTCTGCGCCACCTCCTGGGTCCCGGTGGACGCCTCGGCCACGTTGCGGGCGATTTCCTGGGTGGCGGCGTTCTGCTGCTCAACGGCGGCCGCCACATTGGAGGCGACTTCCTGCACCTCGCGCACCACCTTGACGATCGCATCGATGGCCTGAACCGCATGGCTGGCCCCCGACTGGACCTCCGAGATCTGCTCGTTGATGTCGCCGGTGGCCCGGGTGGTTTGGTTGGCAAGATTCTTGACCTCCCCAGCCACCACGGCGAAGCCCTTGCCGGCCTCGCCGGCGCGGGCTGCCTCCACCGCCGCGTTCAGGGCCAGGAGGTTGGTCTGTTCGGCCACCTCGCTGATCAGGCGCACCACGTCGGTGATACGCCCGGTGGCCGTTTCCAGGGCGGATATGGTGGCCTGGGCCTGTTCCGCCTCGGCGGAAGCAGTGTGGGTCACCTGAGTGGAATGGCTCACCTGCTGGCCGATTTCCCCAATGGAGGCGCTGAGTTGTTCCGCTGCCGCGGCCACCGTTTCCACATTGGTGGAGGCCTGCTCGGTGGCAGCGGCCACGGTGATGGCCCGGTCACAGGTGGCATCGGCCATCTTGTTCATCTGCTCGGCCGTGTCCTGCAGGCTGTGCGCCGCCTGATTGACCTGATCCAGCAAGCCGGCGGCCCGCGCCTCGAACTGCCCCGTGACCTCCTCAATATGGCGGGCCCGCTGTTCCCGGACCTCACGCTGGCGGTCGGCCTCGGCTTCCATGTCCCGGTTCTGGCGCAGGCCGTCACGGAAGACCTTCACGGCGCGGCCAATTTCGCCCACCACGTCTCCCCGTCGCTGATCGGGCACCTCCACATCCAGGTTACCTTCCCGCAACGAGGTCATGACTTCTTCCTGTCGGTGCAGGGGGGTGACCACCACACGGTGCAACAGCACGGAAATCCCCACCAAGGCGCCACCCAGCACCAGGACCCACACCACCACCATACCGATAATAGTGGCATTGCGCGCCGCCAGCTCCTGGCTCAGGTCGAGGCGGCTGGACAACACCGCCAGCACGTCCCCCTTTTCCATCCCCATGGCACCATGGCAGCTGAAACAGACCTCCTGATCGGCACCGGGCGTCACCCCCAGCACCACGGGCAGGCTCATGCGCAGGCTTTGGTCCACCTGCTCGGTAATCAGGGTCTTGTCGGCCAGGGCCCGTTCGTCCACGGCATCCCGGACGGGCTTGGTGTCTTCCACCCCCATTGCGTCCTTCTGGAAGCTGGCGACCTTGGGGCCCCACACGGTCCATAGCTCGCCGTCATAGTCCTCATTACGGCGCTCGAACCACCCGTTGAACACCTTGATGCCGATTTCCTCGGTATCCTGAGGGCGCAACGTCATGATTTGCACGCCGAAATCCTTGACGGACAACAGCTCGCTGTGGCTGACCCGTTCGGCGGAATTGCGAATCTCCCGGCTCTTATCCAGGATGCCGTAACCGAAGATGCCGGTCAGCACCACGACGATCACGATCCCGGCCAGTGTCATAAATTTTGCCGGCAGTGTCATGCGGCTCCACATGATGCGATTCCCGCCCCATTTCCAGTTACGGTCCTGTCATTTCCCCACCATAAAGCTACCCCAGGGCGGTGGACCGACACAATGGTGCCGTCCCCTCAGCATGAGTCAGTTTGCCATGCAGACCAGAGGGGCGGAGGGCTGGTCGCC
>CAZHRQ010000092.1:0-10921 GCA_964535075.1 uncultured Rhodobacterales bacterium | reverse complement strand
TTCTCGGGTCCCATTGACCGCGTGAATCGGCTCTATCTATATGATTTAGAGCGGATTCACGCCCCCAATCCGGTTCACAGAGTGAACCCGATTGGGTGCGATCCGCTCTAGGGGGCCTCTGCCAGATCCAAACAGACACACCAGACCTGACCCGTTTGCCGGGTCACGTCGGGCGCCGAAAATGAGCCTCACGGAAAGGAACGACAGCGCCAAGATGATGATAACCGAAATCAGCCATTCGAAACCAGCACGACACCATCGGCACCTCGCATGAATGCGCCACTGAGAAGGTTGAGATGTCGCCCCTAACTCGATGCGGCGCGCTTTGTGAGGAAGCAGTGCATGTTGTCGTTCGTGTATCGCGTAGCGGTGTTACGAAGTTCGAAATCGTATCCCACGCTTTCGGCGAGACGTCGCATAGATCGGATAGTGAAGTAATTAAGGTGACCAGGAAATCTGAACCCACACCATTCTCGCCCGCGAACAATCCGGTTTAGCGTAGCAAAATTTGGGACCTTCACATAAATCACACCACCCGGTTTCAGTATTCGAAGCGTCTCCTCCAGAACATTCTTCGGCCTTGCCTCATGCTCCAAATAGGAACGCATAATTACGCCATCGAAAAACGCATTTTCAAATTCAGCTAGCCCTTCGAGCGCCGGAGCATGAACAACGCGCCCACCGGAACGAGACATCTCTTCATTTGAATTCAGCGCAGCCTCTTTTTCGATTTCAATGCCAAAAGGTGTAAACTGTGCAGGGATGCGGTTGGCCGCTCCGCATCCAACGTCCAATACGCGCCCGGATTCGATTTTGTCCGAAATATATGCCCACTCGTCATCGCGTTTGATGTGTAACCGCCACCGGGCTTTCTCACCCAACCACGCCGCGACCGGCTGCTTTTTCTTGCGGCGTTTTTCCTCAATCTTGAATTGCTTTGACCAGGAGAGGTCTTCGGAGAGGGCTTCGTAAACCGGAGCGCGATTGAGATAGATGAATCCGCACGATCCACACTGAACATTGTCCCAGTCCTCATGACTGTACCGTTCCAGCTTTGTAGCGGACTCAGCGCCACACGAGGGGCACGTTCTTTCAATGCATTCGACCATTACTTCAGCCTCTGAATTCTTTGAGCCGACATTTCCCATATGAAGTCCAAAATCCGGCTGCCGGACACTATTGGGCCGGCAACATTGCGGTTTTGGACCTTGATTCTCAATCTTAACGGGATGGTAGCGCCCAAAATCGTTTCTGAGAAGCCATTTTTGGCACTATTCACGTGATCCACGGCACGGCTTTCCCTTGGGCATCTTATCCGACATTCCCCAGATGCCTTCTAAATTCAGCCCGGATGGTAGCCGAACAGGCCCCGCTTTGGAAGCATGAACGGCATTTCCGCCCGCTGGACCGAACTTTCGACCACCGGAAGGCCTTTGGCACCCTGTTTCGGTTGGATTCCACCTCGTTCGGACACACTTGTCCCTTCGTCATCTTGCTCTTTTCTCCGTTCAAGCCCTCGCCAGAATTGGCCGTCGCAATTCGTCGATCAGCCGCAGGATTTTTTGGAACAGGTCGCGAGACACGGCGATTTCCGCCATCTGGAGCGTGACGTACCGACCATGGGCGACGACCTTGGCTCCGTTCTTGACCAGCTTTTCCCGCAAAGTGGTCAGCGACCAGTGCTCGATTTCGCTCGGCAACGCCAAGGTCCGCATGACGTTAGCGAGATTGTAGGCCAGAGCGTGAAGATGGAATCGGACCTCGTTGTTGCGGAATTTGCGGCATGACAGCCGGGTCCATTTGATGGCGTTCTTGCCTTCCTTGATCCATTGCTCCGCCGTGCCACGATGATAGTAGAAGACGACGGCCCGCTCGGCCAGACGGCTCAGGTTGGTGACGATGAAGCCGACGCGGGGATACAGTTCGCCGGGATGCCATTCGACCTTGGCGACCACGCGGCGTTTCCTGTTCCACGATCCGGCCTGGTAGCTGAAACTGGCATAGAACCGCTGAACATACTTCGGCGAACGGCCGACCGGGCGGCGGAGCAGATGAGCGATGCATTCCTGGAGAACCTTATTGGCGGGCAGGCGGAGCGCATAGAGAATGCCCTCGGCTTCCAGGTATTCGTAGATGTCCGGTGAGGCAAACGCTGCGTCACCGCGAAAGTAGAGCCGAACCTGCCGCTCCTTGTAGCGTTCGACTATCGGCTCCAGCACGTCACGCCAGCCGTCGGCACTGTGGACGTTGCCGGGCCGCAGAGAACACCGCTCCAGGTCGCCCATGTGGTTGAACAGGAACAGCGGGGATAGCAGGTGCAACCAAAGTGGCCGTTGTAGGCCGTGCCTTCCTGGTCGCCATAGGTCGGGCTGACGCTGGAGTCCATGTCGAAGACCATCATCTTCGGTGGGCGACGGTCATGGACCCGGTCGATCCAGGCCCCTGACAGGTCTGCCAGGGCGGCGAGGTTGTCATCGGTTCCCAAGAACTCGGTCTCGAACCGCCCCATCTGGCTGGCTGATGCTCCCTCCTTGGCTACGGCATGACCGCCGACGATCCATCGCATGGCCGGATCACACAAGGCGGTCGGCGTCGTTCACGTCCTCGTAGCCGCCGAGGCGACCGAAGGTGGACTGCCGGAACAGGCCCGTCATTCCATGCTGACCATTCTTGCCGGTTCGCGGATCGACCAGCCGTTCACCTGCCACTTCGGACAATCCGAGAGCGTCGTCCAATTCCCGAAAGGGAAGAAGCCCCGCATCGGAGGTGACCTTCGAGCCATGGATTTCCAGCTTCAGCCGACGGTCGAAATCGAGCCGCAGAACCCCGGTTTCATTTTCACCGATCGGATGGGCCATTCCTTCCCCTCCATGTAGACGATAACGCTATGATTCTTATATCACAATCACGCCATCATGTCGTCAATGGGTGGCTCCGTCTGGGGAATAGGGGGATAAAGGTCCGGCGCTGTGGATCACGGAATCAGGAGGGGATTGAAACACTCCCCCCCGCCATTATCATAGGCGTTTCCACCTCCGACCCCACCATCGACGAGGCGGTCGGCGCCAGAGGGGCGGCCGGCAGAGCGGTGGGCCACATCACCCACAACATCACCAGCATCAGCGCCCGGCGCCAGAAGGAAACGGGAATCAAGGTCATCATCAGGTCAGTCCTCCGTCAAGCCGGCCTCCTCTGCGGTCCGGCAATGATGGTTGATCATACGGCAAAAGAGGCACCGGGCCGCCGCCCGGCATCTCGGGGCAACAGGCGATGGGCATGGCAAGACTCCGCGCCATGGGCGACGGTCAACCGGGTAAACACCGCCGCCCCGGCGCGCTCCACCGCCTCCGCGACGGCATGGTTGCCCAACCACACCACCGGGAGGCGGTGGAGACACAGGGCCTCCACCAAAACAGCATGGTCCAACGTGAGGAAGGAGCCCCCCCGCCGACCAATACCGTCACACACGTCCTTCACCATGGGCCACCACCGTGCCAGTGGCTGCACCCGCCCCTGGAAGGACAAGACAGTAAAGAGGGGAACCGACTCCGCCGCCGGGGCCTCGCGACCAACGACCCCCAGCCGCACCGTCGTTCCGAGTCCGTCATCCCCCACACTTCACCCTCCAATTGGCGGAGAGGCCGAACGTTCAGGCCTTCCTGCCCTGCGCTGCCGTTTACCTTCTGTTAAGGCTATCCAACCTTACCGGAATGTCACGACCTCCATTAGTATCGAACCCCGGCAAAACTGGAGAAAACCAGGGCAAATTGCATGTAAACAATGGCTAACGGTTCTGGAGTGATTCCAGGCAACCACCATGGAGCCGATCGCGGTCAAGGCCCCCCACGAAAGGACCCCCTTCCATGCCCCACCCGTGCCCCCGTTTCCGGTGGCGTCGCGGCCCTGCCCAACGGTTTTCGGGCGGGACCCCAGCATGACCCTCGTTTCTCATCCCCTGATCCTGGCCGTGGCCGACCCGGTGGCACGCACCGCCCTGGCCCGGCAACTGGCCCATGATCCCCGCTGGCAGGTGACTGTGGTGGCGCACCAAGAGGCCGTGCCCGAGGCGCTGGCCGCCGCGCCCGCGCCGCCGGTGTTGCTGGCCGAGACGGCGTGGGTCCCCGAGGTTCCGCCGGACGCCCTGGTGTGCCTGGGTGCGGCGCCACCGGACCGGCCCGACAGCGCCCTGCCTCTGCCCACCCCACTTGCACCGCTGCTGGCGCGACTGGCGCGGGCCCTGCCCGGCCACGCCGTGGGCCCATGGCGCTTCCACCCCCAGACCCGCCAGATGGTGCGGGCGGACGCGCCTCCCCTCACCCTAACGGAAAAGGAAGCCGCCCTGCTCACGGCCCTGCTGGCGGCGGCGCCCGCGCCGTGTCCCCGCGACACCCTGCTGACGGAGGTGTGGGGCCTGGATCCCAGCACCGACACCCACACGGTGGAAACCCACGTCTATCATCTGCGCCAGAAGCTGGAAGCCGATCCCGAGAACCCAACCCTGTTGCGCACGGCCCCCGGCGACGGCTATGTGCTGACCCCATGACCGAGTTGCCCGCCGCCCGGGCCTATGCCGCCTTCCTGGCCGAGCGCCGGGCCGGCGCGGGCCATCGCACCCTGATCCCCGCCACCCCCCTGGCCGCCGGGCGCCTGCGGCGTCATGGCCGGGTACTGGTGAACTTTTCCGGCAATGATTACCTGGGGCTGGCCCGTGAACCCGCTTTAGCCCAAGCCGCCGCCGAGGCCGCCCGGGTATGGGGCACCGGCAGCACCGCCTCCCGTCTGGTGTGCGGCCATCTTCCCCTGTTCGAGACCCTGGAGACCCGGCTGGCCGCGCTCAAGGGAACCGAAAGCGCCCTGCTGTGGGGCGGCGGGTTCGCCACCAATGCCGGCCTGCTGGCGGCGCTGCTGGATGGCCGGGTCTTGCCCACAACGCCCCGGGTGTTCGCCGACCGCCTGATCCACGCCAGCCTGCACCAGGGGCTGGCCACCGCCGGCGTGCGGCCAGTGCGCTATCGCCACAACGACCTGGACCACCTGGAAACCCTGCTGCGGCGGGAGGGCCGCACCGACGCGCCCCGCTTCATCCTGACCGAAAGCGTGTTCAGCATGGACGGCGACCGGGCCGATCTGGCGGGACTGGTGTTCCTGCGCGAGCGCTATCACGCCTTCCTGGTGGTGGACGAGGCGCATGCCACCGGCGTGCTCGGCCCGGGCGGCCACGGGCTGGCGGCGGCCTTTCCCGGGCGCATCGACGCGGTGGTGGGCACCTGCGGCAAGGCCCTGGGGGGCTATGGCGCCTTCGTGGCCACCAGCGCCCTGGTCCGGGACTACCTCATTAACCGGGCGGCGAGCTTTATTTATGCCACCGCCCTGCCGCCGCCGGTGCTGGGGGCGCTGGGGGCGGCCCTGGACCGTTTACCCGCCCTGGCCCCGGCCCGCGAACGGTTGCAAACCCGGGCCGGCCACCTGCGCCGGCGGTTGCGGGCAGCGGGGCTGGACACGGGCCCCTCCACCACCCAGATAGTGCCGGTGATTCTGGGGGCCGAGACCCGCGCCCTGGCCGCCCAGCGCCGTCTGGAAGATCACGGCCTGCTGGCGGTGGCCATCCGCCCGCCCACGGTCCCGCCGGGCACGGCACGGTTGCGTTTGGCCCTGTCGGCGGGGCATACGGAGGCGGATCTGGACCACCTGGCCGTTCTGCTGGAGACCCTCGCCCATGACCGCTGATCCGGTGCTGCTGCTGGTGCATGGCTTTGCCTATGGCCCGGGGGTATGGCGGCCACTGATGCGGCATCTGCCAGACTCGCTGACCGTACAGCGGGTGGACCTGGGCTTCAGCGGCCGGGCCCGGGTGCCTGCCCTGCCCGGCGACCGGCCGGTGATCGGCGTGGGCCACTCCATGGGCGTGGCGTGGCTGCTGGAAAACGCCCCGGTGCCGCTGACGGGCCTGGTGAGCCTCAATGGCTTTGCCCGGCTGGCCCGTGCCCCCGACCTGCCCCAGGGCGTGGCGCCGCGGGTGCTGGCGCGCATGCAGATGTTGCTGGATCAGGACCCGGCCGCCATGCTGGCCGAATTCCGCCGCCGCGCCGGTGATCCCACGCCGTCCCCGGCCCGGCTGCCCGACGTCGAGCCCCTGCGGGCCGCCCTGACCCGGCTCGCCACCCTGGACGCCCGCCCGGCCCTGGCCGCCTTCCCCGGCCCGGTGCTGGCCCTGGCCGGCGGCGCCGATGCCATTGTGCCGCCGGCGCTCACCACCGCCACCTTCGCCACCGTACGGTGGCAACAAGAGGCGGGCCACGTGCTGCCCCTGACCCATCCCGCATGGTGCGCCGAGCAGGTGCGCGCCTTTGCCGAAACCCTTCCCGCCCATGACCACCGATGACCGTCACCGGGCGGTGGCCGCCCGTTTCGGCGCGGCCGCCGGCCACTATGACCAGCATGCCCCCTTGCAGCGCCAGGTGGCGGATCGGCTCGCCGCCCGCATGCCGGCGCGCCTGGGGCGGGTGCTGGAGATCGGCTGCGGCACCGGCCTGTTGAGCGCCCATCTGCACCCCCGGGCCGACTGGCTGGTCGCGAGCGATCTGGCCCCGGCCATGGTACGCCAGTGCCGGCACCGCCTGGGCCCCGCCATGCCCGGCCTGTGCCTGGATGGCGGAGCCCCCCTGCCCCTGGCCCCGGCCAGCGTGGACACCGTGGCCAGCGCCCTGACCGCCCAGTGGTTCACCGATCCGATGGCCGCCGTGGCCGGCTGGCGCCGGGTGCTGCGACCGGGGGGCGGGCTCTGGTGTGCCACGCTGGGGGATGCTACCTTCCGCGAATGGCGGGCCGCCCATGCCCGACTTGGCCTGCCCTGCGGCACCCCGGTCTGGCCCGGGGCCGAGGGCTGGCGCGCCGCCGGCTTCCAGGTGACCGAAACCCACCTGACCGAGACCCATGCCACCGCCCGGGCGTTCCTGACCCGGCTGCGGGGCACCGGCGCCCACCTGCCCGCGCCCGGTCACCGGCCCCTGTCGGCGGCGGCCCTGCGCCGGGTGTGCCGGGTGCTGGAAGGGGACGGCCCCGCCATCCTTACCTGGCACATTCTCTTTGTTCACAGCCCGGCTCCCTGAGGGCCCTGCAACGGAAAGATCCATGGACCAGCCTGCTTCCGCCCTCGCCTTTCTGGACCGCCTTGCCGAGACCGCCCTGGCCGGTGCCCCGGTGGCCGAGGCCGATGCCCTGCGCCTGCTCACCGACCCCACCCTGCCGCTGCTCCCCCTGCTGCATGCGGCGTGGCGGGTGCGGCATCATCATTTCGGCAACGGGGTACGGGTGCACATCCTCAACAATGCCCAGAACGGCGCCTGCCCCGAGGACTGCCGCTACTGCGCCCAAGCCAAGGGCAGTGACGCCGACATCCCCCGCTATGCCCTGAAACCCGACGCCGATCTGCTGGCCGAGGCCCGGGCCGCCGCCGAGGCCGGGGCCTATCGTTACTGCATGGTGATGGCCGGCCGGGGCCCCCGGGCGCCGCGCGTGGCCCACATGGCCGAGGTGGTGCGCCGCATCAAGGATACGGTCCCGGTGGAAGTGTGCCTGTCGGCGGGGTTCCTGGACCGGGAGGCCGCCGCCACCCTCAAGGCCGCCGGCCTCGACCGCTACAACCACAATCTCAACACCGCCGAATCCCTGTACGGCGACATCTGCACCACCCACACCTATGCCGACCGGGTGGCCACCCTGGAGGCCGCCCGGGCCGAGGGCCTGGAGGTCTGCAGCGGCGTGATCCTGGGCATGGGGGAAACGCCACAGGAGGTGGTGACCCTGGCCACCACCCTGCGCCGCCTGGACGCCCGCTCCATTCCCGTGAACTTCTACGTCCATGTGCCGGGCGCCGCCCTGGGGCCCCGTCACGACCTCACACCGGTGGCCTGCCTGCGGGCCCTGGCCCTGTTCCGCTTCGTGAACCCCGATGCGGAACTCCGCGCCGCCGGCGGGCGGGAGGTCCACCTGGGCAGTCTCCAGGCCCTGGCCCTCTACCCCGCCAACAGCGTGTTCGCCGAGGGCTATCTCAACACCGAGGGCCTGGACAACTCGGCCACACTGCGCATGATTGCCGAGGCCGGCTTCACCGTGGAGACGGTGGAAACCTGACCACTCATCAGCGGGACACCTTCCATGCGCGGCATCCTGGTCACGGGCACCGACACGGGCGTGGGCAAGACGCTGGTTTCGGCGTGGTTGATGCGCCACTGGCCGGCCGCCGTGTACTGGAAGCCGGTGCAGGCGGGACTGGAGGAGGAAACGGATTCCCAGACCGTGGCCCGCCTCGCCGCCCTGCCGTCCGCGCGGGTGCTGCCGGAAGGGGTGCGGCTTCAGGCCCCCATGAGCCCCGCCGACGCCGCGCGGCGGGAGGGCCGTGTCCTGTGCCGCCACGACCTCCGGCCGCCCGTCCTGAACTGCCCGATTCTGGTGGAAGGCGCCGGCGGCGTGCTGGTGCCCCTGGCCGATGACTGGCTGCTGGTGGACCTCATGGCCGCCCTGGGGCTGCCGGTGCTGGTGGTCACCCGCTCCACCCTGGGCACCCTCAACCACACCCTGCTGACCCTGGAGGCCCTGCACGGTCGTGGCCTGACGGTGGCAGGGCTGATTCTCAACGGCCCGCCCCACCCGGAAAACCACACCGCCCTGGAACACTGGGGCGGCGTGCCGGTGCTGGCCCACCTGCCCCGCTTCCCGATTCCCCCCGACGCGGCCACCCTGGCCGCCCATCCCCTGCCCGCGCCGTTGCTGGAAAGGCTGCCGTCATGACCGATACCCCCTTTCCCGACTTCCAGGACCCGGCCACCGACCTGGTGGCCCTGGACCGCAGCCACATCTGGCACCCCTTCACCCAGGAGGCCACGGCGCCGCCGCCCGTGCCCATCGCCAGCGCCGAGGGCGCCGTGCTGCGCACCCCCGACGGTCGGGAAATCCTGGACATGATCTCCTCCTGGTGGGTAACCCTGCACGGCCACGCCCAGCCAGAGATCGCCGACGCCATCGCCCATCAGGCCCGCACCCTGGAGCACGTGATCTTCGCCGGCTTCACCCACGCGCCGGCGGTGGAGGTGGCCGAGCGGCTCACCGCCGTGCTGCCCCAAAGCATCAACCGGGTGTTTTTTTCCGACAACGGCTCCACGGCGGTGGAGGTGGCCCTGAAACTGGCGGTGCAATACCACTACAACAAGGGAGACACCCAACGCCGCCGCTTCCTGGCCTTCCAGGGCGGTTATCACGGCGACACCTTCGGCGCCATGAGTGCCGGGCGCGGCTCGGGTTTTTTCCAGCCCTTCGCCAGCCACCTGTTTTCCGTGGACATGATGCCCTGGCCCGAGACCTGGGCCGGCGACGGCGAGGTGGACCGCAAGGAGCACGAGGCCCTGGCCGCCCTGGACGAATACCTGGACCGGCACGCCTGGGAAACGGTGGCCATGATCATGGAGCCCCTGGTGCAGGGGGCTTCCGGCATGCGCATGGTGCGTCCGGAGTTCATGCGTGCGGTGGTCTCGCGCCTGCGCGACCACAATGTGCTGGTGATTTTCGATGAGGTGATGACCGGATTCGGCCGTACCGGGCGGGTCTTTGCCGCCAGCCGTTGCGGCCTGACTCCCGATCTCATGTGCCTGTCCAAGGGCCTGACCGGCGGCGCCCTGCCGCTGGCGGTAACCGCCTGCCGCGACACCATTTATCAGGGCTTCCTGGACGAGGATTTCGCCCACGCCTTCGCCCACGGCCATTCCTTCACCGCCAACCCCCTGGGCTGTGCGGCGGCGGCGGCCAGCCTGAAGCTGCTGGCGGCCCCCGATATTCCCGAGCGGTTACAGGCGATCGAGGCCCGGCACCGCCAACATCTCGCCCCCCTGGCCAGTCATCCCCGGGTCACGCATCCCCGGGTCACCGGCACCATCGCCGCCCTGACCGTGGCCAGCGAGGACGCGGGCTACACCGCCGCCATCGGCGCCCGACTGAAAGCCTTTTTCCTGGAAAACAACGTGCTGATCCGTCCCCTGGGCAACGTGATCTACCTCATGCCGCCCTATTGCATCACCGAAGAACAACTCGATCACGCCTGGCACGTGATCGGGCAAGCCCTGGACACCATTACCGAATAACACGGCACCGGCCTCGCCCGTGCGACCGTTCACCCCCCGCTATTGGTCACCCCCCGCTATTGGTCACCCCAGGTCTGGGCGGTGAGGCTGGCGAAGGCCCCCCGGGCGTTGTCGGCCTCCCGCCGGCGCCATGATTCCGGTGCCGTCAGGGGGCTTTCCGCCTCGCTGCCCGGCACCGGCAGGTAGCCCGAGGGATGCAGATCGTAGACCCCGGCCCAGGACAGGCCGTAGTCCCGGCCGGCCAGGGCATAGTAGTTGTGAATAAGGATGGGACTTTCCGGCCGCTGGCCCTGCAAACGCTGCACCAGCACCGAGGCGGCCACGCCACCGGCATTGGTGGCGATGGTGGCAGACTTGGGCAGGGGCGCGACGTCGGCCGAATCCCCCACCACTTGCACCGCCGGCCGCCCCCGCGCCTGGAAGGTCTGGGGGTCCACCGGGCACCAGCCGGTGGGCGCGGCCAGGCCGGCCTGGGCACAAATCAGGGCCGCGCGCTGCGGCGGCACCACCGAGGCCACCGCCGCCGTGTGGCGCTGGCCCGTGCTGGTGGTCAGGGTCATGGCATCGGGGGCGACGGCGGTGACCCGCCCCGCGGGCCCGGCCACCCGTTCCACTCGGCCCGGGAACAGCTCCCGCCACACATGCTCGAACAGGGCGGCCCCGGACCGGTCCGCTTCCGCGTCCAGCAGCATCACCTTGGCCCGGGGTTTGTGGGCCTGGAGCCAGCGGGCGATGAGGGTGGCGCGCTCGTACTGGGCCAAAGGCAGGCGTTGGTGACCGGCGGGCAA
>CAZHRQ010000091.1:5070-11074 GCA_964535075.1 uncultured Rhodobacterales bacterium | reverse complement strand
GGTCTTGAAATTGAATTCGCTGCCCACGGGATGCTGCATGAAGCCGTTGGCGATCAGAATCCACAGCGCCGACAGGTTGGACCCCAGGGCCACCAGCCACGTCACCACCAGGTGGCCACGCTTGGACAAGCGATCCCAGCCAAAGAAGAACAGGCCGACGAAGGTGGATTCCAGAAAGAAGGCCATCATGCCTTCGATGGCCAGCGGGGTGCCGAAAATGTCGCCAACATAATGACTATAATAGGACCAGTTGGTGCCGAACTGGAATTCCATGGTGATGCCGGTGGCCACCCCCATGGCGAAGTTGATGCCGAACAGCTTGCCCCAGAATTTGGTCATATCGCGCCAAATGGGGCGGTTGGTCATGACATAAACGGTCTCCATGATCGCCATGAGAAAGCTCAGCCCCAGGGTGAGGGGCACGAACAAAAAGTGGTACATGGCGGTAACCGCGAACTGCACGCGGGCGAGACCGACGGCTTCAAGCTCCATGGGGCGTCCTCCCTGGGCTCGGGTGGGTCGGCAGGATGGGGGGGGTCTCGGGACCGCCGGCGTCGAACCACGTGGTCTTCATAATGATCAGCACCATCACCTTGATGAGCAACATGATGGTGATGGCCCGGGCCAGCGGGTGGCCGGGGCGGAAGCCCGCGCTTAGAAAGGCGCCCAGGCTGGCCAGTATCGCCCGCATGCGTTTCTCCCGCTGGTCGGTCTGGAGCGGAGTCACGCGGTCCCATGCGTCCCCGTGACCGCCATTGGCTCTGGTCCCCTGGTGACGGTGCCCCGGGGACGGGACGAGAATCAAGAACGGTTTTGCGAGGGTTTTGTGATGAGACACCCCTTTTCCCTTCGGCCCCCCGGCCATGTGCTGATCACCGGGGCGGGCAGCGGCCTGGGCGCGGCCCTGGCCACGACCCTGGCGGGGCCGGGCCGGCGGCTGGTCCTGGTGGGGCGGCGGCCCGATCCGCTGCACACCGTGGCGGCACAGGTGCGGGCCCGGGGCGCCGAGGCGGTGGTGGCGCCCGCCGACGTGACCGAGGCCGAGGCCATGGCCGCGGTGGTGGCGGCGGCGGAGGCCGTGCGCCCCCTGGATCTGGTGATCGCCAATGCGGGCGTTTCCGCGGGAACGGTGGGCGGCGAACCCGAATCCGCCGCCCAGGTGCGGGCGGTGTTCGCCACCAATCTGGCCGGGGTGCTGAACACGGTGCTGCCGGTGCTGCCGGCCATGAGCGCCCGGGGCGGGGGGCAGGTGGCGGTGATGGCCTCCCTGGCCGGGTTCCGGGGCCAGCCGGGCGCCCCGGCCTACAGCGCCTCCAAGGCGGCGGTGCGCGCCTGGGGCGAAGCCCTGCGGCCGCTGCTGCGGTCCCGGGGCATGGCGGTCACGGTGATCATGCCGGGCTTCGTGGCCACACCGCTGACCGCCGTGAACGCCTTTCCCATGCCACAGGTCTGGTCGGCCGAGCGGGCGGCGCGGCACATCGTGCGGGGGCTGGCCCGCAACAAGGCCCGCATCGCCTTTCCCTGGCCCCTGACCCTGGCGGCGTGGCTGGGCGCCTTGCTGCCACCGGCCTGGGTGGATCCGTTGCTGGCCCGCCTCCCGCACAAACCACCGGGGCCCTGACCGCATTTCCGTCTGGTGTGGGGGCGGCGGGGGCGGCATAGTGCTCGGGACGCAATCTGTTCCCTGGTCATGCAGGAGTCGGGATGGCCTCCCAGTTTTCCGAAGCCCTTTTCCGTGCCGAGTGGGACGAGCACCTGTCCCTGGCGGCCCGGGTCCGCGACACTCTGGCCGAGCCCTTTGCCGCCCTGGTGGCGGTGTGCACCCGGGCCATCGCCCAGGGGGGCACGCTGTTTTTTTGCGGCAACGGGGGCAGCGCCAGCGACGCCCAGCACCTGGCCACCGAGCTGGTGTGCCAGTACGAGCGGGAAGGGCAGGCCCTGCCGGCGATGGCGCTCACGGCCGATGGCACCCTGCTCACGGCCACCGCCAACGACCTGGGCTATGACCAGGTGTTCGCCCGGCAGGTGATGGCGCTGGCGCGGCCCGGGGATGTGGTGATCGGCCTGTCCACCTCCGGCAACAGCCCCAGCGTCCTGCGGGCCCTGCGGGCGGCGCGGGCGCGGGGGGCGGTCCCGGCGGGCTTTTCCGGACGCGATGGCGGGGCCATGACCCGGCTGGCCGATCCGCTGCTGGTGGTGCCCTCGGACCGCACCAGCCGCATTCAGGAAATGCACATTACCCTGGGCCATTTGTTGTGCGGTGCCCTGGAAGACGCCCTGCGGGAGGAGAAAGCCCTATGAGCCCCCAACCGGACACCGCCGCCCTGGTGGCGGCCGTGCACCGTCTGCCGGGGGCGCCGGTGTTGTGCGTGGGCGACCTGATGCTGGATCGCTTCATTCACGGCCGGGCCGACCGGGTGTCGCCGGAAGCACCCATTCCGGTGATGCGGGTGGAGGACGAGACCCTCATGCCCGGGGGGGCCGGCAACGTGGGCCGCAATCTGGCGGCGCTGGGGGCGCGGCCGGTCCTGGCGGGGGTGGTGGGCGACGACGACAGCGGCCGCCACCTGGAATCGCTGCTGACCGCCCTGGCGGGTGAGCTGCACCTGGTGCGGGCGACAGACCGGGTGACCACCCGCAAGACCCGTTTCGTGGCCGGCGGGCAGCAGTTGTTGCGGGCGGATCGGGAAACACCCCATGCCCTGAGCCCGGCGGAGAGCGAGGCGCTGCTGGCCCCCCTGCACCCGGTGCTGGCGAGCGTGAAGGTGGTGGTGCTGTCGGACTATGCCAAGGGTGTGCTGACGCCGGCGGTGTGCACGGCGTTGGTGGCGGCGGCGCGGGCGCGGGGGCGGCCGGTGCTGGTGGACCCCAAGGGGCGGGACTGGGAGCGCTATCGCGGGGCCACCCTGCTCACGCCCAACCGGCGGGAACTGGAAGCCTATTGCGGCGAGAGCGCGGGCGACGATGCCGCCGTGGAACGCCTGGGCCGGGCGGTGGCCACGGCGCTGGACCTGGAGGGGCTGCTGGTGACCCGCTCGGCGGACGGCATGACGCTGGTGCCGGCGGCGGGGCCGGCGGTGCATTTGCGGGCGGCGGCGCGGGAAGTCTTTGACGTATCGGGCGCGGGCGACACGGTGATCGCCACCCTGGCGGCGGCGCTGGCCTCGGGCACGGACCGGACTCCGGCGGCGGCGCTGGCCAACACGGCGGCGGGGATCGTGGTGGGCAAGACGGGCACGGCCACGGTCTCGGCCACGGAGCTGGAAGCGGCGCTGCGCCATGCGGAAGTGGCGCGGGAGGAAGACCGGGTGGCGGACCGCGACACCGCCGCCGAACGGGTGAGCCAGTGGCGGCGTCGGGGCATGTCGGTGGGGTTCACCAACGGATGTTTTGATCTGCTGCATCCGGGGCATCTGGCGTTGTTGCGGTTTGCCCGGGCGCAGTGTGACCGGCTGGTGGTGGGGGTGAATGCCGATGCGTCGGTGGCGCGGCTGAAGGGGCCCACCCGCCCGGTCCAGAGCGAGACCCACCGGGCGCTGGTGCTGGCGTCGCTGGCCATGGTGGATCTGGTGGTGATTTTCGAGGAGGACACCCCCCTGGCCCTGATCGAGACCCTGGGCCCGGATGTGCTGGTGAAGGGGGCGGATTATACGGAGGCGCAGGTGGTGGGCGCGGAGGTGGTGCGCCGGCGCGGCGGCCGGGTGGCGTTGGCGCCCCTGTTGGAGGGCCACAGCACCACCCGCACCCTGGACCGCCTGCGCGGGTGAGGGCTTAGAGCCTATCGCGGTCAATGGGATCCGCTCTCGGGGCGTCGTCCGAGCGGGAGGCCAGATCCAGGATCTGGTCGGGCGTGAGGTCGCGCAGGGTCTGAAGCCCCTCGGGCGTTTCCAGGTGGATGACCACGTTCATCTGGCCCAGGTATGGCTGGGGCCCCAGGGGGGCGGCGCCGTGGTGGGAGGGAGCGGGCGCCGGAGCCTTGTGGGACCGGACACGGGCCGTCAATACCTGCTGGCTCAGAAAGAGATCGAATCGGCCGTGACGCCCTCCGCGCTGTTTGTGGGCCGCCGACGGGACCTCCAGCAATGTCAGCACGCCCTGAAACAGGAAGAGCCGGCCGGCCTGTTAATTCATGGCCTTGGACGCCTGGGAAAGAGTAGCTTGGCCGAGCGTCTGGCCAACCGCCACCACCGTCACGTGCTGGCGGTGCTGTACGGTTCCTATGATGCCGCCAGTGTGGTGACGGCCCTGCGCGACGCCCTGCGCGACGCCCTGCGCGACGCCCTGGGGGCGTCGCCGGCGGCCCAGGAGCTATTGCGCGCGTATGAAACCTCAATTCGGGACGAGGCCGAGCATGGCAGGGCGGAGGCCCTGGAAAATCTGCTGAACGCGCTCCTTCATGGGCCCTGCGCCGGCGGCTCGGACACCACGCCGGTGCTGCTGCTGGTGGACGATCTGGAGCGCATCCTGGAGCCCGGCCCCCACGGCCACCGACACCGGGTACGGGACCGGGAACGACCGGTGCTGACGGCCATACTCCGGGCCTTCCGGGCGCACAGGGGCGCAAGCCGATTGTTGATCACCAGTCGCCATCCCTTCACCCTGCCCGATGATCGGGGGCAGGATCTGGCGACCACGCTGCGGGAATACCCCCTGGGCTTTTTTTCCCATACGGCCCGGCGCAAACTCATGGTGCGCCAATGGGCGACCACCGGGGAAACCACCGATCCCGACAGGCGCCGCGCCCTGCTGGAACAGGCGGCCACCCTGGCGGAGGGGCACCCCGGCCTACAGGATCTGCTGGGCCGCCATTTGGCGTTGACGGTGCCTGTGGCCGAGGCGGAGGCGGCGCTCCAGGCCATGGAAAGCTACCTGAAAACGGCCGACGCCTCGGGATCGGAGGCGGTGCGGGCCTATCTGGAAAAGCTCACCGTGGACACCCTGCTGGCGCAGGCCGGCAAGGACGGGCAGGCCCTGTTGCGGGCCGGGCTGTTGTTCGACCTGCCGGTGCCGCCGGCGGTCATGGACGCCCTGGCGAATGAGGTGGGGGGCACGCCGCAAGCCCTGCAGGATCTGGGCCTTCTGACCCCGGCCGAGGACCCGGAGCCGCCCCACGCCCGCGCCCTGGGGGTGGCGCCCCTGGCGCGCCCGCACCTCCCCCCCCTGTCGGCGCAGGAAACCGCCGCCCTGGCTCAGGTCGCGGTGGCCCCCCTGTTCACGGCCTGGGGCGGCCCCGAGGACCGTTATGGGCGATCCCTTCGGGCCGCTCTGCTGCTCACCCGGCTGGGGCTGGCGGCGGACAACCTGACCGTGGTGGCCGCCTGTGCCAACAAGGCCATCCAGGCCCTGGAGGCGCACGACTACCGCGCCGCGGCCACCCTGGGGCAACGGGCCCTGGCCCTGCATCAACGGCAGGGCCAGCCGGCCTCGCCGCTCCTGATGGGGCGGGTGGCGACCGTGCTCCATGGGACCGGCGAGACCGAGGCGGGCGATGCTTGGCTGGCGGCGGCGGAAACCGCCCTCGCCGAAACCACCGAAAAAACGGAAAACCCCGGGGCCACCGTCTGGGTCCTGGGCTGTCGGGGGGACCGCTTGCACCGACGGGGGGACCTCGATCAGGCGCAGGAACGGTTTCAGCAGGCGGCCGAGGTGGCCGCCGCCCAGGGCCCCGACGGTGACGGTATTGTGGCGGTCATGCGGAGCAAAATCGCCCTCATCCTCCAGGCCCGGGGCCACCTGGACGAGGCCCTGCGCATACGTCAGGAAGAAGTACTACCCGTCTTCGAACGCCTGGGCGACGTGCGCGAACGCGCCGTGACCCTGGGCAGAATCGCCGACATTTTCCAGGCCCGGGGCCACCTGGACGAGGCCCTGCGCATACGCCAGGAAGAACAACTGCCCGTCTATGAGCGCCTGGGCG
Source organism: uncultured Rhodobacterales bacterium (assembly GCA_964535075.1). Classification (GTDB taxonomy): domain Bacteria; phylum Pseudomonadota; class Alphaproteobacteria; order Rhodospirillales; family CAJXLG01; genus CAZHRQ01. The sequence goes on along the minus strand of CAZHRQ010000091.1, from coordinate 5,157 downwards.
CCGTGCGCGAACGCGCCATAACCCTGGGCCAGATCGCCGACATTTTCCAGGCCCGGGGCCACCTGGACGAGGCCCTGCGCATACGCC
>CAZHRQ010000091.1:3932-4970 GCA_964535075.1 uncultured Rhodobacterales bacterium | reverse complement strand
ACTGCCCGTCTATGAGCGCCTGGGCGCCGTGCGCGAACGCGCCATAACCCTGGGCAACATCGCCCACATCCTGGAGCAAAAAGGGGATAGCGGGGCGGCCCGCCGGTGGTACGAGGAAGGGTTGCAGACGCTCCGCAAATGTGACGATACCGCGTCCATCGCCGGGATCTTATACGCCCTGGCGACGCTGGACCTTGCCTCGGGCCACATCCAGGAGGCCGCCCCCAAGCTGGCCGAAGCCCATGCCCTGGTCGAGAGAATGAACCATGCGGAAGGATTGGCCCAGGTGGGCGCCGCCTTTGGTCCGGTCCTGTTCCGTACGGGGAAGCCGGAGCAGGGCCGGGCGGTGCTGACGCGCAGCATCGAATGCTTCACCCTTATGGGTGATAACAACCAAGCGGAAAAGGTCACCGCCGTGCTGCACGCTCTCGAAAACCAGTAACGCCGCCCCCGTGCCCCCTCAATACGCCGCCACCACGCCGTCGCTGCGGGGGTCGGCGGCGCCTTCCAGGGTGCCGTTGGCGTGGCGGCTCACCGCGCCCAGGTGGCCCAGACGACAATCAAACGCCGCCGCCCGCACCACCGCGTGTCCCCGCGCCTCCAGGCCCGTCACCACCGCCTCCGGGAAACGGTCCTCCATCAGCAGTTCCGGCCCGCCCTCGCCCATGGTCAGCGCCCAGCGCGGCGCCGTCACCGCCGCCTGCAACGCCTGCCCGAACAGCGCATGCCGCGAATAAAAGGTTCCCAGAAACGCCGCCTGGTAATCCCCCCCCATGCTGCCAAAAGCCAGCAGACGCCCATCCCGCAGCCGCGCCAGCGCCGGGTTCAGGGTGTGAAAGGGCTTGCGCCCCGGCGCCAGCGTGCGCGGCTGATCGGGCGCCAGGGTGAAGCTCACCCCCCGGTTGTGCCACACCAGCCCCGTGTCCCGCAGCACCACCCCGCTGCCATAGGGCCCGAACAGGCTCTGCTGGAAACTGACCCCATAGCCCGTGTCGTCCACACAGCCGATCCACACCGTATCCCCCGAAACCGCCGGCC
>CAZHRQ010000091.1:0-3922 GCA_964535075.1 uncultured Rhodobacterales bacterium | reverse complement strand
CGGCCCGGCCCAGGGCGTGGCCCACTGCCGGTCCAGGTCCGCCGCCAGCTTGTCCAGCATGGCCGGCGCCAGATAGGTCACCGGATGCACCGGCACCACCGCCGGGTCGCTCACCACCCGGTCGCGGATGGCCAGCGCCGTCTTGGTGGCCTCCACCAGGCCGTGCAGATGATCCACCCCCTCCGCCGTCGTCACCTCCAGGCGCTCGAACAGGCCGATGAGCACCAGCGTGGCCAGCCCCTGGGTGGGCGGCATCAGGTTGTACACCGTCCCCGCCGAGGACTCCAACGCCAGCGGCCGCCGCCGCACCGAGCGATGCCGCGCCAGGTCCTCGGCACACAAGGGGCTGCCCAGCCGCTGCAATTCGTCGGCCATCGCCGCGCCCACCTCGCCGCGATAGAACTCGTCCAGGCCCTTGCGCGCCAGATGCTCCAGGGTGTGGGCCAGGGCCGGCTGGCGCAGCATCACCCCGGGCCGGGGCGGCGCCCCGTCCAGCAAAAAGGCCTCGGCAAACCCCGGCTGACCGCTGAGATAGGGCAGCACCCCCGCCGGAGAGGCCGTCTGGCCGTCGCTCACCGGCACCCCATGCCGGGCATAGTGGATGGCGTCCTCCAGCAACCGCTCCAACGGCAGCCGGGCCCCCCGCCGCCGGGCAAACTCCAGCGCCGCCTGCCAGCCGGACACGGTACCCGCCACGGTGAGCGTCGCCGCGGGCCCCAGACCAGGCACGTGGTCCAGCCCCCGCGCCCCATACCATTCGGGCGTGGCCGCCTGGGCCGCGGCGCCCGAGGCATCAATGGTCACCATCTCCCCGTTGGGCTCCGCCAGCGCCCAGAAGCCGTCGCCCCCCAGGCCGTTCATGTGCGGATAGACCACGGCACAGGTGGCCGCCGCCGCCAGGGTGGCCTCCACCGCCGTACCGCCCTCCCGCAGCACCGCCAACCCCGACTGGGCGGCCAGATGATGCGGGGCCACGATCACCCCTCGCCGGGCGCGCAGGGTGCATTGCATCAGTCGGCCTCCCGCAAGGGCGGTGCCGGGGCCGCCGGGAAGGGCCCGGAGGTCTCCGGCGGCACCGGCACGTTGTCGATCAGCCGCGCCGCCCCCAGATGGGCCGCCCCCAGCAGCCTCGCCGGGCCTTCCTCCAGGGTGGTGCGGGGCGCCAGGGTTTCGGCATCGCGCAATTCCAGATAGTCCACGGCGGCGAAGCCGGCCGCATACAAGCGCTGGTGGGCCTCGGTCAGCACCTCGGCCACGGGCGCGCCGTCGGCCAGCCGGGTCGCCGCCTGCCGCAAGGTGGCGTAAAGCGCTGGCGCCTGCGCCCGCTGTTCCGCCGTGAGATAGGCGTTGCGGGAAGACAGGGCCAGGCCGTCCTCCTCCCGCACCACCGGCACCCCGACGATGCGCACCCCCAGGTCCAGGTCGGTGACCAGACGGCGGATCACCAGCAACTGCTGATAGTCCTTTTCCCCAAACAGGGCCACGTCGGGCCGCGCCTGCAACAGCAGCTTGGTGACCACGGTGGCCACGCCATCGAAAAAGCCCGGCCGGCAGTCGCCGCACAGCCCCGCCGACGGGCCGCCCACATGCACGGTGGTGGCAAAGCCCGGCGGATACATCACCGCGCTGTCGGGCAGATAGAGCAGATCGGTGGCGGCATCGGCCAGCTTGGCCGCGTCGCCCATGTGGTCGCGGGGATAGGTGCCGAAATCCTCCTCCGGGCCGAACTGGCGGGGGTTGACGAACACACTGGCCACCACCCGGTCCGCCTCCTTCAACGCCCGGCGCACCAGGGCCAGATGGCCGACGTGCAGGGCGCCCATGGTGGGGACCAGCGCCACCCGCAGGCCCTCCGCCCGCCACGTGCGCACCCGATGGATCAGGTCGGCCACGGTGCGCGCCACCGGCAGGGGACAGGGGGGGGTCATGAGCGCTCCTCCCCGGTCGGCGGGGCCCCGAAGCAGTGTTCGGGGCCGGGAAAGGCGCGGGCGGTCACGTCGTGGGCATAGGCGGCCGCCGCGTCCCGCACCGCCGCGCCCAGCTCGGCATAGCGGTGCACGAAGCGGGGCGTGTGGTCCCCGGAGAGCCCCAGCAGGTCCTCGGTGACCAGGATCTGGCCGTCACAGGCCGGGGAAGCACCGATGCCGATGGTGGGCACGGCCACGCTTTCGGTCAGGCGCCGGGCCACGGGCTCCACGGTGGCCTCCACCACCAGGGCGAAGGCGCCGGCATCGGCGATGGCGTGGCCATCGGCCAGGATGGCCTCGGCGGCGTCCGGCGTGCGACCGTGGGCGCGATAGCCGCCGCTCTGGTGCACCGCCTGGGGCCGCAGTCCCACGTGTCCCAGCACCGGAATCCCCCGCGCCACCAGGAAGGCCACCGTCTCCGCCAGGGTCTGCCCGCCTTCCAGCTTCACGCCCTGGGCCCCGGTCTCGGCCAGCACCCGGGCGGCGTTGTGAAACGCCTGGGCCGGGCTTTCCTCGTAACTGCCAAAGGGCATGTCCACGATCACCGCCGCCTGCCGGCTGGCCGCCACCACCGCCTTGCCGTGCGCGATCATGGTGTCCAGGGAAACGCCCAGGGTGGTTTCCCGGCCATAGAGCACCATGCCCAGAGAATCCCCCACCAGCAGCAGATCCACGGTCTCGTCCAGCAACCGCGCCAGGGGAGCGGTATAGGCGGTGAGGCAGACCAGCGGCGTGGTCCCCTTGCGGGCCCGCAGCGCCGGAATGGTGGTGCGTCCGCCCCGCCCGTGTGTGCTCATGCCCTGCGCCTCCCCGGAACCGATTCCGCCCTGCAAACACCCCTGCACGGCCCCCCTTGTGTAGCGCGCCCCCGGGCCCGGGCCCAAGGGAAAAAACACAGGCCATCGGCGCCACGCCCCCCGGGGGGGGGCGGCGGGGGGATGCGGTTGAAGCGTTCCTCGAAATCCGTGTCGAGAATGCCGTAACGCACCAGCGCCGCCAGACGCTCCGCGCTAAAACAAATAGATAGAGCCGATTCACGCGGTCAATGGGACCTGAGAATGGGGTCCCATTGACCGCGATAGGCTCTGGAGCCGATCGCGACCCGCTCTGACGTCAACGTTGCACCCCCCTGAGGGGAAAGCAAGCCTCTCCGTCCGCCGGCAAACGGTCCACCAGGGGGCCGCGGACCGCCCCCCTGGTGGCGGAGGGTCAGTCCCCCGGCGGGCCGCCGTAAATCGCCTGCACTTGCTCGCGGTGGGCCTTCAGCCAGCGGGGGAACATGCCCCGATGGTCGGGATCGTCGTAGCCCTTTTCAGCCACATAGACGAATCCGGCCAGATAGTAGAAAGGCTTGAAGTACCCCGGTATACGGAAAACTTCCTCACCCTTTTCATTGAAGAACACGGTGGTGGGGGAGAAGTTCACCCGCATCTTCTGCGCCAGATTCTTTTCCGGCATTTTCTCGCCGTCAAAGTCCGTCACCATGACTTCGCCATACATGTTCATGCTCATGACAGCGAAGTTCTTGCTGATGTAATCCACCAGCGACTTCTTGGCGAAATTAACCTCGTGGGTCCGTTCGCAGGAGCCGCATCCTTCCTGCTCCCAGATCAGCACCAGGCCCTTTTTGCCGTCGGCCACGGCCTCGTCCAGGTCTTCCTTGAGCAGCATGAAGGATTGGTTGAGGAACCACGGTTCGGTATGGATGCCATCGGGCCGCAGATCGGCCCGGGCCGGCGAGGCCATCACCGCCGCCGTCAGCATTACCAGCAACGCCGCCAGGGGCGCCTTTTTCAACAGGGTCATCATGCGCATTGCCTCCCGGGAAGGGTCCCGTGTTGGGGGTGGGTCGCCCCGTTGGTGGGGTCTTGTGCGCCCATCATAGCGCAGCTTCCGACGCAGCGGAACCGTCGGGCACACGAGGCAGCAGTTCTCAGTATGGGTCCGGGCGGAGG
>CAZHRQ010000090.1:0-11110 GCA_964535075.1 uncultured Rhodobacterales bacterium | reverse complement strand
TGAGGGCACATTCCGCGCCAGACCGAATCTGGGGCGTCATGAATAATCCGGGTTAAGTTTCCCGATTCGTCCCCGCGACGGCGCCACCGTCCCGGGGTCCTTCCCAGCCCCCCGCCCCGTGCGGTAGGGTGCGACCGGGGCGGCGTTCTGCCGCCCCGTTCTTTATTGGCGCCCACAGCGAAAGGATCGAGCATGAGCACCGTCCGCGACGACGCCGACTTCCACGAGGAATACACCAAGGAATTCGTTGATTACTGGGACGATCTCATCGGCTGGGAAGGCCGCATGGAGGCCGAGGCCGGCTTTTTCCACAAACGCCTGGATGCCTATGGCCTGAAAAACATTCTGGATTGCGCCTCGGGCACCGGCTTCCACTCCGTGACCCTGGCCCGGGAAGGCTTCACCGTCACCGCCACCGACGGCGCCCCCAACATGGTGGCCAAGACCCGCGAAAACGCCGAGCGCTATGGCGTCACCTTGCAGGACACCCGCGAGGCCCTGTGGCAGAACTTGCCCGAAATCTACGGCGAAGCTGCCTTCGATGCCGTGGTGTGCCTGGGCAACTCCTTCACCCACCTGTTTGATCACGAACTACGCCGGGAAGCCCTGCGCGGCATGTACACGGTGGTGAAGCCGGGCGGCATGGTGTTCGTGGACCATCGCAACTACGACGACATCCTGGCCCACGGGTACAGCAGCAAGCACAAATACTACTATACGGGGACGAACGTGAACGCGCGGCCGGCCCGCATCGACCGCAAGGAATGTCAGCTCGAATACACCTTCGACGATGGCAAGGTGTTTCACCTGCACGTCTATCCTCTGACCCAGGCTTATGTGCAGTGGCTTCTGCGGGATGCTGGATTCGTGGACGTGGAATCCTATGGCGACTTCGAACGTCCCCACGACCAGTACGATCCGGACTTTATCCAGCAGGTGGCCCTGAAGCCCCGGTAAGGCCCCCTCCGGTATGGCGACCCAGGGTGCGGGACAATGTTGTCTTTGCGCCCTGGGTCCGGTAGGGCGAGCGGGACCACCCCCCTTGCCTGTTGCCCTTCATTGCCGATTTCTTACCCGCTCTCCCGGGTAAGCTGTAGGAAAATGTCCTCCAGGTCTGCTTCCTCGGTCCACAGGTCCACCACACCCAGGCCCGCCGCCTGCACCGCGGCCAGGATGGCGCCGGCACCGGTCTCGCTGGGCTTGTACCCCACCACCAGGTGACGGGAATTCCGCAATTCCACCCCCAGGGGGGCCAGCGCCTCGGGCACCCCCGTCAGGTCCTCGTCCACCAGGATGGTCAGGCTCTTGCTGTCCAGTTGACGCAGCAGGTTGGCCGTGGTGTCACAGGCGATCACGCTGCCGTGGTTGATGATGGCAATGCGGTCGCACAGTTCCTCCGCCTCCTCCAGATAGTGGGTGGTGAGCACGATGGTGATGCCCTGGGCATTCAGGTCCCGCACGTAGTCCCACAACTGACGGCGCAATTCGATATCCACCCCGGCCGTGGGTTCGTCCAGCACCAGCACCGGCGGCTGGTGCACCAGCGCCTTGGCCACCAGCAGCCGCCGCTTCATGCCCCCGGAGAGGCTGCGGCTGTAGGCGTGGGCCTTGTCCGCCAGACCGATGGCCTGAAGGATGGCATCGCTCTGCCGTTCCGATCGCGGCACGCCGTAGAATCCCGCCTGCACTTCCAGGCTTTCGCGCGGGGTGAAAAAGGGATCGATGTTGATTTCCTGCGGCACCACGCCGATGGCGCCCCGGGCCGCCCGGGCCTGGGTGCGGATGTCCGCCCCCCACACCCGCGCCGTGCCGCTGGTGGGGTGCACCAGCCCGGCCAGGATATTGATAAACGTGGATTTACCGGCGCCGTTCGGGCCCAGCAGGCCAAAAAAACTGCCCCGGGGAATGGCCAGGGACACGCTCTTCAACGCCTCCTCGCCCTGTCGTCCGTAGACCTTGCGCAGGGAGTCGGTTTCGAGGGCATACGCCGGCAGCTCGGCCATGGGGAGGTGTCCCTGTCAGGAGGGCGGAAAAGGCAATGGCGCAGGACTTGGATGCGCGCGCCGCTATGGGTATCATCGCCCTGCCGGCCCGGTCAACGCGGGGGCGTCCGCCGCCGCCCCACACGGGTCCTTCACCCACCCTCCAGGGAGCGCACACCATGGCCCAAGGGAACACCGACACCGCCACCCCTCACATCCCCCCCCGGCCCGAAACCCCCGCCTACGGGCACGAGGTGTTCTGCGACGGCGGCGACGAAGCCCTGGGGCATCCCGGCGTGTGGATGGCCCTGGTGGATGGCCGCGCCGTTTGCCCCTATTGCAGCCGCCTGTTCGTGGCCGAGGCCCCGGGCGCCGGCACCCACTGAAAGACCCCGCCCCGGTTCCGTGCGATGATCCACGAACCACGCAGGGAGGCCAGATCATGGGCGTGTTCGCCTTCGACACCCACAAGGCGGTGAAGCAGCTTAAGGACGCCGGGTTCAACGACGACCAGGCGGAGGCCGTCACCACTCTGTTCTGGGACACCCGCGCCCTGGACCTGGAAAACCTGGCCACCAAGGACGATGTCCAGGCCCTGCGCCGCGAAATGGAGGCCAACACCACCCAGCTGCGCAGCGAAATGGAAGCCAACACGGCCCAACTGCGGACCGAGATGGAGGCCCATAACGCGCAACTGCGCACCGAAATCGCCACGGTGAAGTCGGACCTCATCCGCTGGATCGTCCCCTTGATGGTGGGGCAGGTGGCGGTGATCGCCGCCCTGGTGAAGGTGTTGTGACGTCCCCGGACTCCGCTTGCCGTTCAAGGAAAACGCCTCGCCGATACCCCGCGAATGGCCGCGCCGTTTGCCCCTATTGCAGCCGCCTGTTCGTGGCCGAGGCCCCGGGCACCGGCACCCACTGAAAGACCCCGCCCCGGTTCCGTGCTATGATCCACGGACCACGCAGGGAGGCCAGATCATGGGCGTGTTTGCCTTCGATACCCACAAGGCGGTAAAGCAACTCAAGGACGCCGGGTTCAACGACGACCAGGCGGAGGCCGTCACCACTCTGTTCTGGGACACCCGCGCCCTGGACCTGGAAAACCTGGCCACCAAGGATGATGTCCAGGCCCTGCGCCGCGAAATGGAAGCCCACGTCACCCAGCTGCGCAGCGAAATGGAAGCCCACACCGCCCAATTGCGCAGCGAAATGGAAGCCAACACCGCCCAACTGCGTACCGAAATGGAGGCCAACACCGCCCAACTGCGTACCGAAATGGAAGCCAACACCACCCAACTGCGCAGCGAAATGGAAGCCAACACCACCCAACTACGCAGCGAAATGGAAACCCATAACGCGCAACTGCGCACCGAAATCGCTGCGGTGAAGTCGGACCTCATCCGCTGGATCGTCCCCTTGATGGTGGGGCAGGTGGCGGTGATCGCCGCCCTGGTGAAGGTGTTGTGACGCCCCCGGGCTCCGCCGCGCCACAACAAAAAAACCGCTTGCCGTTCAAAGAAAACGACTCGCCAATATTCTGCGAAAGGTTGTTCCCATGGCCGCACCGTCCGACCCGCAACAGGTCATCCAGACCCTGGCCCAGGTGGCGGCCGGCGGTCGGGCCACCCTCGATAACCTGGGCCTCATGGGGGAGGCGGTGCAGCACCACGTGGCATGGCTGCGCCGGGTCAATGCCGCCCTGATGGCGCTGGAGGATCCCGATCCCGCCCTGGCCCGTCCCGATGCCCACGAGCATTGCGCCTTCGCCGGCTGGTTGCGGGATCACGCGGCGGTGCTGGCCGCCGCCCCCGAACCCGCCGCCCGTCGCATCCACCCCCTGCATCACCAGGTGCACGAAACCGCCTCCCGCCTGTTCACCGCCCGCCTGGCGGGTACCGAGGCCAGTGAACAGGACTACCAAACCTTCATCGCCACCGTCCTGGCCTTCAACGATGTGTTGCACCGGGTGCAGGCCGCCCTGTGGGACCAGTTGGTGCCCCGTGATCCGGAAACGGGGTTGAAGGCGGAAACGGCCCTGGAAGAACAATTGCGCCTGCGCATGGCCCAGGCCACCCACCGTGACCACGCCTACAGCCTGGCCGTGTTCCAACTGGACGGCCTCGACGCCCTGACCGCCACCCACGGCGACGCGGCGCGGGCGCAGGCGCTGCGTTTCCTGGCCCACCATGTGCACGGCCTCAATCCCGCCGACGACCCCCTTTATCGCCACGGGCCCGATAAGGTGCTGCTGTTCCTGGACGGCCTGCCCGAGGCGGCGGCCCGGCCCCTGGTGGACCACATGCTCACCACCCTGGCCGAACAGGAGGTGGTGTTGGAGACCGGCGCCATGATTCGTCTCCGGGCCCAGGCCGGCGTGGCCGGCGTGCCCGACCCCGACCACATCGCCGCCGCCCTGGCCCAGGCCCAAACCAACCTGCGCGACACCCCCCTGACCGGGATGGGGGAGGGCCCGGCGTGAGCGAGTCCCCCCGCTGCCTGCATCTGATCGACGGTTCCGGCTATATCTTCCGGGCCTTTCACGCGCTGCCCCCCATGACCCGCCCCGACGGCACCCCGGTCAATGCCGTCTACGGCTTCACCACCATGATCATGAAGCTGCTGGCCGATACCGGCGCCGACCATCTGGCCGTGGTGTTCGATACCGACCGGCGCAGCTTTCGCACCGACATCTATCCCGACTACAAGGCCCACCGCCCGCCGCCGCCCGAGGACCTGGTGCCCCAGTTCCCGCTGTTCCGGGAGGCCGCCCGCGCCTTTGGCCTGCCGGTGCTGGAGGAACGGGGGTTCGAGGCCGACGACCTCATCGCCACCCTCACCCGCCGCGCCCGGGCCGCCGGCTGGGCGGTGGTGATCCTGTCCTCCGACAAGGATCTGGCCCAACTGGTGGCGCCGGGGGTGACGCTGGTGGACCCCATCCGCAACACGCCCCTGGACGCCGAGGCCGTGCGGGAAAAATACGGCGTGGGACCGGACCGGCTGGCCGACCTGCTGGCCCTGGCCGGCGATGCCTCCGACAACGTGCCCGGCGTGCCCGGCATCGGCCCCAAGATCGCCGCCCAGTTGCTCAGCCAGCACGGCGACCTGGAGACCCTGCTGGCCCAGGCCGACAGCATCCCTCAGCCCAAACGCCGCCAGACCCTGCTGGACAACGCGGAACAGGCCCGGTTGTCCTATCGCCTGGTGACCCTGGCCGAGGACGCCCCCGTGGCCCTGGATCTGGACGACATGGCCGTGCGCGCCCCCGACCCGGCGGTGCTGCGCCCCTTCCTGGAGACCCAGAACTTCCGGTCCCTGCTGGCCCGCTTCGAAAGCGAATGGGCCGCCCAGGGCGACCCGCCCGCCGCCGCCTTGGGCGTGCGGGAGACCGACTACACCCTGGTGCAAGATGCCGATACCCTGGCCGCCTGGGTGGCCGAGGCCCGGGAGGCGGGGGTGGTGGCCGTGGATACGGAAACTGATTCCCTCAATGCCGCCCGCGCTCGGCTGGTGGGGGTGTCCCTGTGCGTTACCCCCGGCCGGGCCTGCTACATCCCCGTGGGCCACACCGCCCCCGGGGCCGACACCCTGGACCTGGACGGCAGCCATGCCGCACCCACCCAGCTTTCGTGGGAGACGGTGCAGGCGGCCCTGGGGCCGCTGTTGGCCGACACGGCGGTGCTGAAGGTGGGGCACAACATCAAATACGACATGATCGTGCTGGCCCGGCACGGGTGCCCGGTGCATCCCGTGGACGATACCATGCTGCTGTCCTACGTGCTGGAAGGCGGGGCCCATGGGCATGGCCTGGACGAACTCAGCCGGCTGCATCTGGGCCACGAAACCATTCCCTTCAAGGCGGTGGCCGGCAGCGGCCGCCAGCAGGTGACCTTCGATCGCGTGCCCCTGGACAAAGCCCGGGATTATGCCGCCGAGGACGCCGATATCACCCTGCGCCTGTTCCAGTTGTTCAAGCCCCGGCTGGTGCCCACCCGGGTGGTCACCGTGTATGAAAGCCTGGACCGGCCGCTGGTGCCGGTGCTGGCGGCCATGGAACAGGCGGGGGTATGCGTGGACGCCGACCGCCTGCGCGCCCTGAGCCAGGAATTCGCCGTCGGCATGGCCGCGCTGGCAACCACCATCCACGAGCTGGCCGGGGACGCCTTCAACATCGCCTCGCCCAAGCAACTGGGGGACATCTTGTTCGAGCGCCTGGGGCTTTCCGGGGGCAAGAAGGGCAAGACGGGCGCCTATGGCACCGGCGCCGACGTGCTGGAGGCCCTGGCCGCCGAGGGTCACGCCCTGCCGGCCCGGGTGCTGGAATGGCGGCAACTGGCCAAGCTCAAAAGCACCTACACCGATGCCCTGGTGCAGGACATCCACCCGGAAACGGGCCGGGTGCATACGGCTTTCGCCCAGGCGGTCACCACCACCGGCCGCTTGTCTTCCTCCGATCCCAACCTCCAGAATATTCCCATCCGCACACCAGAAGGCCGCCGTATCCGCGAAGCCTTCGTGGCGCCGCCCGGGCAGGTGCTGCTGTCCGCCGACTATTCCCAGATCGAGTTGCGGCTGGTGGCGCACGTGGCCGGGTGCGGGGCGCTCATCGACGCTTTCCACCAGGGGGCCGACATTCACGCCACCACCGCCGCCCAGGTGTTCGGGGTGCCGGAAGAGGGCCTGGACCCCGCCCTGCGTCGCCGGGCCAAGGCCATCAACTTCGGCATTATTTACGGCATTTCCGCCTTTGGTCTCGCCCGGCAACTGGGCATTGCCCAGGGGGAAGCCAAGCGCTATATCGACGCCTATTTCGAACGCTTCCCGGAAATCCGCACCTACATGGACGAGACCAAGGCGTTCTGCCACGCCCACGGCTATGTGCGCACGCCCTTCGGCCGGCGGTGTCACGTGCCGGGGATCAAGGACCGCACCCCCGCCCGGCGCAGTTTTGCCGAACGGGCGGCCATCAACGCCCCCATCCAGGGCGGGGCGGCCGATATCATCAAGCGGGCCATGGTCCGCCTGCCCGAGGCGCTGACCGACGCCGGCCTGGCGGCCCGCATGCTGTTGCAGGTGCACGACGAACTGATTCTGGAGGTGCCGGAGGCGGAAGCGGACGCCACCACCGAGGTGGTGCGCGCGGTCATGAGCGGCGCGGCCTCGCTGACCGTGCCGTTGGTGGTGGACGCCGGCATCGGCCCCACCTGGGCCGCCGCTCATTGACCGCGTGAATCGGCGCTCTCTAGTTTGTTTTAGAGCGGGTCGCGCCGATCATCGCCGGGGGAGGGATCGACGGACGGGCCGGAGTCGTTTTCGTCGGTAACGGAATAATCGCCTTCGATGATGATCTGCTCCGGCGGCGGGCGGTCGCCGTGGGCCATGTTGTCCGCCGCCACCGTGGGCGCCGCCCGCGCATACAGCCAGCGCCGCACCGGCGGAATCAACAGCACAAACCCCACCGCATCGGTAAGAAAGCCGGGAATGATCAGCAGAATACCGGCGGCGGCCAGGCACACGCCCTCGAACACCTCCCGCACCGGCATGCGGTTTTCGGCCATGGCGCCCTGGGCCCGGGCCACCACGCCCAGTCCCTGCCAGCGCACGATCATCACCCCCACCACCCCGGTGAGCACGATCATGCCCAGAGTACCGCCCACCCCCAGGCGCTTGCCCATCAGGATGAAACCGGCGATTTCCACCAACGGCAGCAGCAGCAGCAGGCCCAGAACAAGAAACGGCATGGGATCTCCCGAGCGGTTGGGCTTGCTCTTGCCGGACGCAAGCCTTATCTCTGTGTAAGTATGCGTGACGGGATCCTGGGATCCCGTCCCTCTTTCTTACAACGACGTGCGGCGGGCGGTCCACCCGGCCCGGACCCAACCGCGGGGTTTCCATGGATAACGGTCTGCAATATCTGGACATCATCTTTTTCGCCCTGGTGGCGGGCTTTCTCATCCTGCGTTTGCGGGCGGTGCTCGGCCAGCGCACCGGCGAGGAGGATCAGAGGCCCCGGGACGGCATGGGACGCCGGACCGACGGCACCGCCCCGGCGGAGGACACGGAGGATACGGTGGTCCCCCTGCCTCGACGCCCCCGTCCCACCCCCCACGGCGACAGGCCCCAAAGCGACGCCGACATCGCCCCCGACGCCCGGGACGACGTGGCGGCCCTGGAACAGGCCGACTCCCAGTTCGAAGCCGGGTCCTTCCTGGAAGGCGCCCGCGCCGCCTATGGCATGGTGTTGGACGCCTACGCCCAGGGCGACCGCGACACCCTGGGCAGCCTGCTGGACGAGGACGTGTACCAGGACTTCGACAAGGCCATCAGCGCCCGGGAAGAGGACGGCGATACCCTCTCCCTGAGCATCGAGAGCCTGGACAAGGCCACCCTCACCAAGGCGGTGCGCAACGGCACCATGACCCACGTCTCCGTCACCTTCCAAAGCGAACAGGAACGGGTGCTGTACGACCGCGACGGCAACGCCGTGGACGGCGAACCCGGCGAACGGCAGACTGTCACCGACGTGTGGACCTTCTCCCGCGATGTGCGGGACGAGGATCCCAACTGGACCCTCTCCGCCACCCGCAGCGGCCCGTGATCGCCGTGGGCGGCCCCTGGATGCCCCGCCGAATGCCCCGCCGAATGCCTCTGCTGGGCCTGCTGCTGCTGGCCGCCTGTGGCGCGCCCGAGGAACAGCCGGCCCGCCAGGGGGAGGTGGTGCCGGCACCGCCGCCGGCGGGGCCGCGCCAACTGCATCCCGTGGGCTTTGATCAGCTTCCCGGCTGGAGCCGCGATTCCCTGGCCGGCCTGGAAACGGCCCTGGCCCGCAGTTGCCAGGCGGTGCTACGCAAACCCGAAAGCGCCAACCTGGGCGCCAAGGCCGGGCTGACCCTGCCGGCACGGCTGTGGCACGGGCCGTGCCAAGCGCTGGCGGAGGGGGCGCCGGTGCGCTCGGTGGTGGAACGCCACTTCCAGCCCTATTGGGTGACGGCGGGCGAACGGCAGACGGGGGTGTTCACCGGCTATTTCGTGGCCACCCTCCGCGGCAGCCCCGTGCGCACGGCGGACTTCTCCGTGCCCATCCACGGCCGGCCGGCGGGCTGGTCGGCCCCCCCCGCCAATGCTCCGGACCGCGCCGCCATCACCGCGGGCGTGCTGGAGGGACAGGCGCCGGTGCTGGTGTGGGTGGACGATCCCGTGGAGGCCTTCCTGCTGCACGTGCAGGGCTCTGGGGTGGTGGTGATGCCCGATGGCCAGCGGCTGGGCCTGGGCTATGCCGGGGACAACGGCCATGACTACCGCTCCATCGGCAAGGTGCTGATCGACCGGGGGGCCATCCCGCGCGAACAGATGTCCATGCCGGCGCTGAAGGACTGGCTGGCCCGCCATCCCGACCAGCGGGCGGAGGTGCTCAACGCCAATCCGCGCTACATCTTCTTCCAGCCGCGGCCGGTGTCCGATCCGGTGGGGGCGGCGGGGGTGCCGCTGGTGGCGGGACGCTCGCTGGCGGTGGACCCCACCAGCCTGCCCTACCACGCCCCGGTGTGGCTGGACGTATCGGCCCCGCCGGGCCTGGGCACGCCGCGCCTGCAACGGCTGATGATGGCCCAGGACACCGGTGGCGCCATCAAGGGCGTGATTCGCGGCGACGTGTTCTGGGGCGTGGGCGACCGGGCCGCCGCCCTGGCCGGGGCCATGAACAGCCGGGGGGGCTATGCGGTGCTGCTGCCGCGGGGGGCGTCGGGCCTTCCCGTCTCCGCCCCCGCCGGGCCGCGCCCCGAGGGTAACGGTCTGCCCACCTTTCCCTGATAGCGTGAGGCTTCGTTCCGGACGCCATTAAGGATAAAGACCATGCCGCGCCCTGTTTTTGCTCTTCAGGAGGAACCGTCGTTCGCGCCGGGCCCGGCACGCTATCGCCCGCCGCCGGCGGCCAAGGCCCATGCCGCCCTGGCGGAGGCGGTGCGTGACGGCCGCTTCTCCCTGGAGGCCGATCCCCGGGTCTATTCCCGCATGCCCGGTGTGGGCAACCTGTGGGAACTGCTGCTGCCGTTGCAGGCCCTGGCCATCTTCACGTTGCTGGTCTTGATTTTCTGGGGGGTGGCCGCCGGGGTGGCGGCGTTGCTGGTGACCGCCTTTGTGCTGGTGGGCCCGGTGCAGTGGTTCATCCGCGCCCAGGTGCGGCGGCGGGCGGTGACGCTGGCGTTGCGGGATGCCGAGACCTTTCAACGCATGTGGCAGGCGGGCGGATTGGTGCTGGGGGTGAGCGGCCTGCGTCATCTGCGCTGCCCGGCGCCCAAGGGCGACTGGCGGCGTTTCGTGGACCGCAACCTGGCCGCCACGAACGCCCAACACCGGGAGGGCACCCCCGGCGTGCCCGCGCCCCGGGCGTGAGCCGACGCCGCCGCGCCCTCAGCGATCAGGAAAAACAGCTGTGGCACCAGGCCATGGCCGATGTGGTGCCCCTGCGCCCGGTGGTGGCGGCGCCGGCCGCACCCGACTCGCCGTCGCCGCCGCCGCCGCGAACCGACACGCCCTCGGCGCCGCCGGCCCCGCCCGCGCCGCCTCACCACCGTCCGGCGCCGCCCCTGACGCCGGGGGCGGTGGCGGGGCTGGACCGGCGCACCGCCGACCGCTTACGGCGGGGACAACTGCCCATCGAGGCGCGGCTGGACCTGCATGGCATGACCCAGCATCAGGCCCATACGGCCCTGCGGCAATTCATCGTGTCGTCCTCGCTGGCGGGGCGGCGCTGTGTGCTGGTGATCACCGGCAAGGGCAGCCGGTCGCCGCGGACGGCGCACGAGGCCCGGAGCGTGCTCCGGCACCGGGTGCCTCAGTGGCTGAATGACGATTTCCGCACCCAGGTGGTGGCGGTGACCCACGCCCGTCCCCAGGACGGCGGCGAGGGCGCCCTGTACGTGCTGCTGCGCCGCCAGCGGGGAGGGCGGTAACGCAGCGACGGGGGAGGCCGCCGCGTTGCCGGGGATCAGACGTGAAAACGGCTGCCGCAGCCACACCGCCCCTTTTCGTTGGGGTTGTTGAAGACAAAGCCGGTGTGCATTTTGTCTTCCACCTAGAGCCTATCGCGGTCAATGGGAACCCATTCTTGGTCCCATTGACCGCGTGAAT
>CAZHRQ010000089.1:0-11146 GCA_964535075.1 uncultured Rhodobacterales bacterium | reverse complement strand
GGTGCTGGCCGTGGCCGCCCTCAAGGCCTTCCTGACCACGCCCTACGAAGGTGGCCGGCACGAGCACCGCGTGGCGAAAATGTCTCCCCGCTGAGGGGAGTCCCTATCCGATGCCGCCGCCGGCCCCGGGCCGGGGCGGTTTTTGTTTCCGAAACCCACTGAGAGGTGCTCATGGCCGATTCCAATCCCGGTGCCACCCCGTCCTTCTTCACCACCTCCGTGGCGGAGGCCGATCCCGACGTGATGAAGAGCCTGTCCCTGGAACTGGGGCGGCAACAGGATCAGATCGAACTCATCGCCTCCGAGAACATCGTGTCCAAGGCCGTGCTGGAGGCCCAGGGCTCGGTGCTGACGAATAAGTATGCCGAGGGCTACCCGGGGCGCCGCTACTATGGTGGCTGCGAATACGTGGACATCGCCGAATCGCTGGCCATCGAACGGGCCTGCAAGCTGTTCGATTGCGGGTTCGCCAATGTCCAGCCCCACTCGGGCGCTCAGGCCAATGGCGCGGTGATGCTGGCCCTGACCAAGCCGGGGGACACCATCCTTGGCATGTCCCTGGCGGCCGGTGGTCACCTGACCCACGGTGCCCCGCCCGCCATGTCCGGCAAGTGGTTCAACGCCGTTCAGTACGGGGTGCGGCAAGAGGATGCCCGCATCGACTATGACGCGGTGGAAGCCCTGGCCCGGGAACACAAACCGCGCCTGATCATTGCCGGCGGGTCCGCCTATCCCCGGGAGATCGACTTTGCCCGTTTCCGCGCCATCGCCGATGAGGCGGGGGCGTATCTGATGGTGGACATGGCCCACTTCGCGGGTTTGGTGGCCGGCGGGGCCCATCCCAGCCCGCTGCCCCACGCCCATGTGGTCACCACCACCACCCACAAGACCCTGCGGGGTCCCCGGGGTGGCATGATCCTGACCAACGACGCCGATCTGGCGAAGAAGATCAACTCGGCGGTGTTCCCCGGCCTTCAGGGCGGGCCGCTCATGCACGTGATCGCCGCGAAGGCGGTGGCTTTCGGCGAGGCCCTGCAACCGGGCTTCCGCGCCTACGCCCAACAGGTGGTGGATAACGCCCGGGCCCTGGCCCAAACCCTGGTGGAAGGCGGCCTTGATATTGTCTCCGGCGGCACCGACACCCACCTGATGCTGGTGGACCTGCGGCCGAAGGGCGTCACCGGCAAGGTGGCCGACGAAGCCCTGCACCGGGCGGGCATCACCTGCAACAAGAACGGCATTCCTTTCGACCCGGAAAAGCCGGCCATCACCTCGGGCATCCGCCTGGGCACCCCGGCCGGGACCACCCGGGGCTTTGGCGTGGCCGAGTTCCAGGAAGTGGGGCGTCTGATCGTGAAGGTGCTCGACGGCCTGAAGGACCATGGCGAGGCCGGCAACGGCGCCGTGGAAACCGAGGTGCGGGAGGCCGCGCAGGCCCTGTGCCGGCGCTTCCCCATCTATCCCGATCTGGGCTAGACTGGACCTCCGCGCTTCCCTTCGGGGACCGACCCACGCGGGAAGCGGATTGCGGTCCGCTTCCCCGTCCCGCCCGCCCATGGGCGGCAACAATAAGGCTTAAGTCCCATGCGGTGCCCCTTTTGTGGTCACGAGGACACCCAGGTCAAAGATTCCCGGCCAGCGGAGGACGGTGCCGCCATTCGCCGCCGCCGCCTGTGCCCTGCTTGCGAGGCCCGCTTCACCACCTTTGAACGGGTGCAGTTGCGGGACCTGACGGTGATCAAGAGTGGCGGCCAGCGCCAGCCCTTCGACCGGGACAAGCTGTCGCGCTCGGTCACCATTGCCGTGCGCAAGCGGCCCGTGAGCGGGGATCAGGTGGAACGTCTCGTCACCGGCATTCAGCGCCAACTGGAAAGCACCGGCGAGGCGGACGTCTCCTCGGCCCATATCGGCGCCCTGGTCATGGATGCCTTGCGGGATATTGACCAGGTCGCTTACGTGCGTTTTGCCTCTGTGTATCGGGACTTCCGGGAGGCCCGGGATTTTCAGGATTTCGTGGACCGGCTGTCCAGCGCCGGCGAGAGGGATGGCGGCAGATGACCGATGATGCCGCCACCGATGCGGCCTTCATGGCCATGGCCCTGCGGCTGGCCGCCCGGGGCCTGGGACAGGTGTGGCCCAATCCCGCCGTGGGGTGTGTGATCACGCGTGCGGGCCGGGTGGTGGGGCGGGGCTGGACCCAGCCCGGCGGTCGCCCCCATGCCGAGACCGAAGCCCTGGAACGAGCCGGATCGGCGGCCCGGGACGCCACCGCCTATGTTACCCTGGAGCCCTGTAGCCATTTTGGCCACACGCCGCCCTGTGCCGATGCCCTGGTGACGGCCGGGGTGGGGCGGGTGGTGGTGGCCTTGGGCGATCCCGATTCCCGGGTCAATGGCCGGGGAGTGGCACGGTTGCGCGCGGCGGGCATCCCGGTCACCGAGGGGGTCATGACGGCGGCGGCCCGGGATCTCAATGCCGGTTTCCTGTTGCGGGTGACCGCCAACCGGCCGCTGGTGACCCTGAAAGCCGCCACCACCCTGGACGGCCGCATCGCCACCGCCAGTGGGGAAAGCCGCTGGATCACCGCCAGTGCCGCCCGGGCCCGGGGCCATGGTCTGCGGGCCACGCACGATGCCATCCTGGTGGGCAGCGGCACGGCGCGGGCCGATGACCCCCTGCTCACCTGCCGTCTGCCCGGCTGGAGCCATCGTTCGCCGGTACGGGTGGTGCTGGACAGCACCGCACGGCTGTCGCCGTCGAGTCGCCTGGTCTCGTCCGCCAGCGAGGTGCCGGTGTGGGTGATCTGCGCCGCCTCGGCCCCGGCGGAGCGTCTGGATTCATTGGAAGCCGCCGGTGCCACGATGATTCCCGTAGAGCCCGACAGCAAGGGACGTCCCCGCATCGCTGCCGTCTTGCAAGCCCTGGCCGGGCGCGGTATCACCCGCGTTCTTCTGGAAGGTGGCGGCGCACTGGCGGCCAGTTTCCTGGCCGCCGACGCCGTGGATCGGCTGGTATGGTTCCAGGCGCCCATGGTCCTGGGCGGCGATGGCCGTCCGGCGGTGGGGGCGTTGGGGCTGGAAGCCCTGGCGACGGCCCCGCGCTGGCGCCTGGAAACGACCCAATGGGTGGGGGACGACGTGATGATCACCGCTGTCCGTTCGCAGAACCAAGAGACGGCAAAGGCTTAAGGAACACAGCGCCATGTTCACCGGCATTATTACCGATCTGGGCCAGGTCCGGGACGTAACCCGGGGCGAGGGCGGCACCCGGCTGGTCATCGGCACGGGGTTTGATCTCAGCACCGTGGCCCTGGGGGCCTCCATCTGCTGTTCCGGGGTCTGTCTGACCGTGGTGGAAACGGGCCCCGACGTTTTCGCCGTGGATGTGTCGCGGGAGACCCTGCGCTGCACCACCCTGGATGCCTGGGCGCCCGGCACGCCGGTGAACCTGGAACGCAGCCTGTGCCTGGGGGACGAACTAGGCGGCCACATCGTTTCCGGTCATGTGGACGGCGTGGCCACGGTGAAGGCCGTGGTGCCCGAAGGGGATTCCCACCGTTTCACCTTCACGGCGCCCGCCGATCTGGCGCCGCTGGTGGCCGCCAAGGGCTCGGTGGCCCTGGACGGCGTCTCCCTGACCGTGAACCGGGTGGACCAGAACGATTTCGACATCAACGTGATTCCGCACACACGGGCCGTCACCACCTTCGGCCATCTCCAGGCCGGGGATCGGGTGAACATGGAGGTGGACATGCTGGCCCGCTACGTGGCGCGACTGCTGAACAGGGAGTAAGGGCGTGGAGGGTCTCAGCCCCATCGAGGACATTCTGGAGGACACCCGTCAGGGTCGGATGGTGATCCTGGTGGATGACGAGGATCGCGAGAACGAAGGCGATCTGGTCATTCCGGCGGTCCATTGCGACGATGCGGCGGTCAATTTCATGGCCATGCACGGCCGGGGGTTGATCTGCTTGGCCCTGCCGCGGGAGCGGGTGGCCCATCTGGGCCTGGGCCTGATGAATCCCAACAACAATGCCTCCCGCCACCAGACCGCCTTCACCGTGAGCATCGAGGCGCGGGAAGGAGTGTCCACCGGCATTTCCGCCGCCGATCGCGCCCATACCATTGCCACCGCCATCGCGCCCGATGCCCGGGCCGAGGATCTGGTCTCGCCCGGTCACGTGTTTCCGTTGGTGGCGCGAGACGGCGGGGTGCTGGTGCGGGCCGGCCACACCGAAGCCGCGGTGGACATCGCCCGGCTGGCCGGGTTGCCGCCCTCCGGCGTGATCTGCGAGATCATGAAGGACGACGGCACCATGGCCCGGCTGCCGGATTTGATTCCCTTCGCGCGGGAACACGGGCTTAAGATCGGGACCATCGCCGACCTCATCGCCTATCGCCGTCGCCACGACAAAATCGTGCGGCCGCTGCTGGAAACGCCCTTCAACTCGGTTCACGGCGGCGATTTCCGGCTTGTCGTTTACAACAACACCGTGGCCTATGCCGAGCACCTGGCGCTGGTCCGCGGGGACCTGTCCGGACCAGAGCCGGTGCTGGTCCGGGTGCATGCCCTGGACGTGCTGCACGACGTGCTGGGCGATCCGTCCGGCGGCCGTGACGGCGAGTTGCAGCGGGCCATGGAAACCATCGCCGCCGCCGGCCGGGGGGTGGTGTTGCTGATTCGCGAGCCCATGGCCACGAGCGTGTCCGATCGGCTGCGGGCGCGGGTGGAGCAGGGCGAGACGGGGGGCGAGCTGCGGGATTACGGGGTGGGCGCCCAGATTCTGCTGGATCTGGGGGTGACCGACATGATTCTGCTGTCCAATCGCCCGAAGACGCTGATAAGCTTGGAAGGCTATGGCTTGCGGGTGCATGATACCCAGCCAATCCCCTGACGCATCGGGTTTGACCCATGGACCGCGGGGGAGGATGACAGGTTGGGGGTGAAGACGGACGGAGGGTCACCATGGGCGCACCGCGCATCCTGATCATTGAAGCGCGTTTCTACGAAGACATTGCCGATCAGCTCGCCAAGGGCGCGGTGCAACACATCCAGCAGGCGGGGGCCGGCTACAAGCGGGTGTTCGTGCCCGGGATCTACGAAATCCCGGCGGTGATCCGCTATGCCATCCGCGCCATGGAACTGCGGGCCATCGACTACCGCTTTGCCGGCTATGTGGTGCTGGGCTGCGCCATTCGCGGCGCCACCGACCACTACCAGTTAGTCAGCGGTGCCACCTTTACGACCCTGCACGGGTTGTCCATCGAGTATTCGCTGGCGCTGGGCAACGGTATTCTCACGGTGGAGAATCGGGAACAGGCCATGGAGCGGGCCAGCATCGACGGTCGCAACCTGGGCGGGGAGGCGGCCAAGGCCTGCCTGCGCATGATGCAGGTGAAAAAGGAGCTGGGGCTCTAGGCCATGGCCACGCAGCAACGCGCCTCCCGTTTCACGCCCAACCGGCGCAGTCTGGCGCGGCTCTATGCGGTGCAGACCCTCTACCAGGTGGTGGTGGGCGAGCAGTCGGTGGACCAGGCCCTGCGCACCACCCTGCATGAGCCGTGGGACGAAACCGGTCAACCGGAAGGTAAGGTGGATGGGGGGCTGCTCACCGCCCTGGTGCGGACCGCCGTGGCCCGGCGCGGCGAACTGGAGACCATGGTGGGGGAGTGTCTGTCGGTGGAATGGTCGCTGGAGCGGCTGGAGACTCTGCTGCGGCTGCTGCTGGTCACCGGGGCGGCGGAAATGCTGGAACGGCCCGACACGCCGGCGCGGGTGATCATCAGTGAGTACGTGGCCCTGGCCGACGACTTCTTTCAGGAAGGCGAGCCCCGGTTGGTGAACGCGGTCCTCGACCGGCTGGCGCGGGTGTTGCGGCCCGAGACCGGCTGAGGGACCGTGGACGAATTCGCCCTCATCGCCGAGGTGCTGCGCCCGCTGGTGACGCACACGCCGGCGGCGCGGGCGTTGGCCGACGATGCGGCCCTGCTGCCCGCCGCGCCAGAGGGACTGGTGGCCACCCTGGACACCATGGTGGCCGGAGTCCATTTTTTGCCCGATGACCCGCCGGCCCTGGTGGCGCGGAAACTTGTGCGGGTCAATCTCTCCGATCTGGCGGCCAAGGGCGCCACCCCCCGTTACCTGCTGCTGTCTCTGGGGCTGGGCCCAGCGGCCGACGCCGCCTGGGTGCGGGCTTTCGCCGACGGTCTGGCCACCGATCTTGCCCGGTTTTCCGTGGCACTGGTGGGCGGGGACACGGTGTCCACGCCGGGCCCGACCACCCTCAGCCTGACCGCCCTGGGCACGCCGCCGGCCACGGGCATGGTTCCCCGCGATGGCGGGCGGCCGGGGCATCGCGTGGCCGTTTCCGGCACCCTGGGCGACGGCGCCCTGGGGCTGCGGGCGGCGCGGGGCGACCTGTCCGTTCTGTCCCCGGCCCATCAGGCGACTCTGGCCTGGCGCTACCGCCTGCCGCACCCCCGGGTGCCACTGGGGGAAGCCCTGGCGGGGGTGGTTTCGGCCATGATGGACCTTTCCGACGGTCTGCCCGGCGATCTGGGGCACCTGACCCGGGCCAGTGGCCTGGGCGCCCGGGTGGACCCTTTGGCCCTGCCGCTCTCCCCGGCCGCACAGGCCGCCGTGGCCGCCGACCCGGCCCTGTGGCCGGTGGTGGTGGCCGGCGGCGACGATTACGAACTGCTGTTCACCTATGCGCCCGAGGCCGAGGAGGTCCTTCAGGCCCACGCCACCGCCTGTGGGGTGCGGGTCACGCCCGTGGGCGCGTTGATCCAGGCGCCGCCGGGGACCGTGGTGGATCCCCAGGGGGTCGCGCTCGCCGGCGGTTGGCGGCATCGTTGGGCGTCAGAATAATGACAGTTTTCTGGCACCGAGGGTTTGAGCGGTGGCGGTCGTTGCCTGCCGCACAGGCGTTTGGCATGCTGAACAGCGTTTCTGGGCGCGGGACTCATTCCGCCGCCGGTAACGGAACGCCCAGCACGGGAGGTGAGCCATGGTGTTGACGGGATTGCTAGTGATTGTCTGCGGTCTGCTGGCCCTGGGGTACGGCGGGTTTGCCAGCCGCGCGGTGCTTTCCGCCTCGCCGGGCACCGAACGCATGCAGGAAATCGCCGGCGCCATTCAGGAAGGCGCCCGGGCGTATCTCAACCGACAGTACAAAGCCATCGCCATGGTGGGCGTGGTTATTGGCCTGCTGCTGACCTGGCGGTTGGGGGTGCACGTGGGCATCGGCTACATCATTGGCGCCGTGTTCAGCGGGGTGGCCGGCTACGTGGGCATGAACGTTTCCGTGCGGGCCAATGTCCGCACGGCCGAGGCCGCCCGCCAGGGTGGTCTGGCCCCGGCCCTGGATCTGGCCTTCAAGGCCGGCGCCGTCACCGGTCTGCTGGTGGTGGGGCTGGGCCTGCTGGGCGTGGGGGTCTATTACTTTGTGTTGCAGGGGGTGTTCGGCACCGCCAGCGACGAGGCGGTGCGCAGCATCCTGGAGGCCCTGGTGGCCCTGAGCTTCGGCGCCTCCTTGATTTCTATCTTCGCCCGGCTGGGCGGTGGCATTTTCACCAAGGGCGCCGACGTGGGCGCCGATCTGGTGGGCAAGATCGAGGCCGGCATCCCCGAGGATGACCCCCGCAACCCCGGCGTGATTGCCGACAACGTGGGCGATAACGTGGGCGACTGCGCCGGCATGGCCGCCGACCTGTTTGAAACTTACGCCGTGACCGTGGTGGCCACCATGCTGCTGGCCGCCATCTTCTTCGTGGGCGAGGCCAAGAGCCTGATGATGATGTATCCGCTGCTCATCGGCGCGGTGTGCATCGTGGGCTCGGTGGCCGGAACCTTCTTCGTGCGCCTGGGCCAGAGCCAGCGGGTGATGCCGGCGCTGTATAAGGGGCTGGTGGCCACCGGGGTGGTCTCGGCGGTGCTGATTCTGTTCAGCACCTGGGCTTTCCTGGGCCTGGGCGAAAGCTATGTGTTGGCCGGCACCCGCACCGTCACCGGCGCCGACCTGCTGGCCTGTAGCGTCATTGGTCTGGCGGTGACCGGTCTGATGGTGTGGATTACCGAATACTACACCGCCACCAACCACCGCCCGGTGCGCAGCGTGGCCAACGCGTCCGAGACGGGCCACGCCACCAACATCATCCAGGGGCTGGCCGTGTCCATGGAAAGCACGGCGGCGCCGGTGCTGGTGATCTGCGTGGCGATCATGCTGGCGTCCGGTCTGGCGGGGCTGTTCGGCATCGCCATTGCCGCCACCACCATGCTGGCCCTGACCGGCATCGTGGTGGCCCTGGATGCCTATGGCCCGGTGACCGACAACGCCGGTGGCATCGCGGAAATGGCCGATTTGCCCGAGGATGTGCGGTCGGTGACCGATACCCTGGATGCCGTGGGCAACACCACCAAGGCGGTGACCAAGGGCTATGCCATCGCCTCCGCCGGTCTGGCGGCGCTGGTGCTGTTCACTGCCTACACGGCGGACTTGCAGCACTACTTCCCCAACCTGGACATCAGCTTCACCCTTTCCAATCCCGCGGTGGTGGTGGGGCTGTTCGTGGGCGGTTTGCTGCCGTTCCTGTTCGGCTCCATGGGCATGATGGCCGTGGGTCGGGCCGGGGGCGAGGTGGTGCGCGAGGTGCGGCGCCAGTTCAAGGAAATCCCCGGCATCATGGATGGCAGCGGCCGGCCCGACTACGGCCGGGCGGTGGATCTGCTGACCCGGGCCGCCATCCGCGAAATGGTGGTGCCCTCCATGCTGCCGGTGTTGGCGCCCATCGTGCTGTACCTGATCATGGCGGCGACGGTGGGGCAGGCCCAGGCCCTGACGGCCCTGGGGGCCATGCTGTTGGGCACCATCGTCACCGGGCTGTTCGTGGCCATTTCCATGACCTCCGGGGGCGGCGCCTGGGATAACGCCAAGAAGTATATCGAGGATGGCAACCACGGCGGCAAGGGCTCCGACGCCCACAAGGCGGCAATCACCGGCGACACGGTGGGCGATCCCTATAAGGATACGGCCGGTCCGGCGGTGAACCCCATGATCAAGATCATCAACATCGTGGCCATCTTGCTGCTGGCCGTGGTGGCAGGATAAGGCTGACCACGGTCAAAGGGGCCCGTTCCTGGGGCCCTTTGACCGTGAGAATTGGCTCTCTATTTGATGATATCCAATGATTCGCGTTGACGGCCGCAACAAGGTGTCAGTCTAGGCTGTAGCGACATTTTAACGAATTGGGATTCCCTTGCGAGGGGATTCGTGATTCAAGACTGATTTTTGGGAGGATCGGTCTTGGACGGTGAAGTTCTGCGCGACGATCAATGGGAACGGCTGAAGCCTTATGTCCCCGGCGGCATGAAAGGCCTTCGGGGACCACGGAGTAACGCACGTCTCTTCTTCGATGCATTGCTTTGGCTTGGTCGGTCTGGGGCCCGCTGGCGTGACCTGCCAGAACGATTCGGGTCTTATGAAGCTGTGAAGCAACGCTATTACCGTTGGGTTCGGCAAGGTGTCTTCGACCGGATCCTGGAAGGGGTCGCCAATGATCCCGACTTCGAATGGCTGGCGATTGATGCCACAGTCGTTCGCGCCCACGCGCAAGCCGCTGGCGCACGGAGAAAAAACGGGGGCACGGAAGCCCAGGCCCTTGGGCGATCTCGAGGCGGTTTTGGAACGAAGATCCACGCGGTCGTAGATGCCTTGGGCCTACCCGTCCGGTTTGAACTTGGCCCAGGGCAGGAAAACGATATGGCCCCGGCTTGCGAGCTGATCCGCGACTTGCCCGCCCAACAGGTCTTGGCCGACAAGGCTTATGATGCAGACCGATTGATCGATCTGATCGAAGACCAGGAGGCCGAGGCGGTCATTCCCTCTCGGCAACATCGCAAAAAGCAGAGAGAAACCAACTGGCTTGCCTACAAGGAACGCTGGGGAATCGAAGGCTTCTTCGCCAAACTGAAGCAGTGGCGGCGCATTGCCACACGCTACGACAAGATCGCGGCCAACTTCCTCGGGTTCGTCAAGCTGGCCGCAACCATGCTCTGGCTCAAATAGTTAATTCGTCACTACAGCCTAGAGGCTTATCTTTAGTCAAGGACCCATCCCCGGCAATGGGCCAGGGGCGGGCGTAGTCATGGTATCGAGCTGTTAGGCGGTTTCGGATTGGTGTGCTGCTTCAGGTAGGTGGACTCCGCCATATTCCTCCTTGTAGCTTGGCATGACGACGGGGGTGGGATTCGATGCAGGATCGGTATATGGGCGACGTGGGCGACTACGTGAAGTACGCCCTTGTCCGCAGGCTGGCCGAGGGACGCCGTCTCGGGGTGGCTTGGTACCTTTTTCCAAATGAGAGTCATAACGCTGACGGCAAACATGTCCGGTACCTGGAAGAGCCGAACCGATGGCGGGCCTACGATCCTGAACTTTACGACAGATTGCAGGGGCTTCTTCAGGATGGCCGCCGGTCGGTAAAAGCCATTCAGGAAGCCGGTATCCTGCCCGACGCCGCCTTTCACTCGGAACCGCTGGTGGCTCCGGGAACCCCTGCCGCCCAAAGACGACACTGGCGGGCGGAATGGTTCAACAGTGCCCTGGATAGACTACGAGACCGGGACATTGTGTTCGCCGACCCCGACAACGGCCTTTGCGAGGATTCCAGCTTCCGGGGTGGCAGGATAAAGGACTGGAAGCGGCTTCCCCTGTCAGAAGCCATGGCTTTGTGCCAGGGCAGAACCGGTATCCTCTACCACCACAATAGCCGCTTCAAAGGGGGGCACTTGGCGGAAATTCAGCACTGGATGGAGAAGCTTCCAGCCCCTTCCTTGGCAGTGCGGTGGCGGCGGTACAGTGCCAGGACCTTCTTCGTGGTCAACCCCTCGTCCGACATCGCCGAACGCATCAGGGCTTTCGTAGAGGACTGGCGGGATCACTGCGAACTCGTGGAGTGACCGGAGAGACAGCCACTGGCAACGGTGGCAATAAGTCCACCACCACTGGCCACGGAGCCGTCAACCCGTTTGATGCACGAGACCGCGTTTGGAAGGGGTGACGCGCCCCTAAAAAAGGGGTAGATTCAAGGCACTAATCCTGAGAAACAACAGCCCCCAGCGAGCGCGCCATGAGTGAATCCGTATC
>CAZHRQ010000088.1:0-11311 GCA_964535075.1 uncultured Rhodobacterales bacterium | reverse complement strand
ACCTCACCGATTCCGTCAAGCCTCTTCCCGCTGAAAACTGACCCGTGACAAGCCCTGGCCAGAGCGGGGCCGGGGGTGTAGCCTCGCTGCCGTTTGATCGCGCGCAGCACAGCATAAGGACACGGCAACCCGATGACGGATCTGTTCGACAACGGATCGTCCCCCGAGTACTCGGCCCAGGACATCGAGGTCCTGGAGGGCCTGGAGCCCGTGCGTCGCCGGCCTGGCATGTACATCGGCGGCACCGACGAACGCGCTTTGCACCACATGGCGGCGGAAGTGCTGGACAACGCCATGGACGAGGCGGTGGCCGGTCACGCCCGCCGCATCGACATGGTGCTGGAGGGGCCGTGCCGGCTGGTGATCCGAGACAACGGCCGGGGCATCCCCGTGGACCCCCATCCCAAGTTCCCCGACCGCTCGGCGCTGGAGGTGATCCTCACCACCCTGCACTCGGGGGGAAAGTTCGGCGGTACCGCCTATAAGGTTTCGGGCGGGCTGCACGGGGTGGGTATTTCCGTGGTCAATGCCCTGTCGGAAGAACTGGTGGTGGAGGTGGCCCGGGACCGCCACCTGTGGCGCCAGCGCTACAGCCGGGGCGCCCCCCAGGGACCGCTGGAGGACGCGGGCGCCGTGGCCAACCGGCGCGGCACCACGGTGATCATGACCCCGGATCCGGACATCTTCGGCCCCCGCGCCGCCTTCCGGCCCGGCACCCTGTATCGGCTGGCGCGTTCCAAGGCCTATCTGTTCGCCGGCGTGGAAATCCGTTGGAGCTGTGCCGAGACCCTGTTGCGGGAGGGCGAGGGCGTGCCGGCGGAGGCCACCTTGCACTTCCCCGGCGGTCTGGCCGACTTTCTGTCCGGCACCCTGGCCGACCGGGGCTTGGCGGCCGAAGTGTTCGCCGGCGGCGCCGAATTAGCCGACGACCGGGGCCGGGTGGAATGGGCCCTGTGCTGGCCGGAAGGCGTGGAGGGATTCCTTCATTCCTACTGCAACACCATCCCCACGCCGGAGGGCGGCACCCACGAAAACGGCCTGCGCAATGCCCTCACCCGCGCCTTCCGCGCCTATGGCGAGCTGGTGAACAACCGCAAAGCCGCCAGCCTCACCGCCGAAGACGTGGCCGGCGGCGCCTGGGGCATGCTGTCCCTGTTCCTGCGCGAACCCCAATTCCAGGGCCAGACCAAGGAAAAACTCGCCAGCGCCGAAGCCACGCGCTTGGTGGAGGCGGCGGTGAAGGACCACCTGGACCACTGGCTCACCGGCCATCCGGACCATGCCAACGCCCTGTTGGCGCGCATGATCGAACGGGCCGAGGATCGGTTGCGGCGCAAGCAGGCGCGGGAAGTGCAACGCAAGTCGGCCACCTCGCGCCTGCGGCTGCCGGGCAAGCTGGCCGACTGTTCCCACACCGGCAAGCGGGAGACGGAACTGTTCCTGGTGGAGGGGGATTCGGCCGGCGGCTCGGCCAAGCAGGCGCGGCGCCGGGAAACCCAGGCGGTGTTGCCCCTGCGCGGCAAGATCCTCAACGTGGCCAGCGCCTCCGCCGACAAACGCCTCGCCAACCAGGAACTGCGGGATCTGGTGGAGGCCCTGGGCTGCGGCAGTGGCGCGAGCTTCGACCTGGCGCGGCTGCGTTACCACCGCGTGATCGTCATGACCGATGCCGACGTGGACGGCGCCCACATCGCCTCGCTGCTGATGACCTTTTTCTATCAGGAAATGCCCCGCCTGGTGGAGGAAGGCCATCTTTATTTGGCGGTGCCGCCCCTGTATCGGCTGTCGCGGGGCAGTACCTCGGCCTATGCCCGGGACGATGCCCACAAGGCGGAGCTGATGAACACCCTGTTCAAGGGCAAGGGCAAGGTGGAGGTGAGCCGCTTCAAGGGCCTGGGGGAAATGCCCGCCACCCAGTTGCGGGACACCACCATGGACCCGGACAAACGCACCTTGATCCGGGTGTGCGTGCCCCATCGCGACGATCCCGAGGAGCGGGACGCCTGGCGGGAGACGGCCCGGTTGGTGGAGGCGCTCATGGGCCGCAAGGCGGAGCCCCGCTTTCACTACATCCAGGCCCACGCCGCCCAGGCGGAGGCCCTGGACATCTAAAGCGGATCGCAGTCAATGGGACCCATTTTCGGGTCCCATTGACTGCGTGAATCGGCTCTATCTATTTGATTTAGAGCGGGCCGCCGGCGTCAACGCTCCCGCAGCAGGCGATTGGTCAGGGCGTGCACGTCTTCCCGGCGCAGCAGGCCCAGGAATACCGAGGGCTCCTCGGCATGCACCACCGGCACCACGGGATAATCGTGGCTGTCCATGCGTGCCAGCACCGTCCGCAGGGAAGCCGTGTGCGGCACGGGGGCTGGCTGGGCCCGGGCCGCGTCCAGGGCCAGCACCAGAGAATCGCAATCCCGGTGGAAAGCCAGCGGCCCCAGATCCGCCAGCCGCACCACCCCCCGCACCTGCAACGGGTCCTTCACCACCACCACGCCGTCGGCGGCCTGTTGCAAGGCGGTGCGCACGGCGTCCAGCGGGGCCTCGGCCGCCAGCAACGGGCAAGGGCGCAGGGCCACGTCCCGGGGGGTCAGGTGGGCCAGCCGCCCCATGCCATAGCCCTCGGACAGGTCGATTTTCATCTTCTCCAGCGCCCACAGGAAAAAGGACGGCCGGAATACCGCATCGGTGGTCAGGCCCGCCACCACCACCGCCACCATGGTGGCCGCGGCGACCTCGTAGTTACCGGTCAGCTCGAAAATCATCAGGATGGTGGAGATGGGCGCGCCCAGCACCGCTCCGGCTACCGCCCCCATGCCCACCAGGCCATAGATCACCGGTTCGCCACCGCTCACGGGCAGGAGCTGCACCACCGCCGCCGTCACCCCGCCCAATAATGCTCCCAAGGTGAGGGAGGGGCTGAACACCCCGCCGCCAAAGCCGCTGCCCAGACACAGCACGCTGCACCCCAGCTTGGCCACCAGCACCAGGAACAGAAAGCCCAGGGCGGTGTAGGTGCCGTTGAGCACGTGGTCCGTGGTCTGATAACCCACACCCATCACCTGGGGCAGAAACACGGCCACCATGCCCGTGATCAGCCCGGCCACCACCGGCCGCCAAAAAAAGGGAAAGCGCACCCGCTCCCACAGGCCATTCACGCCGGTGATGCCTCGGCCGAACAGGGTGGCCACCCCGCCCGCCGCCAGCCCCAGCACGGCAAAGGCCAGGTATTCCCACACCTCCGGCGTGCCGGTCACGGGCACAATGAAGGCGGGAAAATCACCGTAATGCAAACGCGAGAGAATGGTGGCGGTCACCGTGCTGAGCACCACCGGAGCGAAGGCCGACAGGGCATAGTGCCCCACCACCACCTCGTGGGCGAACAGGGCGCCGGCAATGGGGGCGTTGAAGGAGGCGGCCACCGCCGCCCCCGCCGCACAGCCGATGAGCACCCGTGCCCGGTTGCGGGGCAGGCGCAGGGTACGGGCCAGCACGGCGGCGAAGCTGGCCCCCATGTGCACGGCGGGGCCCTCCCGCCCCACGCTGGCGCCCACGCCGATGGAGAAGGCGGAGACCACCGCCGCCCAAACGCCCCGACCCGCCGTAAGGGTCCGATAGTCGAAGGCCGTGGCCGCCATCACGTGGGGAATGCCCTGGGGGCGGCCGCCGGGCATGTAGAAACGCAGCAACAAGGCCACGCCCAGCCCGCCCACCGTTGGCCCCAGCAGCACATGCCACCACGCCAGGTCCTCCATGATGGTGATCACCAGGGAGTGCCCCTCGCCATACCAGAAGGCCTGGGTTTCGCCGATCAGGCTGCGAAAGGCGAATTCCAGCAGGGCCACCGCCACGCCGATGACCAGGGCCATGAGGGCCATGGCCGACCGGTGCAGTCGCACGGCCCGGGCCAGGGTCAGGATCAGACGCCGCCGACAGCGCGAGGACGAACGGCGGCGGCAAATGGCGCGGGCGGCGGCCATGGGGCGCTCAGCGGCACTGCCCCACCGAGCCCTCGCCGCACACCCGGCGACCGTCCACCCAGGTGGCGCCGGTCAGGCGGGCATCCAGCAGATCGGCCCCGGTGAGATCGGCATCGGTCAGATCGGCGCCGGTGAGGTTGGTGCGGAAGAAGCGAGCCCCGCGCAGGTCGGCCCCCACCAGCGAGGCCCCGGCCAGATCGGCCTTGGTGAAGTCCGCCTGTTGGAAGGAGGCCCCGTCCAGGGTGGCGTCGGTGAGATCGGTGGAGACGAAACGGGTGCGAAATCCCCGGGCGCCGGAGAGGTCGGCGCCGGCCAGGGTGCCGCGCTGGAAACTGGTGTCGCGCAACTGGGCCCCGGCCAGGGCGGCCCCGGCCAGATCGCGACCATCGTGATAGCAGCGCCGCCACACCACCCCGGGGCCGGCGGGGTCGGTACAGGCGGCCAAGGCCGGCGTAGCGCCGGCCAGCAGGCTCCCCAGCAGCGCGGTCCACAGGCAGGCTCGGCGGGCACGACGCAACATGGCGGACCTCTGGGTTGGGGCACGGAACCCCATGGTACCGACCCCCTCACAGGATGCAAGGGGGGCCCGGTCATCGGGTTCCAATTGCTCCCTCGCTTCAAAGCCGTCACAATAAGATCGTATCCGCTGTCACCGGAACCGTGCCCATGAACGCCATCACCTTCGATACCTACAAGGTGGTCAAGCGCCTGACCGAAGCCGGCTTTACCGAACGCCAGGCGGAGACGGTCACCGACGTGCTGGCCGAAAGCCGCGACCTGGACATCGCCACACTGGCCACCAAAGCCGATTTGGCGGCCCTGGATGCCCGCCTCCACCAGGAATTCGCCGAAGTGCGCACCGAGGTGCATGACGGCCTTGCCGAAGTGCGCACGGACACCTCCGAGAGTCTCACCGCGCTGCGGGCGGGGATGAGCGACCGCTTTGCCCAGGTGGACACTCAATTTGAGCGGGTGGAAACCGAGTTCGCCAAGGTGCGCGCGGAGATGACCGAACGCTTTGCCCAAGTGGATACAAGGTTTGCCAACATGGAGGCCGAGTTCGCCAAGGTGCGTAGGGAAATGACCGAACGCTTTGCCCAGGTGGATACAAGGTTCGGCAACATGGAGGCCGAATTCGCCAAGGTGCGCACGGAAATTGGTACCGTGAAGACGGAACTGCTGAAATGGCTGGTGCCCCTCATGCTGGGGCAGGTGGCGGTGCTCGGCGCCATGATGAAGCTGCTATAGTCTCCCCGGCGCGCCAGAACGGTGCCCGTGCAACCGGTTCGACGCACATTGACCGCGCCACACCACTCTACACCGCTACCACGGCGTAGTTCACCGACAGGTCGTCGGTCAGGCGCCAGCGCCCGGCCACGGGGTGGTAGGAAAAGCCCCGGGCCTCGGTCACGCGAAAGCCGTGCCGCTGTAACAGGTTCAGGGTTTCCGCCGGCCGGGGAAAGCGTCGCCAGTCGTGGGTGCCCGCCGGCACCCAGCGCAGCACGTACTCCGCCGCCACCTTGGCCAGGGCCAGGCTCTTCAGGGTGCGGTTGACGGTGCTCAGCACCAGCACGCCGCCCGGCGCCAACAGGCCGCGCAGGCTTTCCGCCCACGTATCGGCCTCGGCCACGTGCTCGATCACCTCCAGCGCCAGCACCGCGTCATAGCGTCCCCCGGTGGCGGCCAGGGCCTCGGGGGTGGTGCGGTCGTAATGAATGGCCAGCCCCTCCCGCGCGCCATGGACCCGGGCCACCTGCACCGCCTCTTCGGTGGCGTCGATGCCGGTGACGCTGAATCCCAGGCGGGCCATGGGTTCACTCACCAGCCCCCCGCCGCAGCCCGCATCCAGCAGCCGCAGCCCCGTGAAGGGCGCCAGGGCATGCGGATCGCGCGCGAAGTGGGCCGTGAGCACCTGATGCAACCACGCCAGACGGATGGGGTTGAACTGATGCAGCGGCCGGAAAGGCCCCGCGGGATCCCACCACTGATCGGCCACGGCCCCGAACCGGGCCACCTCGTCGGGACGGGCGGTGGAGGAGAGGGGATCGGCCATGGGAACCCTTTCGTTCTCTAGCGCCTATCGCGGTCAATGGGACCCATTTTCGGGTCCCAGTGACCGCGTGAATCGGCTCTATCCATTTGTCTTAGAGCGGATTCACGCACCCAATCCGGTTCACAGCGTGAACCCGATTGGGTGCGATCCGCTCTATTGCCTGCAACGGCGGGCGGGTTGCGCCTTCCGGATCGGGGGAGTATGAATACCCGCCTCACCCCCCGCAACCCTGCGGGCAATGGCGCAACCGGCTTCCGGGGAAGGCGCGATGGCGCGTATCGTGATGAAATTCGGCGGCACCTCCGTCGGTGACTGTGATCGTATCCGCAACGTGGCCCGCCGGGTCAAGGCGGAAGTGGACGCCGGCCACCAGGTGGCGGTGGTGGTCTCGGCCATGGCCGGGGAAACCAACCGCCTGGTGGGGTTGGTGGAAACCCTCGCCCCCCTGTGCGATGCGCGCGAGTACGACACCGTGGTGGCCAGCGGTGAACAGGTCACCGTGGGCTTGCTGGCCATGGCCTTGCAGGAAATGGGCGTGGCCGCCCGCTCGTGGCTGGGCTGGCAGGCCCCCGTGCACACCGATGGCGCCCACGGCCGGGCGCGCATCCAGACCATCGACACCACCGTGCTTATCCCCCGCCTGGAGCGGGGCGAGGTGGTGGTGATGGCCGGCTTCCAGGGCGTGGGCCCGGACCACCGCATCACCACCCTGGGGCGGGGGGGCTCCGACACCTCGGCGGTGGCCCTGGCCGCCGCCCTGCACGCCGATCGCTGCGACATCTATACCGACGTGGACGGCATCTATACGTGCGATCCCCGAATCGTTGCCCGGCCCCGGAAACTGGATAAAATAACGTACGAGGAAATGCTGGAACTGGCCTCCCTGGGCGCCAAGGTCCTCCAGACCCGCTCCGTGGAATTGGCCATGAAGTACAACACCCGCTTGCAGGTGCGCTCCAGCTTCGAGGAGAGCCCCGGAACCCTTGTGTGTGGCGAGGAAGAAATCGTGGAACAGGAAATGGTCAGCGGCGTGGCCTACAGCCGCGACGAAGCCAAGATCACCCTGACCCGGCTGGAGGATCGCCCGGGGGTGGTGGCGCGGGTGTTCGCGCCCCTGTCGGAGCATCACATCAATGTGGACATGATCGTGCAGAACGTGTCCGACGACGGGGCCACCACCGACGTGACCTTCACCGTGGCCCAGTCGGATCTCAAACGCGCCATGGTCCTGCTGGAAGAGGCCAAGGAAGACTTGGGCTATACCAGTCTGGTGCCCGACGACGACGTGGTGAAGGTCTCGGTGGTGGGCGTGGGCATGCGCAGCCATGCCGGCGTGGCCCAGACCATGTTCCGCACCCTGGCCGAAAACAACATCAACATTCAGGTGATTTCCACTTCCGAAATTGCCGTCTCCGTGCTCATCTCGGCGCGGTTCCTGGAACTGGCCCTGCGCAGCTTGCACAGTGCCTACGGCCTGGACGCCGCCTGAGCCCTTACCACCCACCTGACCGCCGGGGGACCCGCCATGACCGACGACGCCCGCGATCCGGAGATGGACGCCCCGCACCGTGCCCATCTGGACCGGTTGTGGGCCCGGGGGCGGGCGTTCCTGGGCTGCGATCTGGCCTTGTTGGGCGGCGCCATGTCGTGGGTTTCGGAACGGCATCTGGTGTCGGCCATCTCCAACGGGGGCGGCTTTGGCGTGTTGGCTTGCGGCTCCATGGGGCCCGAGCGGTTGCGGGAGGAAATCCAGGCCACCCAGGCCCTCACCGACCGTCCCTTTGGCGTCAACGTGATCGTCATGCACCCGGAGATGGAGGCGCTGCTGGACGTGTGTCTGGCGGAATCGGTCTCCCATATCGTGCTGGCCGGCGGTCTGCCCTCTGGCGCCACCATCCGCCGGCTGAAGGACGCCGGCACCCGCGTGATGGCCTTCGCGCCGGCCCTGGCCCTGGCCAAGCGGCTGGTGCGCAACGGCGTGGATGCTCTGGTGATCGAGGGCTCGGAGGCCGGCGGCCACGTGGGTCCGGTGGCCACCAGCATCCTGGCCCAGGAAATCCTGCCCCACGTGCGCGACGTGCCGGTGTTCGTGGCCGGCGGCATCGGCCGGGGGGAGGCGGTGTTGAGCTATCTGGAAATGGGCGCCGCCGGCTGCCAGTTGGGCACCCGCTTTGTCTGTGCCACGGAATCCATCGCGCATCCGGCCTTTAAGCAGGCGTTTATCAAGGGCCACGCCCGCGATGCCGTCACCAGCGTGCAGATCGACCCGGCCTTCCCGGTGATTCCGGTGCGGGCGTTGTTCAACCGCGCCACCGATGCCTTCATCCACGCCCAGCAGGATGCCATCGCCCGCCATCGCGCCGGCGCGCTCACCCGGGAGGAGGCCCAATTGGAAATTGAGCACTTCTGGGCCGGGGCCCTGCGGCGGGCGGTGATCGACGGCGACGTGGAAACGGGCTCGGTGATGGCGGGGCAGAGCGTGGGCATGGTCACCGGCGAGGCCCCGGCGGCCCGCATCCTGGCCGACCTGGTGGAACAGGCCGTGGCCGCCCTGGCACAGCGGGCCCGGGAACAACAGCACCCCGCCGGCGCCGAGGTGGTGCCGCTGACCCGCGAACAGGGCGGGGCCTGATGGACACCAGCAGCCCCGGGGGAGCGCGCCAGCTCCTGGCGCGGCTGCGCGAGGTGATGGCGGCGGAAGGGGCCGCCGAAGACCGGCTGCACCAGATCGTTTCCCTCATCGCGTCCCACTTCGGGGCGGAGGTGTGCTCCTGCTACGCCATGCGGGCCGGCGAGGTGCTGGAGCTGTTCGCCACCCAGGGTCTGAAGCGCACCGCCATCCACCGCACCCGCCTGCGGGTGGGCGAAGGGGTGGTGGGGGACGTGGCCGCCCACGCCCGCCCCGTGGCCGTGGCCGATGCCCAGCGCGCGCCCCAGTTCGCCTATCGCCCCGAAACCGGCGAGGATCCCTATCACGGCTTTGCCGGCGTGCCCCTGCTGCGGGATGGCCGGGTGCTGGGGGTGCTGGCGGTGCAGCACCGGGCCCAACGGCGCTACAGCGATGCCGAAATCGAGATGTTGCAGACCGTGGCCATGGTGGTGACGGAGATCCTCAGCTCGGGCCATCTGGTGGCGCGGGAGGAGCTGTCCGTTTCCGGCGATGGCAACGGCCTGCTGCCGCTGCGGCTGGAGGGCATCCGCCTCAACCCCGGTCTGGCCATGGGGGAGGTGGTGCTGCACCGGCCCCGGGTGGTGGTGCACCAGGTGGTGGCCGACGACACGGAAGCGGAACGGGAACGGCTGCGCATGGCGCTCACCACCATGCAGGCGGCGGTGGACGCCCTGGTGGACGGGGTGGACGGCGACCAGCGGGAGGTGCTGGAGGCCTATGCCATGTTCGCCCGCGATGCCGGCTGGATTCGCCGCATCGAGGAACGGGTGAACAACGGCCTGACCGCCGAGGCGGCGGTGATGCACGTGCGCGATGAAATGCGCCGCCGCTTCATCCAGATCAAGGATCCCTATCTGGCGGAGCGGCGTCACGACCTGGAGGACCTGTCCCACCGCTTGTTGCAGCATCTGGCGGGGGAGGAGGCCACGGCGGCGGCGGGCGCGCTGCCCGACCACTTTATCCTGGTGGCCGAGACCATGGGGCCGGCGGAACTGCTGGACTATCCGCGCTGGGGCCTGCGCGGTCTGGTGCTGGCGGAGGGGTCGCCGGCCAGCCACGTGGCCATCGTGGCCCGGGCCCTGGACATCCCCGTGGTGGGCCGCTGTCCGGAGGTGGTGGCGCGGGTGGATGCCGGCGAGACGGTGGTGGTGGATGGCGACAATGGCCAGGTGTTCCTGCGCCCCACCGAGGAAGTGCAGGAACAGGTGGCCGATCACATCCGGGCGCGGCTGGAACAGCGCACCCTGTGGCGGGCGCAGCGGTCCGCACCGGCGCTCACCCTGGACGGCACCCGCGTACACCTGCGGCTCAACGCCGGGATGCTGGTGGATCTGCCGCAACTGGCGGCCACCGGGGCGGAGGGGATAGGCCTTTATCGGACCGAGCTCGCCTTCATGGTGCGAGATTCCCTGCCCAACGTGGATGAGCAGACGGCGCTGTACACCCGGGTGATGGATCAGGCCGGCACCCGGCCGGTGGTGTTTCGCACCCTGGATGTGGGCAGCGACAAGCTGCTGCCCTATTGGGACGCGGGGCTGGAGGACAACCCGGCCATGGGCTGGCGCTCCACCCGCATCACCCTGGACCGGCCGGCGGTGCTGCGCACCCAGTTGCGGGCGCTGGTCCGGGCGGCGGCGGGGCGCGACCTGTACGTCATGTTCCCCATGATCACCCATGTTTCCGAATTCGATGCCGCCCGCCGGTTGCTGGAGCGGGAAATGGAGGCGGAACTGGCCCGGGGCCATCGGGCGCCGGAGCGGGTCCGGGTGGGCACCATGCTGGAGGTGCCGTCGCTGGCGCTGCAACTGCCCGATCTGCTGCGACGGGTGGATTTTCTGTCGGTGGGTTCCAACGATCTGTTTCAGTTCCTGTTCGCGGTGGACCGGGGCAATCCGCGGGTTTCGGACCGCTATGACATGCTGTCCACGGGGGTGATGCGCTGGCTGCGGGACGTGGTGCGCGCGGCCGACCACGCGGCGGTGCCGCTGTCGGTGTGTGGCGAGGCGGCGGGCCGACCGGTGGAGGCCCTGGCGCTGATGGCGGTGGGGGTGCGCACCCTGTCCATGGCGGGGCCGGCGGTGGGGCCGGTGAAGGCCATGGTGTGCAGTCTGGACCTGGGCGCGGCCACCCTCTACATGGACACCCTGTTGCAGGGACCGGAGCGCCACCTGCGCAGCCGTCTGCTGGCCTACGCCCGCGACCACGGCGTGCAGATGCACGTGAGGCGATAGGGCGGCGGCTTTTTTACTGATTTTTGCATGCAGAGGCCCATGATGACAGAGAATTATTGGGACGCCTACCAGCGACACAAACAAGATGGGCGGGATCTTTTAGCGCGGGCCCGTTGGGCCAATGCCGATCACTTGATCGGCCTTGCCGCCGAATGCGGCTTGAAATATGTTATGGAGGAAATAGACGGGAAAAAACCAAAAAAAGGACATATAAAAGCGGTTTGGAATTACTTTGCAAGAGATTTGCAAGGAATAACCAACCTGCCATACATCTTGCCCAGAGATGATCATCCCTTCAAGGACTGGGACGTGAGTGACCGCTATAAGGGCACCTCGAAAAACGCTTGGCGCCGGATCCCGTTTTGATAGAATCGGG
>CAZHRQ010000087.1:0-11386 GCA_964535075.1 uncultured Rhodobacterales bacterium | reverse complement strand
ACGCTGTGAACCGGATTGGGTGCGTGACTCCGCTCTAAAACAAATAGATAGAGCCTATCGCGACCCGCTCTGGCCGAAAGCTACCCTCTTCCCCCGGCCCTCGCCAGCGTCGTATTTGTGTCATTTCACGGGCCGATGGGGTACAGTGTTTCACCCTCAACGCCGGGGTGATCAATCCTGTATTTCCCCTTGCGGCGCGGGCGTTGAAACGGTATCCGGGGACCTTGGACAGGATACCCGCGCGTTCCGGACACGCCCGGCACCGGCCGCGCACGGGACAAGTGAGGTGATCGGCGGGATGGAGAACAGCGAACGCTGGGTGCTGGCGGTCCTCCGTGCCTATCACATGCAGGTGCGCACCCTGGCGCGCCGTCTGGCCACCCTGTCCGCCGCCGAATGCCCCGATCCCGAAGACGTGGCCTGGCACCTGAACGGGCTGCTCGATCAGTGCGCCCGGGAAACGGAACGCCGGGACAGCATCCGCGGACGCAAGATTTTTGCCGAACTGCGCTACATCATGGTGGCCATGGCCGACGAGGAAATCCTGGCCACCGACTGGCCGGGGCGCGAGGTCTGGCGCCAGTTGCCCCTGGAACAACGGCTTTACGGGCAGGTGCGCAGCGGCGATTATCTGTTCGAACAAATCCAGCAACGGTTGCTGCGGGATGAAAAACTCACACGCCCCACCACCCTGGCCCTGGCGGTGGCGCTGGGGCTGGGGTTTCAGGGCAACCTGCACCGGCCGGAGGATGCCGCCACCCTGCGGCGCCTGCGGTTCCGCCTGTTTACCCAGGTCCTGCGCCGAGCCCCGGATTCCACCCTGCGCCACCAGCAAATAACGCCGGAAGCCATGCGCCGCCCCCGTTCGGTGCCCCGGGGCCAGACGCTGTTCTGGGGCGGCCTCGCCACCCTGGCCCTGGCCCTGGCCCTGTGGATCGGCGGGGGGGCCGTGCTGTGGCCCCGCCTGACCGCGCCCCTGGTCCCGGAAGTGGACACCCTGGCGAAACAACTCGCCCCCGGGGACGAGTAGACGCCCATGCTGCCGTGGAAACGCGCCCGCCGATCACCACCCGCCGAGGAAGCCCCGCCGCCCGTGCGGGGGCGCCGCCGGCTGATGGTGCTGGGCACCAATACCGTGTCCCTGCGCCAACTGGCCACCAGCGCCGGCCTGCGCCGCACCGCCAGCGACATCCTCCACGACACGGACGTGCTGGAACCGGTGGGCCGCGAGGGCCTGATGCGCTGGAGCGATCTGGGCCGGGAAATGGTGGCCGTGCCCATCGACGGACCCACCCAACCCCGGGCCGACGGCGCCAATCTCAACCGTTGGAACCGGGTGGTGGCCCGGCTGGCCGGCGAACGCCCCCAACGCCCCGTGGACGCCATCCTGGTGGTGCTGCCGGCCGAAGAAGTAATGGCCGCCCAGGAAGGCGCCCACGGGGGGCGCCTGTTCGCCCGAGGCGCTCTGTTCCACCACATGGTGCGGGCCCTGCAACCGCCGGGACCGCCCGTGGCCCCGGCGGTGCTGATCGAGGACAGCGAGACCATCACCGGCTTTGGTCCCCTGCTAGCCGCCCTGCCCGAACGGCAACGTCGGCAGGCCTTTGGCTGGTCCGCGCCCCTGGCCCCCTCGCCCCGCCCCGCCCGCGAGTTGGCCGGCGAAGCGGTGGCCGCCATGGGCGCGGCGGTGGAACCGGTGGTGCTGGAATTGCTGGCTGGCGGGCCGGAGGTGCTGGACCACCCCGGAGACCTGTTCTACCTGCCCCAAGCGCTGCGCCACATCGAAGGACCCCTGGCCCTGTTCCTGGATGGCCTGTTGCGAGGGGAAAGCGGCGACCAACGCCGCGCCCTGCCCTTGGACGGTGTGTTCCTGGCCGGCCGCGCCCGCGATGCCGAGGGTCCGCTGTGTGTGCGCGAACTGCTGCGGGAGCGCCTGACCCCCCTGCGACCTGGCACCACCGCCGCCCTGTGGCAAGCGGTTGGCCAGCGCTGGCGGTCGTGGGCGGGGGGGGCGGCCCTGGTGACGGCGGCGGGGCTGCTGCTGGCCCTGGCCGGCGGCGCGGTGCAGGGGATGCACCAGACCCATACGGCACGCACCACCCTCACCACCGCCGGCGAGGCCCTGCCCCAGCCCCGTCTGGACCTGCCCCGTCTCCGCGAAGCCGTGTTGCCAAAGCTGGCCGACACCGCCCGCCACTTCCTGGTGCCGCCGCTGCTGCCCCAGGCTTTTCGCGATCCCCTGCCGGCACGGGTGCGCACCCTGGCGGAAGAAGCCTACCGCCGGCTGTTGCTGCGCGGTTTGGGACAGGCCCTGCGCGACCAGCAGGCGGTATTGTCCGTGGTGCCCCTGCCGGCCTCCGATGCCGAAGCCACGGTCTGGAACGACCGCATCACCGCCTTCATCGCCCAGGTGGGCACCCTCAGCGATCAGGTGCTGGCCTACAACAACCTCGCCGTCGATCCCCAGCCGGCCCCGGTGGCGGCACGGCTCAGCCGGGCCTTGCTGGGGTACCCGCTGCCCCTGCCCCTCACCCCGCCGGTGCCGTCCAACCAGGTGACGCCGGTGCAGGCCACGGCCCTGGCCCCCTCCGCCGCCCATACCGTGGCCGCCCTGGCCGAGGGCTACGTCACCGCCCGCCTGCGCGACAACGCCCTGCTGAACGACACGGAAATCCTGGGCGACCGCCTGACCCGGGCGGCGGCGGCCGATCCCTTGGTGGACATTCACGCCGTGACCAGTGCCCTCGACCAGGTGCGGGAGGGTCTGAGCGACGGGGACAACCACTGGCTCACCCGGCGGGAGCGTCCCCTGCTGCCGCCGGTGCGGCGCATGCTGCTGGCGGCCTCGGAAGTGCCGTTGTTCGGCTCCCGCATGGCCCTGGCCCTGACGGGGGCCTGGGAGCGCACGGTGATGGCCGCCCAGGACCGGCTGCTGGCGGTGCGCGGCGGGCCGCTGGGGCGGCTGGTGGTGCGTCGGCTCACGGGGGCGGGCATGGATCTGACCCCGCCGGTGCTGTCCCTGCGCCGGCGGCTGTCGGGCCTGAGCGATTTGGCGGTGTTGCAGGGTCTGCCCCTGCCCTGGACCCCCCTGCCCCGGGTGCTGCCCGGCGAGGCCACCGTGCACTGGTCCCTGGGACCGCTGGAATCGGCGGTGGCCGACGCCATGGTGTGGACGGGGGTGCTGGACAAGGCCCTGTACGCCCCACCGGCGGCGCCCCCCGGTCAGCGGGCCATCGTCTCTCATCTGGTGCAGGACCGGGTGGCCCGGGTGTTGCGGGACGAGGTGTTGAAGGCGCTCACGGTGCGGCCGGTGGGGGCGCCTCCCGGCAGCGCCCGGGAAACCGAGGCCGCCGCCGCCATGGGTCGCAATCTTCTGCGGGTGGTAACGGTGTTGCGGCAGGCGCTGGATGGTCTGGAGGAGGTGGGCGACACGATGGCGGCCCGGCGCCTGAAGGCCATGATGGTGACCCAGGGCCAGGTGTTGCTGACCCTGGCCGACCAGCAATTGCAACGTCTTGCGCCCTTTGGCGGCCCCGATCCGCAACTGCTGCACTGGCAGGGGCGGGTGGCGCCAGCCTATCTGCTGTTTCCCGCCGAAAGCCCGGAGGCCCTGCGGCAGCATTTCGATGCCGAGATGGCCCGGCTGGGCGCTCTGGTGGACGATTTCGTGGCCCCGGGGCTTACGGCGTTGGAGAGCTTCGGCCCGCCGGCGGTGATGGACTCGGCGGCGGTCCAGCGCTGGCAGCGCTTCATGCGCATGGTGGATTCCTATCGCGTGTCACCACCGGCCGGCAGTGCGGTGCAACTGCGCGATTTCGTTACCGGCCCCCTGATGCAGGCGCGGGCCGACACCTGCGACGAGGTGCTGAGCGCCGTGCCGGACCCGGGTGAGGACCTGTTCCAGGCCCGGCGCCACCAGCTCGCGGCGGCCCTGTCACGCCAGTGCGCGGCCCTGGCCAGCGACGATCCCGGGCCCGTGGCCCGCTCGCTGGTCCGGCGGTATCGGGGGCACCTGCGACCCTATTTTCCCTTCAGCGCCACCCTTCCCGCGCCCCACTTGCGGGAAGCGGCGCCGGCCACGGTGCTGGGGTTCTTCCGTGTGTTGTCCCGGGACTTGGGCACGGCGGTGCCGCCGCTGCCGGTGCTGCGGGGACGGGGCCCCGACGGCCCGGCCCTGGCCGACTTCTTCGCGGCCTTGGATCAGGCGGGCCGTTTTCTGGTGACGGGGGCGCGACCGGTGGGACCGCCGGCCTGGTCGCTGCGCCTGGAGGTCCGGGACCCGCCCGAGGCCCTGGCGGAAACGGTGCTGGATGTGGCCGGCCTGCCCCTTTATCCGGGCGGCGAGGCGGTCACCTGGACTTACGGCCAGCCCCTGCGCCTGGACCTGCGTTGGCGAGAGGACGGGCCGGTGCTGCCGACCCTGTCCCCCGAGATGCCGGCCCTGACCGTGGAGGGGGCCACGGCCCGGCTGACCTTCCCCCACGCCTGGGCTCTGTTTGCCCTTACCCGAACGCTGGCCGCCCCCGAGACCCCCGTGCCGGACACGGGCTCCACGGTGCTAACGGTCACGGTGCCGGTGCGGCCCAACCCGAGCCACCCGGCGCCGCC
Source organism: uncultured Rhodobacterales bacterium (assembly GCA_964535075.1). Lineage (GTDB taxonomy): Bacteria > Pseudomonadota > Alphaproteobacteria > Rhodospirillales > CAJXLG01 > CAZHRQ01. The sequence goes on along the minus strand of CAZHRQ010000087.1, from coordinate 6,778 downwards.
GAAGGCCCCCGAGGCGCACACGGTCGGGCTGGTGCTGGGCATTCGGCCGGTGGAACGCCCCCAGGGGCCGCCGCTGCGCCTGCCGCCCCTGGCCATTCCCGTGCCGGAGATGCAGGAGTCGCCCGAAGGTCCCCTGCCCGGTGGCCCGGTGGCCACCCCCGGAGCGGATAGCTGGCGGTTCGGCCGCTGGCGCACCTTGCGGCAAAAACTGGAGACGGAGGGCAACTCCCGGGCGTTATGGCCGGCGCCCGTGTGGCCCGGCGGCGATCCCCCCACCGGCGTCCCCGCACCGGAACCGGTGGGCCCGTCGGATCTCCTGGAGTAGAAAGCGCCCTTCTGGCTGTAGAAGTGATCGCGGTCGGCGCTCACCCCTGCCAACGGAAAAGGCCCCCGGCGAACCAGGGGCCTCTTGATGGGGATAATACCGTACGGGGAAACGAACCGCGCTTTCCCGTGGGAATTACACTTCCACCTTGGTGTTAATCTTGTCCATGGCGGTCACCAGCATATCCACCGCCGCATCCACGTTGTTGAAGCGATCGGTGTTGATTTCCAAATCATACGTGATCGGACTGTTGCTGCGCTCGTGGAACACGTCCCAGATGAACTTGCCCCGCTCGTGGTTGATTTTTTCCACGTGCTTGCGGGCGCTGGCTTCGTCAATGCCGTGTGCTTCGGCGTAGCGCTGGGCGCAGGCTTCGGCGGAGCCGGTGATGCGCACCCGTAGGGTGGCCACATTGGCCAGCACCAGGTGGCCGCCCCGCCCCACGATCACGCCGCCCAGACGGCCGAAGCTGAGCACCACGTTGATCAGGTGCCGCTTGAAGCTGCCCTTGGTAAGGTCGCGGCCGGTGAGCAGCGAATACAGCCACATGTCGCGGACCTTGCCCATGGCCTCGTCCAGGGCGGCCACGGAGGTGCGGTCCTGCTGCATACGCTCGGCAATACGGTCGATGATCTGGCGATCGTGGAGGTCGATCTTCAGTCGTTCGGCCAGTTTGTGGGCGATCTCGTCCCCCAACGCCCCTTCATCCCGGGAGATGGTGATCACGGGCTGCTGCTGGCGCATGCCCTCGCCGTCGGGACGGTCGGTGGCGGACTGGATCAGGGCCTGAATCGCGGAATGGATATTATCCGTCATGGTCTGGCTCTCGCTCTCTCCTCCGAACCTCGGGTGGACCGCGCATCCAGGCGGACCAATGTTCCCCGTTGATACCCCATCTTCCCCTCAGTGGCCAGGGAGGAAACAGCATCTTTCGCCGGTCGGACCTTGACGAAAGCAAACCCGGCGCCAAATGGGAAGCATCTTTCCGCGACTGCCCCTGCGAGGACGCCATGACCGAAGCCCTGACGGCCAAGACCTGCACCCCCTGCCAGGGAGGCATCCCTCCCCTGACCCCGGCCCAGGCCGGCCATTTCCTGGAGGAAGCCCCCGGCTGGCGGCTGGAAGAAAACGCCACGTGGCTGAAGCGGGATTTCGAGTTTCCCGATTTCGCCGCGGCGCTGGCCTTTGTGAACAAAGTGGGCGCGCTGGCTGAGTCCGAAGGCCACCACCCGGACATCTGCTTCGGCTGGGGGTATGCCACGGTGACCCTGCAAACCCACAAGATCAACGGCCTGCACGAAAACGACTTCATCATGGCCGCCAAGATCGGCGACATGGCCTAAACCGCCATGGCCTAAACCAAAGAAGGGGACCGGAGGCCCGGTCCCCTTCCCATGGGGTCTTATACGGGTCGGCCAATGAATTGACCGCCCCCGGCCCTCGCCGGGCGGCCCCTCCGGGCCTTGGCCGCCGCCTCAACGGCGGCCGACCAGCCGACCGACCAGGAAGTCAAATGGGAGGTCGGCTGGTCTTACGGACGGAAATCAGCCGTCCCCCCGCCTACTTCTCCCGCTGCACAATGGGAGAGTCGGGAGCCGGCAGGTGGTTGGCGCCGGGCTGATAGCTCCAGTCCACCATCACCGGTTTGCCATCCTGCACCGTGGTGCGGCCCACCCAGGCGCCCATGGTGGACTGGTGGTCGCCCTTGCGGAACAGCACCGGCCCCACCGGCGAGTCGAAACTCAACCCGGCCAGGGCCTTGATCAGGGCCTCGGGCTCGGTGGAGCCCGCCTTGTCCAGGGCCGCCGCGATGGCCTGGAAGGTCATGTAGCCCACCAGACTGCCCAGACGCGGCCCTTCGCCGAACTTCTCCGTGTAGGCGGCCACGAATTTCTTGTGGGCCGGCGCCTCGATGGCATACCAGGGATAGCCGGTGACGATCCAACCCTCGGGCGCTTCCGCCCCCAGGGGATCCAGGTATTCGGGCTCGCCGGTGAGGGCGCTCACCACCGGGGTGGCTTCGAACAGCCCCCGGGTGCCGCCTTCCCGCACGAACTTGGGCAGGTCCGGGCCGAACAGCACGTTAAAGATGGCGTCGGGTTCCGCCTCCTTCAGCGCCTGCACCGTGGGACCGGCATCCAGCTTGAACAGCGGCGGCCATTGGGCGGCCACGAATTCCACGTCCGGCCGGCGCTTTTTCAGGGCGGCCTGGAACTGCTTCACGAAGGATTGGCCGTATTCATAGTTGGGCGCCACCGTGGCCCAACGGGTGGCCGACAATTCCGCCGCCGCCTCGGCCAACATGTCCGCCTGCATGTAGGTGTTGGGCCGCAGCCGGAAGGTATAGTCGTTGCCGTGGCTCCAGGTGATGGCGTCGGACAGGGGCTCTGCCGCCACGAAGGGCACCTGACGTTCCCGGGCGAAGTCCGCCACCGCCAGCCCCACGTTGGACAGGAAGGTCCCCGCCAGCAGAACCACCTGTTCCCGCCGCACCAGTTCGTTGGCGCGGGTGACCGCATCGGCGGGCTTGCCCCCATCGTCGCGGGAGATCACCTCCAGCGGCCGGCCGCCGAGCACGCCCCCGGCCGCGTTGATCTGCGCCACGGCCAGTTGCCAGCCGTTGCGGTAGGGCTCGGTGAACGCGGGAATACGGCTGTAGCTGTTGATCTCGCCGATCTTCACCGGCTCGGCCGCCCGGGCGGGCGTCAGGGTCAACGCCGCCGTCACCGCCAGACCGGCGGCCACAAAAAATCGTCTGGTGCAAAAGGACACCGGACATTCCTCCTGTCGTGGAAAGAAAAAACACCCCGTCAAGAACCCTCGGCCCTCCTTTGCCGCTCGCGGGCGATCCAGAGCGCGGTCAAAGGCTCCTGTACCGTATTTTGCCGCAGCCGATCCTGCAACACATCAAAGGCCACCACGTCCAGCGGCTGGTCCTGGTTGAAGCAGGAAAAGACCACCCGGGTGGTGCCGTCGGGCAGGCGATGGGTTTGCAGACACTGGGCGCAAATTTCCTTCATCATGCATTGCATGGGGCTGTTGATGGAGCCCACCGCCACGTGATCGGGCTTGAGATAGGGGGCCAGGGCTTCGTGCCGGGCCCGGGTGACCGCCGCCATCATGCGATCGGAGCCGATCACCAGCAGCCGGTCCACCTCTGCCAAGGCCACGGGTGTCTCGCCCAGGTCGCCCCGGCCATAGGCCACCAGGGCCTCCACCATATTGCCCACGAAGCTCTTGTCCTGGGGCCGGTTGGGCGTGAAGCCCGGCGCCTCGTCGCAACACCACAGCACCACGTCGGCGGCGTCCTCGATATCGGCCACCCGGAAGCGGTCGGCCAGGCTCTTGTAGCCGGCGGCGTACAGCACCCGCGAGCCCGCCGCCCGCAACGCCCGGCCGATGGAGAACAACACCGCGTTGCCCAGACCGCCGCCCAGCAGCAGCACGGTCTCCCCCGCCGGCACCTCGGTGGGGGCGCCGGTGGGACCCATGAGCACCACCGGCTCGCCCGGTTGCAGGTCGATGCACAGGTTGCTGGAGCCCCCCATTTCCAAGGCGATCAAGGTCACCTCCCCCGCCGCCTGATCCACCGCCGCCCCGGTGAGGGCCAGCCCCTCCATGGCCAGGGTGGTCTCGGCCGTGCGCGGGGCCATGCGCTCGAAATTTTGCAGGCGGTAGAACTGTCCTGGCTGGAAGTGACGGGCCGCAGCCGGTGCCCGCACCACGATTTCCACAATGGTGGGAGTGAGCCGCCGCACCCGGGCCACGCGGGCGTGCAGGTCCTGCACCAGGGCCTCGGCCACCGCCGCCCGGTCGCCCGGAGGCTGACGGCGCAGGGCGGCGTCCACCACCGGGGCGCCGTGCCGGGCGCTGGCCATGGCCGCCACCACATTGCCGGCGAAGGAGGGATGGAGGTCGCCGAACACGCTCACCCGGCCGGTATGGGGACCGGCCGCCACCAGCACATGGGCTTGCTCGGGCTTGGGCTGGGGCTCGGGCGTGACGGGGGCGCCCTCGTCGTCCACCGCCTGCAACCAGCGACCGTCCAGGGCCAGCCAGTCCGGGTGCTCCCGAGCCACGGCGGTGTTGGGCCGGGTGCCCGCCGCAACCAGCAGCGTCGCCGCCGGCAGCCGCACCGTTTCCTCGCCCGGGGTGGGCCCCGTTTCACCCATGACCTGGCGGCGGAACACCACCGCCAGCAGGTGACCGGACTCGTCCCGTTCCACGGTTTCGGGCGCCAGTAGCTCGGCAAAATGGAGGCCTTCCTCCAGGGCCTTGGCCACTTCCTCGTGGTTGCGCACATAGGCCGGCGAGTCCACCAACCGCCGGCGGTAGGCGATGGTCACCCCGCCCCATTGGTCCAGCAGGGGCTGGAAGTCCGGGGGCCGGTTGTCGCGGGCCGCCCGGGCCCGTTCCTCGGCCAGCAGCCGGGCATGGGTCAGCCAGGTGTCGGCGGCGGCGGCATCGGCCGGGGACCAGCGGCGGCGCACCACGGCCTCGCCCTGTTCCGCCACCAGGGTCTCATAGCGGGCCCGGAAGCGTTCCACCTGGACCGGGTAATAGGCCAGCGCCTCGGTGGCGGTGTCGATGGCGGTAAGGCCGCCGCCCACCACCACCACCGGCAAGCGCAGGTCCAGGTTGGCCAGGGAATCGGGGCGGGCGGCGCCGGTGAGTTGCAACGCCATCAGAAAGTCCGAGGCCTGCCGGACCCCCGGCGCCAGGCCGTCGGGCAACGGCAGCACCGAGGGCTTGCCGGCGCCCAGGCACAGGGCCACGTGGTCGAAGCCGCTGGCGAACACCTGATCCAGGGTGAGGGTCCCGCCCAGGCGCACGCCCCCCACCAGCCGGGCCCGGGCGCGACGCTCCAGCAGCAGGCGCAGGAAGGTGAGGTTGTTCTTATCCCAGCGCACGGTAATGCCGTACTCGGCCACGCCGCCGAATCCGCCCACGTGGCGGGTGGACAGGGGCTCGCGCACGGCGGCGGCGTCGATCACCGGGGCAAAGGCCGTGCGGGTGCCATCGGCTTTGACTCCGCTCAAGGCCGGGTCCAGGGGCTCCAGCTTCAGACCGTCCACCGCCACCACCGTGTGCCCCTGCTGCATGAGGTGATGGGCCAGGGTATAGCCCGCCGGCCCCAGCCCCACCACCAACACCCGGTAGCCGCTGGCCGGCGCCGGCAGGGGCTGGCGGACGTTCATGGGATTCCAGCGGCTGAGCAGGCTGAGAATCTCAAAGCCCCAAGGCAATGCCAGCACATCGCGCACGATACGGCTTTCCACCTGGGGGATATCCACCGGATCGCGGTGTTGGTTCTGATAGACACAGGCCTTCATGCAATCATTGCAGATGCGATGGCCGGTGCCGGCGATCATGGGGTTGTCCACCATGGGAATGGCCAGGGCCGCCAGCAGATGCCCCGCCCGCCACGCCGCCTGCATCTCGGAGATGCGTTCCTCCAGGGGGCAGCCGCGCAGGGCCGGCCCCAGCGGACTGTGCACCAAGGCACCCGTCTTGCGGTCCGTGAGGCCGTTGCGGCAACTGTCCTTACCCTGGGGGTGACAGAGAATGCAGTAGTGGCTTTCCGCCAGCGCCCGGGGCAGATCGTGCCCGGCGTCGGTGAGGTCGAAACCGTCGCGGGATCGCCGGCTGTGGGCCGGGCCGCACACGGTGGGCACGCCGTTGTGCCGGGTGGTTTCCAGGTCGAGCAGGGCCCAGGGATCATGGCGCCGGGCGAGGCGGAACAGGGCGCTGTCGCGATGTTCATGGCGGCCCGCGGCGGTGCGGGTGGCCCAGGCGGCATAGCGCGCCGCCGTGTCCAGGGCGTCGGCGTGGGACTCGGGATCCGCTAGCCATTTCAACAGCGCGTCGGCCAGGGCGGGTTCCGCGAACCGGCCACCGGGCAGCCGGGCCGCCAGGGCGGCCCGCAATCCCTCTGGATCGAGGGCCGCTAACTCCCCGTCGCTCACCGCTTTGGGCGCGCGCCGCTGCACGAACTGCCGTTGGGCGGTGTGCAGCACGGTGGTGGCCTGCTGACGGGCACCATAGGCGGCCAGGGCCTCGGCCACGGGAAACACGGCGGCCAGGAACGCCTCCAGGTGGGGCGCCAAGGCGAGCATGAGCGCCGCGGTGTCGGTATCGGTGGGAAGGTGTTCCCGGGCTTCGGCGAGGCGGGCGGCCAGATCGGAGTCGCGATCCGCCAGATGCGCCAGGAAGGCCGCATCCACCCGTGTCAGGCCCTCGGCCTCGTCATAAAAATCGTGAAAGGTGAGGCCGAGGCCCAGAGCGTGCGCGGTCACGCGGCATCTCCGTCTTGGTGAAAAACCAGCCCAACGCTAACAGAGCCCGGGGTTGGGGGGAATGGAGCCGTTGCCCCCCGCCGCACGGTGTGCACGCGAATACTAGAGCGGATCGCACCCAATCGGGTTCACGCTGTGAACCGGATTGGGTGCGTGA
>CAZHRQ010000086.1:0-11444 GCA_964535075.1 uncultured Rhodobacterales bacterium | reverse complement strand
TTCACGCGGTCAATGGGACCCAAAAATGGGTTCCCATTGACCGCGATAGGCTCTAAAGACGGGCACGGCCGCATGGGTGGCCAGCCGGGCGGCCACGTCCCGGGGGATGACATCCCGGCCGGTGTTGTCCTGGAAAATGAGGCTGTAGAAGATCACCGTGCCCTTGGGCAGGGCGGCCACCCGCGCCGCCAAGCGGTCCTGCGCCAGCTCCACCGGGGGCTGGCCCCGGAACAGCCGCCCCGCATCCAGATTCTCGGTAAACACCACGGGAGGGGGAGACAGCGCCTTCAAGCCCACCCGCAGGCCCCGGTCCACCGCCTGTTGCCAGGGCATCTCCGGGTGAAAGGAATAGAGCACCAGCACCCGGGCCAGCGTCTCGGCATGCAGGGGCCCACTGGCAACCGCCGCCAGCCATAGCCCCATCACCACGCCCCACACCCGTTTCATGCCTGCCCCCATTTTGCCGGGCCCCCTTTCTATATGCCTCATTTGGAGGATGGGGACCATGCGTCGAAAGGGGGGGAGACTCTGTGACGCGGTGGCGGCTTGGTTACTTCCGCACCCAGCGCCCCTGCTGGTTTTGATAGAAGGCGCCTTGGGGCAGGCGGCCACGCAGGCGGTCGGCGGCAATGGCCTGCACCGCCCCCACGCTGGTGCCCCGCTTGCGGGCAATGTTGTCGTAGGTCTGGCGGCGTTGCCGGTTCACCTTGTCCACCAGTTGGCGCACCGTGGGCGCGGAAATGCCGCGCCCGGTGTTCATGGGGACCAGCAGGCCATTGGCGGTTTCGCCCACCAGTCCCCGGGCCCGCGCTTCGTCCAGGGTCAGGGCCGCCAGGGGGGCCGCCACCAGCAGCATCCCCATCAGGCCCAGCAGCGCCAGCCCCCTAGAAAATCTTGTCGTTTTCATTGAAGGCCTCTTCCACGTCCTCCTCAACCTTCAGCCGCATCTCGTGGGTGATGTTGACATTCAGGTTGATGGTGATGGGTTCGGGGGTGCGCAGGGCCACCGAGGGCTGACAGGCGGCCAGCAGGCCGGCGCCGAGGCACAGCAGCGCCGCGCGCCGCAGGCCGGCCAGGGAAAGGCCCGGAGAAGGGAAGGATTTGTTCATGGGCCACGGTCCCTCAGGGCACGTCCGAAGCGGTCCAGGTGTTCCCGCACCACCGGGGGGAGGGCGACCCGACCCCCGGCCGCATCCAGGAACGGCTGCAGGGGGCCGCTCAGGGACAGGTTGAAATGCACCGGATGCCCGTTGCGGAAGGCCGGGTTGGCGCCGGCCAAATGAACGGTGGCCTGAAGGGCTCCCCTCAGGTCGCCGGAAACGTCCATCCGCAAGGTATGATAGCGAAAATCCCGCAGAATTTCCATAAGCATCTTAACCGGCGCCCCCGCCGCCCGCAAGGCTCCGGGCGGCTGGTCAGGCGCATAGCGCACCACCCCCGGCCCCCGGGCCTGCAACCGACCGCCCCGCACCCAGGTGTGGCCATCGGCCAGGGCCACCGGCAGGGTGCCGTCCACCACGCCGGTGACGTGCAGGCCCTTGAGGGGCAGATCGGCCACCAGCCGCGCCAGATCCAGGTCGGCAACCCCGAGCCGCAGGCGCTGGTGGCCGGGGGTGTCCAGGGCCACCGTCTGATCCGTCAGGCTCAGGCGCGCGTGGTCCAGAAACCGGGCCTGGAGACTCTCCAAATGCAGCCGGCGGGGCGTTTGCAGGGCAAAGCGGGCGGTGACGTCGGTGAGCGGCACGCCGGCCTGGATCCGGGCGGCCGCCAGCACCTGACCGGGCGGGGTGCGTAGAGGGTGCAGCCGATCCAGCCGCACCACCCCGGTCAGGCCGTGTACGCTGGCGCCGGGCAGGGTCAGGGTTGTCTCCCGCAAGCGCACATCCAGGGCCGCCGGCACCCCGGGCGCCAGCGCCAGCCAGCCCTGGGCCGCCACCGTGCCCGTGCCCGACACCGCGGCGCCCGGCAGGCTCTTCCGCAGGCTGAGCCCCTCCGGCCCCAGGGGCAGGTCCGGGGTGACCACGTGCAGGCGTGCCGGCGTGCGGCGGCGATCCAGGCGCAGATCGGCGGTGAGGGCGGGCCGGTCCCCATGCGTGACGGTGGCGGTGATCTGCCGGAACGGCGGCGTACCCCGGGCCGAGACCCGCAGGGGCCAGGGTGGGGCGGGGGGCGGCAAGTGCAGGCGGGTGCTGGTCAGGGTCCAGGGGCGGCCGCTCACGTGCTGCACCCGCACCCCGCGCGCCGTCACCGGTCCCACCGTCAGCCGCCCGGTACCGGCCACCAGGCGCAAACCGGTGGCGGCGGTGGCGTCCACCCGGGCGGCGGTGCGGGCCAGGGTCAGGGTCGGGCCGTCCAGCGGCGTGAGGGTGAGCCCCGGTGTTTCCAGCCGCCCCCGCAGGCGCCAGGACCGGTTCAGCGTCAGCAGGGGATGGTTCTCGTCGGCTTGAAGCGTGAGGGCCACGGGCCGAGCCGCCTGCACCGTGGCGGTACGCACCCCGCTGAGGGCCGCGTGACCGACCCCGGTAAGGGCGAGTCGGGCGCCCGCTGCCGCGCGCTGGAACCGCAGCGGCAGGGCCAGGGTGGCCCCGGCCACATGCAGCGGCGGCCGGTGCAAATCCTCGGCGCTGGCCTCCAGATGCCCCGCCACGGCCAGGGTTTCGAGGGCCCCCTGGGCCGGCCGGGTGGTCAGCGCGGCCGCGGCCTGTCCTTGCAGCAGCGGCAGGCCGGTGGCCTCCAGGGTGAGGGCGCCCAGGGTCACGGTGCCGTCCAGCCCCAGGTCGCGGGGGCCGGCCCGGGCGGTCAGGGGCAGGGGCAACGCCAGTCGCCAGCCGCCCTGGGCCCGTGTCAGGGTGATCGGCGCCGCCGGCAGGGTGAGGCGCCAGCGTCCGGCCAGCAGCGGCCCGGTGGTGGCGGGCAGGGTCACGGTCATGTGGGGAGGTGTGGTGGCAAGGGCCCGGAGGTGCGTCGGCCCCGCGGCCACCCGCCAGGTTCCGTGGCCGTCCAGCAAGGCGCCGCCGGGCAGCGGGCGGGCGTGGGCGCGGGCGGTGAGAAGGCCGTCGGCGCGCCAGGGACCTTGGGGGGGAAGGGTGATGCGCCCCTCGGCGCCGAGGGTCTCGTGGGACCGTTCGCGGCGCACACGGCCCTCCACCCGCAGGCCCCCGGCCGCCCAGGTGACCACGGTTTCGGCCCGGGCTCCCACGCCCTCGGCCGTCAGATGCCCCAGCCAAGCCGTGGGTGTCACCGTGCCCGCCAGGGTGAGCGTGAGGGGCGGCCCGTCGGCCGAGGGCCACAGACGGGCGGTGCCCTCGGCCCGCAGGCTGCCGTCGGCGGCCGGCCGCACCCGCAGCAGCGGCGCGTCCGAGGGGCTGCGAAGCCTCAGGGAGCGGCCGGGCAAGGCCAGCGTGAGGGCCACGTCGTGCACCGTCAGATCGGCCACGGGCCAGCGAGGCAGCGCCGGCGGCGCGGGACGGGGGCCGCCGGCCCCGGCGGGCAGGCGCAGGGGGCCGCGCAGTCCCCGCGCGGTTGCCGTGGCCAGCCGTCCCTGGCGCAGGGACTCCAGGGTCCAGGACAGGGCCAACCGCTCCAGGGTCAGGCCGGCGGCGTGAACATCGGTCAGGACCAGATGGCCGGGCCCATGGGCCGCCACCCGGGCGGTCAGGGGCGGGCCGCCCAGACGTTGGCTCACCCAGGGCAGCACCTCCGGCAACCAGCGCGGCAGCAGCGCCCAGGCCACCACCAGCAACAGCCCCGGCGCCCATAGCCCCCACAGCACCAGCCGACGAATCATCTGCCCGGCAGGGTCGCCACCACCACCACCACGGCCATGATCACGATCAGCCCCGGCACCCACAGCCGGGGCGGCAGACCGCGATGGAGGGAGTCGGGTTCGGGAGAGGGCTCGGCCATGGTCCTGCCTGTGGGGGTTGCGTTATAGTGACGGGGTTAGGGACAGTGTTGGCCACCGCTTCGGTGGGGTCAATGGGGATCCCTGGGGGGATCCCTGGGGTGATCCCTTGGGGGCGTGACCCCTTGGGGGGGGGAAACCCAGAGAGGGCGCCCCCGGGGGGCGTGACATATCCGCGTGAGGAACCGCTTCATGGCCACCATGGTGGAATCGACCTTCGATGTGGTGAACTGGCTGTTCGACCATGCCCTGAACGACAATGAATACCTGCAACCGGCCAAGATGCAGCGGCTGTTGTTTCTGGCCCAGGCCTATTGGGGGGTGGCCAACCACGGCCAGATGCTGATGCCGGCGGTGTTCGTGGCCGGGGACCTGGGGCCGGTGGAGCCCAACGTGGATCGGGTGTTCGAAAGCGGTCGCCCCTATCTGGAAACCCGCGCCCTGTCGCGCAACACGGTGCATTTCCTGGAAAGCCTGTGGCGGCGCTTTGGCCACCATTCGGCCGAGCATTTGACCCGGGTGCTGGCCAACCATCCGCCGGTGCGCGATGCCCTGGCCAAGGGCAAGGGGACGGTGATTCCCTTCGAGGCCATCCAGAAATTCTACGGCAGTGTCAGCCGGGGCGAAGCCCAGGGCGATGGCACCCCGGTGAGCGCCGCCAACGCCACCTTGCCGGTGGAGGACATCTATCGTCCCCGGGTGATGCGCACGCAGGGCGGCAAGCCGGTGAACGTGAACAAGTGGATGCCCCCCTCCCTGAAAGAGGCCCAGGCCCGGCACAAAACCGAACCCACGCGCAAAAAAAAATAGGGCCCGGGCATGACGGCACGGGCCCCATTGTCCCGGCAAACCCAGGCGGTATATGGCCGCCGGGGCGTGCAGTACGACGACGAACGGTCCCGGCGGCTGTTTGAACGGGTCTGGCTTGACCGCTTCCTGGCGCGGCTGCCCCCCGCGCCGACGGTGCTCGATGCTGGGTGTGGGGCCGGGGCGCCCCTTGCCGAATACCTGGTGGCGCAGGGCTGTCGCCTGACCGGCATCGACACCTGCGCCCCCCTGCTGGCCCATGCCCGGACGCGGCTGCCACAGGCCACGTGGCAGGAAGCGGACATGCGCACCCTCGACCTGGGGACACAATTTGAGGGCATCCTGGGCTGGCACAGCTTTTTTCATCTGACGCCCGAGGAACAGCGGGAAACGCTGCCCCAGTTCGCGGCCCATTTGCGTCCCGGCGGTGCCCTGCTGCTGACAGTGGGGCCGCGCGCCGGTGAGGTGGTGGGGCGGGTGGGGGTGAGCCTGTCTATCATGCCAGCCTGGACCCGGCGGATTATGGGGCGATCCTGGCCGGGCTGGGCCTGTCCGTCGTGCGCTTTGTGCCCGAAGACCCCGAATGCCATAAGGCCTCGGTTCTTCTGGCGCAGAAAGCCCAATAACCGACCGCGCCCGTCACCGCCCGGGATCACCCCAACAGGCGAATCAGCCCCACGGTGGCGATCACCTGGGTCACCACCATGGGCACCATCCATTTGATGGTGTCCATTTTGCTCTGGGCAATTTCCGTGTGCAGACGGGCCGTTTCCTCGCGAAGCTCCAGACGCAGAGACGCCACGTCGTCCTTGAGGGTGGCCAGGTCGTCCTTGAGGGTGGCCACATCAGCCTTGACCATGGCCAAATCTTCCTTGGTGGCCATGGTGTCCCTGAGCTCGGCCAATTCCTCCTTGGTGGCCATGGTGTCCCGCAGAGCGGCATAGTCGGCTTTCAGCTCCAGACGCAGCGACTCGAGGTCGGTCTTGCTGGCGAGATTCTCCAACTCCAGCGCCCGGGTGTCCCAGAACAGGGTGGTGACCGCCTCGGCCTGATGGTCATCGAAGCCGGCTTCCTTGAGCTGCTTCACCGCCTTATGGGTATCGAAGGCAAAGACCCCCATCGGTGTCCTCTCCCTAGCGCCTATCGCGGTCAATGGGACCCAATTCTCGGGTCCCATTGACCGCGTGAATCCGCTCTATCTATTTGTTGTAGAGCGGATTCACGCACCCAATCGGGTTCACAGCGTGAACCGGATTGGGGGCGATCCGCTCTAATGCCGCTGCACTCCATACATTCTAACATGCCGCCAGGGTCATGGCGCCTGTTTGTTCTGATCCCCGGTGGGGGTGTGGCCGGCCTTGCGCATGGCCTCGCAGGGGTCCACCGGGGGTTCGCCGGGGGTGAACCACACATAATCATACGGCAGGGTATCACTGCCAAAGGCCTCGGCATAGGCGGTGGGATCGGTAACCCCCTCCGCCACTTCCACCAGCCCCACGCTCACCACCGCCGGCGTGGGCCCGGGCAGGGTTTCGCGCAGCACCCACGGCACGCCCCGATCGGTGCGGGCGTGTTCGTTGCCGGTGATCAGCACCGCGCCGTCGTCCCCCGTGGCCGTTGCCCGCAGCGTGTCGGCCATGGTGGCGTCCCGCAGCCGCTGCGCCCGCCCCATGGCCGTCAGCGCCGCCGAGGGTAGGGCCATGCAGTGGTTGCTTTCCAGCAGCGCATGCAGCGCCTCGGCCTGGGCCTCGGGCAAGGGGTGATCCAGGCCGAGTTGCGCCCGGCGGGCGGCGGGCAGGGTGTCGAACCCCTCCCGGGCCAGGGTGCGCAGCTGGTCGCGGGGAACGTTGGCTGCCGCCAGAGCCCGGCCGTGCCGCAGCGCCGCCGCCACCACCGGCCGATAGAGCGCGAAGTCGGGCCAGCCCGAGGCCGCCCAGTCCACCGCTGCCGCCACCGTGTCGGGATCTCCGGTGCGCGCGGCCCGCGCCGCCGCCGCCTGCTGGTCCTGGTCCAGCATTTCCAGAGCCACCATCGGTTGCCGCCCCGCCGCGCCCAGGGCGGTGATCAGCTCCGCCTGTAAGCGGTGATGATCGCCGTTGTCGTGACGCTCCCCCAGCACCACCAGCGGCACCGGGGCCAACGCCGCCGCCAGGGCCTTGGGCGTGATCCGGCGGCCTGGATCCACCTGCCACACGGTGCCCACCAGGGGGTGCTCCCGGTTCTCGGGACTGGTCCAGGATGTGGCGCCGGCGCCCGTTGTGCCCATGATCACCCCCAATACCAGGGCGCCCAGCCCGTTTTTCCACCGCATTACTTCGATCCTTGTGCCTGGGGACCTCGCCGCAGCGTCAGAATCCATTCGTCTTCCCCCGAACCGGCGGTTTCCGCCACCACTTCGTGGCCCAACCGACGCAAACCCGCCGGCACACTCTCCCGAGGTTCCGCCCCCCGCAGCCACACGTCAAGCCGTTGTCCCGGTGCCAGCGCCTCTAAGGCCAACCGGGTCCTGACGAAGGTCATGGGACACCGTTCCCCACGGATATCCAGAACTGTCGGATCGTTGTCAGTCATATGACCTCATTTTTGTATCGGACGTACTTGAATTGACTTGAACGCCACGTCATGTCTCTATAAGGTGAGAACATGGTGATGACAAGCTGATAATAAGGCAATGACAAGGTGGCCGTGGGATACGAAGGTACCGGGAAAAGCCGACTTGTTCCCACGAAGAACGCCAGTCGTTCCTGTCCAGCCGTGTGGAAGAAAGGCCATCCGGTCATGCCCGTTAGCCTGTGGATAAATGCGGCCGGCCCCCATGGATGGTTGGCCTTTAGGCACAGGCCCTCACACGGTGTCTTTCACCTCCGCTTTCTCGCCCGGGGCAACAGCGCCGGGCCATCTCCCCGCCTCATTCCAGTTCCCGGCTCCGTTGGAGCCTCTCAACAAAGGTGACCTGATGATCCAGCCACAGATTGATCGCAACGAATTACTGTCCCTGACCACGGATATTGTGGCGGCGCATGTCTCCAGCAATACCGTGCCCGTGGCCGATGTGCCCAAAATGATCGAGGAAGTGTTCCGCACCCTGGCCCAGGTGGGCAGCGAAAGCGCCCAACCGGAACGCCCCACCCCGGCGGTGCCCATCAAGAAATCGGTGACCCCCGAGTACATCGTTTGTCTGGAGGATGGCAAGAAGCTGAAAATGCTCAAGCGCCACCTGAAGACGGCCTACGATATGACGCCGGAGGAATACCGGGAACGCTGGGGTCTGTCGGCCGACTACCCCATGGTGGCCCCCAACTACGCCCAGCATCGCAGCGAACTGGCCAAGAAAATCGGCCTGGGGACCAAGGCCCGCAAGGGCGGCGAGGACGAGGGCGAGGAATAAAGCCTGCCAGGATGCCGTGGCCGCCTGCTTCCGGTATTCTGGGCCGGTTTCTTGTTCTCCGTGGCGCACGCCCGACACCCAACCCCCCGCCGGTTCTGCCCCAGCCGGCGGGGGCTTGTTTGCCGGGCTGTTTCCCGGCACACTCCCCTCCAACCCGGTGGTGCCAGACGCCACACACTGAAAAAACCGGGGTATGACGGGGACGGAATTGGGCATGACTTCCAGCATCGAACGCCGCTGTATTGAAAAGGGCCTGAAGATGACCGGCCAGCGTCGGGTCATCGCCCAGGTGCTCTCCGCCGCCGAGGATCACCCCGACGTGGAGGAGGTCTATCACCGCGCCGTGGAGCAAGATCCCCGCATCAGCATCGCCACGGTCTATCGCACCGTCCGCCTGCTGGAGGAGGAGGAAATCCTGGCCCGCCACGACTTCGGCGACGGCCGCGCCCGCTATGAGGAAACGGGGGAAGAGCACCACGATCATCTCATCGACATCCGGTCCGGCACGGTGATCGAGTTCCACAACGATCAGATCGAGGCCCTGCAACAGGAAATCGCCCGCCAGTACGGGTATCGGCTTGTGGGACACCGCCTGGAACTGTATGCCGTGCCGTTGACACAGGAGGATGAACCGGTTCAGAAATGAACGCCAGACCCCGCCCCTTCCGGCGGGGCGGGCATGACGGTTCCGAGGAGGACTCTTGGGCGCCATTGTCGCCGAAGCCCTGGAAGTGCGCCTGGCCAGGGACGACACCGAAATCGACGCCGCACAGGCCCTGCGCTACCGCGTGTTCTACGAGGAACGGGGCGCCCGCCCCAGCGCGGAGGCCGCCCGACGGCAGCGGGACGTGGACGATTTCGACGGGATTTGCGACCACCTGCTGGTGCTGGACCACGAACGGGGACCAGGGCCGGAGACGGTGGTGGGCACCTATCGTCTGTTGCGGCGCGCGATGGCGGAGCGCTTCGGCCGCTTCTACACCGCCGACGAATACGATATCGCCCCGATCCTCAACCAGCCCGGCCAGATGCTGGAGCTGGGCCGGTCGTGCGTGGACCATGCCTATCGCACCAGCCCGGTGATGCGGCTGCTGTGGGGCGGCATCGCCGCCTATGTGTTCGAGCACGGCATCGACCTCATGTTCGGTTGCGCCAGCCTGCCCGGCGACGACCCGGCGGCGCTGGCCGTGCCCCTGTCCTATCTCCACCACCACTGCCTGGCGCCGCCGGCGCTGCGGCCGCGGGCGGTGGCAGACCGCTACACGGCCATGGACCTGCTGCCCGCCACCGACTTCACGGAAAAGGAAGCCATTGCCCAGTTGCCGCCCCTCATCAAGGGCTATATGCGCCTGGGCGGCATGGTGGGCGACGGCGCCGTGGTGGACCATCAGTTCAACACCACCGATGTGTGTATCGTGCTCAAGACCGATCTGATGGCGCAGAAGTATTATCGCCATTACGAACGCTCGGCCCGGGATCGCAAATTGGATTAAGCCCCATGCTCACGGGATCGCGGACGCCAACCCCATGACCGCCCTTTTCCAACAGGCCCGGTCGGCCCTGGGGATGCTGGCCTTCCTGGCATGGACGCCGCTGATGATCGGGGTCTATAGCCTTGCGCTGGCCCTGGGACGGGGCTATCGCCGGGTGGCGGCGTGGTGGGCCCGGGGCTGCCTGACCCTGGTGGGGGTGCGCATGGTGGTGCATGGCCGCCCCTGGCACCAAAGCGGCGACCGGCCGGTGCTGTATGTGGCCAACCATGCGTCGTATCTGGACATCATGGTGCTGATGGCCCTGTGCGAGGCCGCCTTTGTGTCCAAGGCGGAGGTGCGCACGTGGCCCGGCATCAACCTCATTGCCCGCCTGGGCCGCACCGTGTACGTGAGCCGCAGCGCCCGGCGCAGCCGCGACGAACGGGACCTGATGGGGCAGCGGCTGGCGGAACGGGAATCGCTGGTGCTGTTTCCCGAGGGCACCTCCAGCGACGGAAACCGGGTGCTGCCGTTCAAGAGTGCCCTGTTCAGCGTGGCGGAGCGCCAGCGGGCCGACGGCTCGCCGTTGCCGGTGCAGCCGGTGACCCTGGCCTATACCCGCCTCTATGGCCTGCCGCTGGGGCGCAACAACCGCTGGCGCTATGCCTGGTATGGCGACATGGCCCTGGTGCCCCATCTGTGGCGGCTGTTCGCCACCGGGCCGGCGGTGGTGGAGGTGACCTTCCACGACCCGGTGCGCTTCGCCGACTTCGCCGGCCGCAAACCCCTGGCCGAGCACTGCCGCGCGGTGGTGGCCGGGGAGTTCTCCCGCCGCCTGGGCGGGGCCGCCTGATGGCGGGCGTGCCGTTCTTCTCGTTATCGCAAGGGATTCCTCCATGACGGCCCGTGGCCTGTTCATTCGTACCTACGGCTGCCAGATGAACGTCTATGATTCGGCGCGCATGACCGATGTGCTGGCGCCCCTGGGCTATCGCCCGGTGGCGACGCCGGAAGAGGCCCATCTGGTGCTGCTCAATACCTGTCACATCCGGGAAAAGGCGTCGGAAAAGGTCTTTTCCGAGCTGGGCCGCCTGCGGGCGGTGAAGACGGCCCGCGCGCAGGCCGGCGCCCCCTTCCTGTTGGGAGTCACCGGCTGCGTGGCGCAGGCGGAAGGGGCGGAGATACAGCGGCGCGCGCCCTGGGTGGACCTGGTGTTCGGGCCTCAGACCTTCCACCGTTTGCCGGAGATGGTGGCCCGGCTGCATCGGGTCGGCGGTCGGGTGCTGGAGACGGATTTCCCGCCCGAAACCAAGTTTGATCACCTGCCCGGAGAGACCTCCGGCCAGGGCGTTTCCGCCTTCCTGGCGGTGCAGGAGGGCTGCGACAAGTTCTGTACCTACTGCGTGGTGCCCTACACCCGCGGCGCCGAGCTGTCGCGGCCGGTGGCGGCGGTGGTGGCCGAGGCCGAACGGCTGGTGGCCGCCGGCGCCCGGGAGATCACCCTGTTGGGCCAGAACGTCAACGCCTATCACGGGGGCGGCCCCGACGGCCGGCCGGCGGGGCTGGGGGCCCTGCTGCGGGCGGTGGCGGCGGTGCCGGGGCTGGCCCGGCTGCGTTACACCACCTCCCACCCCCGGGACGTGGACGACGCCCTGATCGCCGCCCACCAGGCGCTGCCGACTCTCATGCCCTTCCTGCATCTGCCGGTCCAGGCGGGCTCCGACCGCATTCTCAAGGCCATGAACCGGGGCCACACGGCCGACGATTACCGCGCCGTGGTGGCCCGGCTGCGGGCGGCGCGGCCCGATCTGGTGCTCAGTTCCGATTTCATCGTGGGCTTTCCCGGGGAGACGGAGGCGGACTTCGCCGCCAC
>CAZHRQ010000085.1:0-11520 GCA_964535075.1 uncultured Rhodobacterales bacterium | reverse complement strand
GGGCGACCAGCCCTCCGCCCCTCTGGTCTGCATGGCAAACTGACTCATGCTGAGAACGGCGGGGAGAAAACACTTGCCGGAACGGGGGCAGACGCCTATGGTCCGGAGTCCCATGCGCCGCAGTAGCTCAGGGGTAGAGCAACTGATTCGTAATCAGTAGGTCGGGGGTTCAAATCCCTCCTGCGGCACCATATTTCCACAGCTTTCGATCTCGTCGTGTCCCGTAAGACTTAACAGCGGGGGGCCTTTTCTCAGGGGCCGGCTGGATCGCTTTCCCCCAGGCGCCGCAGCAGGGCGGTGCGCACGTCCTCGGGCTGTTCGTTCACCGCCTCCAGCAGGGTGCGCAGTCGGCACCGGGTATCGTAGAGCTGATCCACCAGCGACAACACCAGCGGCAGGTCGTCCTCCGCCACCGCCAGGGTGTGGTGCATGTCGCAAATCAGCGTCACCCGGGCCACGTCCGCGTCCTCGAAGGTCCAGGCGGTTTCGTCCACGCCCGGCCGCACCAGGTCTGCGGCCACCCAGCGCTCCAGGTCGGTCATGGTCAGGCGCTGCACCCGTGCCACCAGTTCCGTCGCGCCGATCATCTCAGCCCTCCATGCCGGCCCGGGGGGTATAGGGATGGCTTTTTTCCCACTGACCGACGCATTTTTCCAGCGCCTCGTCGGGCACCGGCGGCAGGTGCACGGCCAGGGTCACGTACTGGTCGGCGCCGTTGATGCCTTTGCCCTTCAGCCGCAGGCGGGTGCCGGTGTTGGAGTGGGGGGGCACGGTCAGGGTCACCCGGCCGGTCAGGGTGGGGGTGGACACCTTGCCCCCGGTCAGGGCCTCGGCCAGGGTCACCGGCAGGGTCAGGTGGATATCGTTGCCGTCGCGGGTGAAGTGGGGATGGGGCGCCACCGTCACCGTGATCAGGGCGTTGCCCGCCGGCCCGCCGTTGAGGCCCGGCTTGCCCTTGCCCTTCAGCCGCAGCACCTGACCGTCCTGAAGGCCGGCGGGGATTTTCACCTCCAGTTCCTGACCGTCGGGCATGGTCACTCGCTTGGCCACGCCGTTGGCCGCCTCCACGAACGTGACGGTGAGGCGATAGCGCTTGTCCCCGCCCGGGATGGCCGCGCCCCGCTTGTCTCCGAACAGGTCGGAGAAGATGTCGTCCATGTCGTCGAAGTCCTGACCACCGCCGCGGCCGGTGCGCCAGTACTTGTGGGCGCCGCCCTCGCCCCGGTTGGCATAGTGGCGCCAACTGTGGCCGCCGCCGCCGGCCGCCGCCTTTTCCTGGCCGCTGCCATCAATCTCGCCCCGGTCATAGCGGGCCCGCTGGTCCTTGTCTCCCAGCAGGGCATACGCCTGGGAGATTTCCTTGAACCGGGTTTCCGCCGCCGTATCGCCGGGGTTGAGGTCGGGGTGGCATTCCTTGGCCAGCCGGCGATACGCCTTGCGGATGTCGTCGTCGCTGGCGGTACGCGCCACGCCCAAAACCGTGTACGGATCCTTGGTGCTCACCACGTTCTCCCTGCCATGCTGTGGGCGTCGCCCCCGGCATTGAAGGACGGCCGCCGGGCGCGGTCAAGCCCGCCCTGTACTTCCTGATGACTCGGCGGCGGTGCCATGATTATGATGGGGCTAGAGCGGATCGCGCCCAATCCGATTCACCTCGTGAACCGGATTGGGCGCGTGAATCCGCTCTAAAACAAATGGTTAGAGCCGATTCACGCGGCCAATGGGACCCGAGAATCGGTTCCCATTGGCCGCGATAGGCTCTAGAGTGCGGAGACCGACCCGGCCGCCCCCGTTTCCGTCAGATCCTGTTGCCGAGATCCCCATGACCCGACCGCCCCGCCGCGCGCCTGCCGCCGACTCGCCGCCGCCCCAGGTGGAAGACCCGGCGGAATCCTTCCTGGAACGGCTGATGGTGGCGGTGCGCGAGGGCCAGCGCCTGGACGATCCCCGCGACATGAAGGTGTTGCAGCGGTGGGTGGGGATCGTGCGCAACCTGCCCGACAGTACCATCGTTACCCTCATCCCCGGCACCATTCGCCGCTTGTTCCAGAACCGCGACCTGGCGCCCGCGCTGGCGGCCTGCGGGCTGACCCCCGATCAGCCCATGCAGCACGACGCCATCGCCGCCTTCGTCATGAGTTATCGCCGATTCGAAAAACGGCGCAAGGCGGCCAGTGGCGAAAGCCGCGACCGCGACATGATCCAGAACCTGCGGGATGAGCTGCGCGCCCTTAATCAACAGTTCCAGGCGGTGCTGGATCAGGCCCTGAAGCTGGAGGAGGAGCGGGGACGCCTCACCGAGGAAAACGCCAGCCTGCAACAACAATTGCTGGCCACCCGCATGGAGCACAACCACACCCGGCGCCGGCTGGCCGATACCCGCCAGCGCACCTTCCGCCTGTTCCGGCTCTACCTGTTCATGCTGAAGGAAGAGCACGAACGGCGCAGCAACGATCCCCGCCGCCTGATCACCGCCGAAATCTCCACGGAAACCTATTGGGCCACCCTGGAAAGTCTGGGCTGGGAAAAAGAGGCCGCCGACGCCGCCCGCAGCATTCTGGGCGAGGAGTTGTTCGGGCTCTACGGCACCAACCGTCTGACCGAGGAACAGCGGCTGGAGCAGGCCAAGCAGGCCCGACCCCCGGCACCCAAGGCACCCGGGCCGGTGCCCGCGGGCGATCCTCAGCCCCGGGTGCACCACCCCGAACCCGACCACGCCCCGGCGGCCCGGTCCCAGGAAGGGGCGGCCCGCCGGCCCGGGACGCCCCACGCCCGGCCCCGACCGGCGGCCACGGTGGTCACCCTGCCCGAACCCGGCGCGCCCCCGCCGCCGCCGGTGCCCGATCCGCCCCGCGCCGACGAGGTTCCGGCCCCGGCCACCGGGACCACCTTGCCGGCCGTGCCCGAACAGGATCCCGACACCCGTCAGCCGGGCGAGAGTGGCTTGCAACACGCCATTCGCCGCAAGTTCCGGGAACAATTGCAGGAACAATTGCGGGAGCGCCCACACCCAAAAGGGCCCTCAACGTCGCCGCCCCCGGATCAGGGGGGCGCCACCGTCACCCGCCTGGCCCAGGTGCGCAATGAACGGGCGACCCGTGAGGCCACCACACACCCACAAGGAGCGCCGGCTGCGGGCTCCGCGCCCTCTCCGGCCCGGCCACCAGCGCCTGCCAAGGGCCCGGCGGCCGGTCCTCCCGCCGCTAAGGCCCCCGCATCAAAGACGGTTGCGACAAAGACCTCCGCGCCCACCTCCCCGCCCAAGACGATGGCGCCTGCCCAAGGGTCGGCGCGGGAGGTCCCGCCTCAGGGCAAGGCCACCGCCACCGCGCACCGCACCGCCCGCGTGGTCCGCAAGCAACCGGTGCCCGCACCTCAACGTTCCCAAACCGACTCTTCGGAAACCCCTGAGGATCCCAGACCCTCCCGGGACTACCTGCTGGGCAAGTAGACCCCCGCGAAGGATTTTTCCGGCCCCGCCGCCTCACCGGTGATCCCCGCCGGGAGACATTACTTCATACGCCGCTCAATTCAGCAGCCCCCGCAACATACGCCCTCGTGCGTCCACGACGGCGCGATGAGCTCAGGGGGGCCGTGTGGGGGGGGCAATGTGGCGCAAGTCTGACCAGGGTGGCCCGGTATGCCTATTTCATGGGCAGCGCTGCCGCCTATGAAATGGTCACTATGGTGTCTGTGGGTGTATTGCCTACGCCATGAGCATACGGCCTCGGTCCGCTTTCTCCTGATCGCTATCCGTGAAAATTCAATGGTTTCTGATGTTTGCTCGCCGTGCGCGACCGGTGTCGGCGCCTTTTGGCACGCGCCTTGAAAGGAAGGCCGTGAGGGCGGCCCGTTTCCGGGCCTTCTCAGGCCAACCCGCCGGGATCGTGGCCCCAGGTGACCCCGGCCAGGACAAGGGAACGCAGAATGAAGCTGATCATTGCGATCGTGAAGCCCTTCAAGCTGGACGAGATTCGCGAGGCGCTCACGCCCCTGGGCATCCAGGGCCTGACCGTGAGTGAGGTCAAGGGCTTCGGCCGGCAAAAGGGCCAGACCGAAATTTATCGTGGCGCGGAGTACATGGTGAATTTCGTGCCCAAGGTCAAAATGGAAGTGGCCGTGAAGGAAGATATCGCCGACCAGGTGGTGGAAGCCATCCAGAACACGGCGCGCACCGGCAAGATCGGGGACGGCAAGGTCTTTGTCCTCGACCTGGAAAAAGCCGTCCGCATCCGCACCGGCGAAGCCGACGACGACGCCCTGTAATCACCCCCGAGACGCCTCTGTTTGGCGTAACGCCCCCTCAGGAGGAGTTCACTCAATGCGCATGAAACGGATCGTTCCCACGTTGGGCCTCGCGACGGTGCTTGCCACCACCCTGGCCTCGCCGGCCCTGGCCGAGGTGCCGGGGGAAAGCACCTTTGTCTTCAATACCTTCCTGTTCCTGATCTGTGGGTTCCTGGTGATGTGGATGGCCGCCGGCTTTTCCATGCTGGAAGCCGGCCTGGTGCGCAGCAAGAACGTGGCCACCATCTGCCTGAAGAATGTGGCGCTCTATTCCGTGGCCTGCCTGATGTACTTCATCGTGGGCTATAACCTGATGTACAATGGCGTGGATGGCGGTTTCTTCGGCATGCCCGGGCCGTGGTCCGCCGACGACAGCGCGGCGCTGGGGGGCAACTTCGGCGACGTGGGCTATGCGGCGGCCTCTGACTTTTTCTTCCAGGCCATGTTCGTGGCCACCACCGCTTCCATCGTGTCCGGCACCCTGGCGGAACGTATCCGGCTGTGGCCCTTCCTGATCTTCGTGGTGGTGCTCACCGGCGCGATCTATCCCATCGAAGGCGCGTGGCAGTGGGGCGGCGGCTGGCTGGCCGAGCTGGGCTTCAACGACTTCGCCGGCTCCACCCTGGTGCACTCCGCCGGCGGTTGGGCGGCCCTGGCGGGCGCCCTGGTGCTGGGTCCCCGCAAGGGCAAGTACGACGCCGAGGGCCGGGTGCACCCCATGCCCGGGAGCAATCTGCCCCTGGCCACCCTGGGCACCTTCATCCTGTGGCTGGGCTGGTTCGGCTTCAACGGCGGCTCGCAACTGGCCCTGGGCTCCGCCAATGATGCCATCGCCATTGCCAACATCTTCATCAACACCAACATCGCCGCCGTGGGCGGGGTGCTCGCCGCCATGATCCTCACCCAGGTCCTGTACAAGAAAGTGGACCTGACCATGGCCCTGAACGGGGCGCTGGCCGGGCTGGTGTCCATCACCGCCGGGCCCGACACGCCCACCATGGGCTCCGCCGTGATCATCGGCGCCGTGGGCGGGGTGCTGGTGGTGTTCGCCGTGCCCCTGCTGGACAAGTTCAAGATCGACGACGTGGTGGGCGCCATCTCCGTCCACTTGGTGGCCGGCATCTGGGGCACCATGGCCGTGCCGCTGACCAACACCGATGCCAGCTTCGTGGCCCAGGCCATCGGCGTGGTCAGCATCGGCGCCTTCGTCTTCGTCAGCAGCCTGGTGGTGTGGATGATCCTGAAGGTGGTGGTGGGCATCCGCGCCAGCGAGGAAGAGGAATCCCTCGGCCTCGACAAGACCGAGCTGGGCCTGGAAGCCTATCCCGAGTTCGGCAGCGGCAGCCAGACCTACTGATCCCGACCTTGCTTCCTGCCGATCCTCAACTTGGCGCCGCTCCTCGGGGCGGCGCCTTTTTGCTATATGGGCGCCGCCTTTTTGCTGTGTGGGCCGGTGGCGCCTGCTACCCTGCCCGGGCGCTTCATTGTCCGGGGGGCCCTGTGCCATGATCCAGCCATTCCATGCCGCCGCCGTGCCCGGCCACGATGCCGAGGTTCTGACCGCCCTGCTCGCGGCCGTGGCCCGAGGCGACGAACCCCTGGCAGACGACGGATGGACGGCGTTGGTCTCGCCGCCCCTGCCGGCGTCCCTCAAGGACGCGGCCCGGACCTGGATGATGGCCGAGCGCGCCCGGCCGCTCACGGGCGACACCCCGGCTCATGTGGCGGCCGTGCGCGCCCACATGGTCCGCCTGGACCTGGATGCCCTGTTGGTGCCCCTGTGGGCGCCCGGGCGCTCCGAGGCCGTGCCGCCCCACCGGCAGCGGTTGGCGTGGCTCACGGGCTTTGCCGGCTCGGCGGGGCAGGCGGTGGTGACCGCCCACCGGGCCGCCCTGTTCGTGGATGGCCGCTATCAACTGGCGGCGCGCGCGCGCATGGATCCCGATCTTTGGGACATCCGCCATCTGGTGACCGATTCCGTGGCCGCCTGGCTGCGGGAGGCGCTGTTGCCCGGCCAGCGGGTGGGGGTCCACGAAGGCAGCCACGGCGCCGCCGGTCTGGAGGCCCTGGACAAGGCCCTGGCGGCCGGCGGGCTGGTGCTGGCCCCCCGGCCCGAGCATCCGCTGGACGCCGTGTGGTCCGATCGGCCGCCGGCGCCCCTGTCCCGGGGGTTTCTCCTGCCGGACGCCGTGGCCGGCCAGAGCGCCGCCGACAAGCGGGCCGGGGTGGCCGAGAGCGTGACCAAGGCGGGGGCCGACCTGACGGTGCTGGAGGCGCCGGAATCGGTGGCATGGTTGCTGAACCTGCGGGGCCGGGATGTGCCGTATACGCCGCTGTTGTTGGCGCGGGCCCTGGTGCGGGCCGATGGCAGCGTGGCCCTGTTCGCCGACCCCCGCGCGCTGGACGACGGGGTGCGGGCGGCGTTGGGCCCTGATGTCACCGTGGAGCCTCCGGCCGCCTTCTTCCCGGCCCTGGCCACGGTGGGGCGGGGGCGGGTGCTGCTCAACCGTCAGACCACCAGTGCCGCCGCCGTGGCCCGGCTGCGGGAAGGCGGGGCGGAAATCGTGGACGGCGCCGACCCTTGTGTGGCGCCCCGGGCCCGTAAGACGGCGGCGGAGGTGGCGCACGCCCGGGACGCGCATCGCCGGGATGGGGTGGCCCTGGTGCGGTTTTTACACCAGATGGAGGGCCCCCAGGCGCCGGTGGATGAGCGGGCGGTGGGCGAAACCCTGCTGGCGCTGCGCGGTGAGGATGGGGCTTTTCACGGGCCCAGCTTCGGCACCATCGCCGGCGCCGGGGCCAACGGCGCCATCGTGCATTATCAGGCCACGGCGGACAGCAACCGCCCGCTGGCCGGCGCGGCGGTGCTGTTGGTGGATTCCGGGGGGCAGTATCCCGGGGCCACCACCGATGTCACCCGCACCCTCGCCCTGGACACGCCGGACGAGGCCCTGCGGGCCGACTACACCCGGGTGTTGCAGGCGCACATCGCCCTGGCCGGGCTGCGCTTTCCCGCCCGGGCCACGGGGGCGCAACTGGACGGCATCGCCCGGGCGCCCCTGTGGCGGGCCGGGGTGACCTATGACCACGGCACGGGCCACGGCGTCGGCGCCTTTCTGGCCGTGCACGAAGGCCCCCAGGGCCTTTCCGCCACCGTGACCGAAACCCTGGCGCCGGGCATGATCGTTTCCATCGAGCCCGGGCTGTATCGGGAGGGCCGATACGGCATCCGCCTGGAGAATCTGGCGGTGGTGCAAAGCGGTTTCGACGACTTCCTGGCCTTTGAGACCCTGACTCTCTGTCCCTTCGATCGAACGCTGATCGCGCCGGCCCTGTTGTCGGCGGCGGAGCGGGCGTGGGTGGATGCGTATCATGCGGTGGTGGCGGCCCGCCTGGGCCCGTCGCTGCCGGCGGCCGACCGGGCCTGGCTGGAGGCGGTCACCCGGCCCTTGTGATGAGTCCCTGCAACAGGAGGATGGCATGGTTTTCCGGAAACTGTTCGCGGCCGTGGGCGTCGGCGGCGGCGATATCGAAACCACCCTGGCCGAGGACGCCTTCATGCTGGGCACCCCGGTCAGCGGCACCATTGCCCTCACGGGGGGCTCGGTGGATCAGGACATCAACGGCATCACCCTGGAGGTGGGCACCCGGTTCGAGACCGAGCGGGAAGTGGTGCGGGAACGGGAACGCCCCGACGGCTATATCGAGGAATACGTGGCGCTGGAGACGGTGCACCACACCCGCATCCTGGCGGAGGTGACCCTGGGCGAGTCCTTCACCCTGGCGGCGGGGGAGGAACAGTCCTTCGACTTCACGCTGGAGGTGCCGCCATGGACGCCGGTGACGGTGTGGGCGCAGCGACCGGCCACGTGGCTGCGCTCGGAGCTGGACATTCACCGGGGCCGCGACGACGCCGACCGCGACCCGCTGGTGATCCTGCCGCCGCCGGTGATGACCGATGTGTTCCGCATCGCCGAGGACCTGGGCTTCCGCCTGACGGAAGTCAGCCTGGAAGGCCGCGGCGGTTCGTTCCGCGACCAGGATTTCGTGCAGGAGTTCGAGTTCCGCGCCCCGGCGGACTCGGGATTGGAGGAAGCGGAATTCGTGTTCCTATGGAACGGGGAGGGATATGACCTGCTTATTCAGAAGGATCGCCGGGTTCGGGGGCTGCGGGGGCTGATCCTGGAGGAGATGGGCGCCGACGAAACCTGGGAGCGTCTGACCCTGGACGGCGGCCTGGAGGGCCCCGGTGTCGAGGCCCTGTCCCCCGTGCTGAGCCAGATTCTGGCGGGGTAGCGCCTATCGCGGTTAATGGGACCCCATTCTCGGGGCCCATTGACCGCGTGAAACGGCTCTATCCATTTGATTTAGAGCGGGTCGCGCCCCTACAACAGCGTCTCCCGGGTCTTGAGGAAGCGCAGGTCCGGCCAGTCCTCCTGGGCTTTGTTCAGGTGCCAGGCGTTGCGGGCCAGGAACACCAGGGCCCCGTCGTGGTCTTCGGCGATGGCCGCCTGATTGGCTTCCTGGAACGCCTTCAGTTGCTGCGAATCGTTCCCCGCCACCCACACCGCCGTGTGCAGGGTGGTGGGCTCGAAATGCACGGGGATGTCGTATTCGGTGCGGATGCGGTCGGCCATCACATCGAACTGCAACGCGCCCACCACGCCCACCACCCAGTCGGCGCCCAAGCGCGGCTTGAACACTTGCGCCGCCCCTTCCTCGGCCAGCTGTTGCAGGGCACGGCCCAGGTGCTTGGCCCGCAGGGGGTCGTCGGGTCGGGCCGTTTGCAGCATTTCCGGCGCGAAGCTGGGCACGCCCGTGAACTGCACCGCCTCCCCCTCCACCAGCGAATCGCCAATGCGCAAATTGCCGTGGTTGGGCAGGCCGATGATGTCGCCGGCCCAGGCTTCTTCTGCCAATTCCCGGTCGCGGGCCAGGAACAGCACCGGGTTGTGAATGTTCAGCATCTTGTTGCTACGCACGTGCTTCAGTTTCATGCCCCGTTGGAAATGGCCCGAGGCCAGCCGCAGAAAGGCAATGCGGTCGCGGTGCTTGGGATCCATGTTGGCCTGGATCTTGAAGACAAAGCCCGTCACTTTCGGCGAGTCGGGCGCCACGTGGCCGTTGCGGGTGGGCTGGGGCCGGGGGGATGGGGCGTGCTCCACCAGACCGTCCAGCAGTTCCCGCACGCCAAAGCTGTTGATGGCGCTGCCGAAATAGACCGGCGTCATGTGTCCCTCGCGATAGCTCTGGGTGGAGAAGGTCGGGCACAATCCCCGGGCCATCTCCACCTGTTCGCGCAGGGTCTCCAGGGCGTGACCGGGCAGCAGGGTGTCCAGCTTGGGATCGTCCAGGCCCTCGCAGGGCTCGCCGGCGGCCGGCAGGCTGTGACGGTCCACCCGATCCAGCAGCACCAGCCGGTCGTGCAGCACGTCGTAACACCCCTTGAAGTCCCGTCCCATGCCGATGGGCCAGCTGGCCGGGGTCACGTCCAGGGCCAGGGTCTGCTCGATTTCGTCCAGCAGGTGGAAAGGATCCTGGGCCTCCCGGTCCATTTTGTTGATGAAGGTGATGATGGGCACATCCCGCAACCGGCATACCTCGAACAGCTTGCGGGTCTGTTCTTCGATGCCCTTGGCGGCGTCGATCACCATCACCGCCGAATCCACCGCCGTCAGGGTGCGGTAGGTGTCTTCGGAAAAGTCTTCGTGGCCGGGGGTGTCCAGCAGGTTGAAGATGCAGTCGCGGTATTCGTAGGTCATCACCGAGGAGGCCACGGAGATGCCCCGCTCCCGCTCGACCTTCATCCAGTCGGAGCGGGCGCGGCGCTGGTCGCCCCGGGCCTTCACCGCCCCCGCCATCTGGATGGCACCGCCGAACAGCAACAACTTTTCCGTCAGGGTGGTCTTGCCGGCGTCGGGGTGGGAAATGATGGCGAAGGTGCGGCGCCGGGCCACGGGCTCGGGCAACGCGGTCATGCGGGTTCTCCTTTCAGAACGGGGGCGGCGGCGCCGTCCCGGGGGCGCAGGGCATACAAGGCCACGGCCGCCGCATTGGAGACGTTCAGGCTGGGCATGCGGGGGTCGGTGGGCAGGCACACCAGGCCGTCACAGGCTTCCCGGGTCAGGCGACGCAGGCCCGGGCCCTCGGCGCCCAGCACCAATACCCGCGACTCCGGCACGGCCACCGAACCCAGGGCCTCGCCCGCTTCGTCCGCCAGGCCGTAAATCCAGAAGCCGTCGCTCTTCAGCGACTCCAGGGCCCGCACCAGGTTGGCCACCCGCACCAGCGGCACCAGATCCAGCCCGCCGGAGGCCGCCCGGGCCAGGGTGCCCGTCTCCGCCGGCGCGTGACGGTCGGTGATCAGCACCCCCAGGGCGCCAAAGGCGGCCGCCGAGCGCAGAATGGCGCCCACGTTGTGGGGGTCGGTCACTTGGTCCAGGGCCACCACGCAGCCGGGTCCTCGCAGGTCCTCAAGGGCATGACCGGGCAGGGGATCGGCCTCCAGCACCACCCCCTGGTGCACGGCGCCCTCGGGCACCAGGGCCGTGAGTTCGCGCCGGGACAGGCGGCTCATGGGCGGAAGGGCGCCCTCCGCGGGCGTCAGGCGGGCCAGCAGCTCCTGGGCCGAGTCGCTATCCAGCAGCAGCCGGTGGGTCCGGCGGGCCGGGTTGGCCAGGGCCGCCGCCACCGCGTGCACGCCAAACAGGCGCAGGGCGGGACGGCCCCGGCGGGAGGCGGATCGGGCCATGGGGGCAGGGCTCCTGTGGGCAGTGGGGCGAGGGGCGACAGCATACGGAGATGATCCCCCCCTGACCAGAGGCCAGAGGCCCCCGGTGAGATTTCCTGGTTGACAGGCGTTCAGAAATGCGCAAAGTGCGCAACTCCGTCGCCGTGCAGCGGGACCCCCGTGCCAGCGGCGCGGAGCGGTCCGGCGGAACGCACGTCGGCTGTTGCGGAGGGGTTGCCGAGCGGTCAAAGGCAGCAGACTGTAAATCTGCCGACTCAGTCTTCGCAGGTTCGAATCCTGCCCCCTCCACCAAGTTTTTCCGAACGGGCAGCGGTCGCCGGTCACGCTGGCGGCCACCGAAACGGGGTCGGGACTCCGGTCCAGCACGGGGCCGGGCGTTCAGCAGGTCAAGCGGGCCGGGTGGCCCAGGAAACGGGATGACGGTGGCATGGCCAAGGAAAAGTTTGAACGTAACAAGCCGCACTGCAACATCGGGACCATCG
>CAZHRQ010000084.1:0-11600 GCA_964535075.1 uncultured Rhodobacterales bacterium | reverse complement strand
TCACGCGGTCAATGGGACCCGAGAATTGGGTCCCATTGACCGCGATAGGCTCTAGGGATTGCGGAAACGGGGCACCGCCGGGCTCTCTTTTTATGTGGTTATCCCGCCGGCGGCCAGTCCTCGGCGGTCATGGCGGCCAGGCGGGAGGCGGCCCGGGCCCCCGCCTCGTCCGCCGGCGCCCCGGCAAACAATCCGTCGGGCGCCGCCGCCGCCGTGGCCACCAGGGTCACGTTATGCTCGTAAAGGGCGTCGATCAGCGTAATGAAACGGCGCCGGGCATCGGCGGCCCTCAGGCAGGGGATGTTCTCCAGGAAAAGCGTGTCGAAGGTGCGGGCCAGGGCCAGATAGTCGGCGGCGCCCAGGGCTGTTTCGCACAGGGCGGCGAAGGGCAGCCGCGCCACCGGCCCCGCCGCCAGGGGAATGAACACCCGCCGATCGTGGACCGTCAGGGTGGTGGGACCGGGCTGGTGGCCGGCGGCGCACCGCTGGAAGGCGTCGTCCAGGGCCGCCCGCGCGGCCCCATCGGCCGGCGTGAACCACCGGCCCGTGGCCGCCAGCCGGCTGCGGCGATAGTCCCGGTCACCCGCCAGCGCCATCACCGTCATATGCTGTTCGATCAAGGCGATGAAGGGCAGGAAGCGTTCCCGTTGCAGGCCGTCCCGGTAGAGCTCCCGCGGCGGCTGGTTGCTGGTGGTGACCAACACCACACCCCGGGCGAACAACGACTCGAACAGCCGGCCCAGGATCATGGCATCGGCGATGTCGGTGACCTGCAATTCGTCCAGGCACAACACCCGGGCCTCCCGCGCCAGGGTGGCGGCCAATGCCGGCACGGGATTGCTCTGGTGCTCCTGGCGCAGGGCACGCAGGCGGCCGTGCACCTCCTGCATGAAGGCGTGGAAGTGGGTGCGTCGGCGGTCCGGCCGGTGCAAGTGGTCGTGGAACAGGTCCATCAGCAGGGATTTGCCCCGGCCCACCGGCCCCCACAGATAGAAGCCGGGCACCGCCGCCGGGGGCGAGGCCCGGCGCCAGCGTTGCCACCACGGCCGTTCGGGCGGGGGGATGGTGGTTTCCAGGCGGCGGGCCAGCGCGTCCAGCGCCGCCGCCACCCGGGCCTGACCGGGATCATCCCGCAACTGTTGGTGGGCCACCCTGACCTGCCAGGCGGCCAGCACCCCGGCCGGGCCATCCGTCATGGCGCGGCGATCAGCCGTCGGCCATGATCTGGCTGACCAGTTCGTCGAGAATACGTTCCGCGTCCTCGTTGGCCACCTGGCAGGTGCCGGCCGCCTCGTGCCCGCCGCCACCGTATTCCAGCATCAAAGCCCCGATGTTGGAGTTGGAGGAGCGGTTGAAGATGGACTTGCCCACCGCGAACACGGTGTTCTGCTTCTTCAGGCCCCACAGCACGTGGATGGAAACGTTACACTGCGGGAACAGGGCGTAGATCACGAAGCGGTTCCCGGCCCAGATGGTTTCCTCGTTGCGCAGGTCCAGGACCACCACGTTACCGCGCACGGTGGAACAGCGCTGAAGCTGCTCGCGGAAGCGCGGCTCGTGCTCCCGGTACACCTCCACCCGTTCCTTCACGTCCGGGAGGTTGATGATTTCCTCGATGGTATGGTTCCGGCAGTAGTCGATCAGCTCCATCATGAGATGGTAGTTGGAGATGCGGAATTCCCGGAAGCGGCCCAGGCCGGTGCGGGCATCCATGAGGAAGTTGAGCAGCGGCCAGTTGGTGGGCTCCAGCACTTCCTCGGGGGAGAATTGGGCGGCATCGCCCTGGTCCACCGCCGCCATCATGTCGTCGGCGATGTTGGGGAAGGCGTCCTTGCCGCCATAGTAGTTGTACACCACGCGGGCGGCGGAGGGGGCATCCGGGTCGATGATATGGTTTTCGGGCTTGCCCTGAACGCGGTAGGTTTCGCTCAAATGGTGGTCGAAGGCCAGGTGGACCTTGGGCGAATAGGGCAGGTTGGTGGTGATGTCGCCGTCGTTGAGCTCAACGGTGCCATCCTGGACATCCTTGGGGTGGACGAACTTAATGTCGTCGATCATATCCAGTTCCTTCAACAGGGCGGCGCACACCAGCCCGTCGAAGTCGCTGCGGGTGACCAGGCGGAACTTCTTGTCGCCCATGATCCCTCTCCTCCTTGCGCCCGGCCGCGGGGGGATGACGGCGGGGTCCCGATGGTCGGCCATGGGTCCGGGTTCCGCTCCCCCCCGGTGCGCCGATACAGGCGGTCACCCCGGGCGGCACAGGGACGCCACAGCCTTCTCGCCGGGAGCATAGCGCCGCCTCCCGGGCCAGACAATGTTCCGCTGGCGCCGGACAGAGGCTTTACACAGGAGGGCCCATGCGCAACGCCCCCGATGACGACGCCCTCGCCGCGGAGGTGGCCGCCCTGGCCCGGTCCTATGTGGCCCTGTGGCAGGAGCAGATGACCACCCTGGCCGCCGATCCGGCCACGGTGGCGGCCATGACCCGCCTGTTGCAGGCCCTTGCCCCGGGAGACTCCGTTCATGACGCCACCACCGCCCCATCCGCTGCTGGCCCCCCTGGTGGCGGAGAGCCTGGTGGGACTGTTGGCCCTGGGCAATCTGCCCTGGTTGCCCTCGGGCAACGCATCGACCGCCTGGAGCAGCGGGTGGCCCGACTCGAAGCCCGACTCCCCGACCTCCCCCCGAACGACCCCTCGCCGAACGACGCCTGATCCCCCGGCCGCGGATGCCTTCGTCCGCGCCGTATGGCGGGAGGTGGTGGCCCGACAGCACGCGTTGGTGACGGGCATCCACGCCCTGCGCCACGCGCCGCCGCCACCACCGCCGCCGGCGCTGCCGGTGGTGTGGTCCCACCCCTGGGCCACGGTGCGCGAGGGGTCGGCGGGCCCGGGCCTCCCGGTGCTGCTGGTGCCGTCGCTGGTGAACCGGGCACGGATCCTGGACCTGACGTCGGAGCGCTCCCTGGTGCGTCATCTGGCGGCGGCGGGCCTGCGCCCGCTGTTGCTGGAATGGCGGCATCCCCTGCCCCCGGCGGCCGACCTGGGCACGCTGATTCACGGGGTTCTGACCACGGCGGTAACGGCCCTGGCGGCGCGGGCGGGGCGACCGCTGGCCCTGGCGGGATATTGCATGGGGGGACTGCTGGCGCTGGCGGCGGCCCTGGCCCAACCGGCGGCGGTGTCGGCCTTCGTCGCCCTGGCCACGCCTTTCGATTTTCACGCCGGCGACGGGGGACGCCGGGGCCGCTTCCTGGCCGCCTTAGCGCCCCTGCTGGCCCGCTCCCCCGTGCTCCAGGATCATGTTCCGCCGGCGCTGTTGCAGACGTTGTTCGGCATGGTGGATCCGCCGGCGGTGGCCGCGCGGTACCGTCAGTTCGCCACCACGCCCCCCACGCCCCTGGCCGTGGCGCTGGAACACTGGCTCAACGACGGGGTGCCGCTGCCGGGAGCAGTGGCGGCGGAAGTGTTGCGGGAGTGGTATGGGGCCAACGCCCCGGCCACCGGCCGTTGGGCGCCGGGCGGGGTGTCGCTGCGGGTGGAGCGGTTGGGCTGTCGGGCCCTGGTGGTGGCCCCGCGCCGGGACCGGCTGGTGCCGCCGGCCAGCGCCCGGGCCCTGGCGGCGGCGCTCCCCGGGGCGGAAACGCTGACCCCGGCGGCCGGACACATCGGCATGATGGCCGGCCGTAACGCCCCCCGGCACCTGTATACCCCGCTGGCCGCCTGGCTGCGGGCCGAATGACCGTGATTCTGGCTCAACACGACCCCGAATCGAAGCGATAGAGCGGATCGCGGTCAATCGGGGTCACTCTGTGAACCGGATTGACCGCGATCCGCCATAGGTTCCTGGGTTACCGCCCCAGGGCCTGGGCTTCCCGATTGAGCTCGGAAAGCACGGCGCACACCGGGGTGCCGCTGCTGACGGCGTTCAGGTAGGCCTGCTTCTTGCGCTTGCCCAGGCCGTTGCGCCAGTAGCTGCGCAGCCGCTGCTGATCCAGCCCGCCACAGGTGCGCAGCCCCTCCAGCAGCATTTGTTGTGGCTTCTGACCGCCGGCGGTAGAGCCCCCACCGGTATAGCCGCCGCCGGTAGAGCCCCCACTGTATCCCCCACCGGTATAGCCGCCACCGCTGTAGCTTCCGCCGTAGGGATCGCTGGTCCCGCCATAGGGGGCCGCGCCGCCATAGGTGGTGACGCCGCTGTCGTCATAGCCGTAAGTATCATAGCCGCTGGTACAGCCGGCCAGGGCCAGCCCCAGCACCCCGGCCAGCGCCACGGTGCGGATCACGGGACGGGAAAAGGTTTGGGCGCAATGCATGACATGGGGCTCCCTCGTTGTGAGTGGTGCGCGGTCTGGGGATGGCGCGCATCACTTTCTATCATAGCGGGGAGGGCCGGTCTGTCCCTTGATAATTTTTTCACCTGCCCATTCTGTACGCAGCGGGGGACGCCCCTTCAGCGGGTTTTCCACCCGCTTCTGGAGCTACTGGCCCTGTCCCAAGCCCCCTCCGCGAAGCTGCGCCCTATCCCCAGCCCCGTGCAGGCGCGCAATCGGTACCAACATCGGCGGATGTGGGGTCACTCCGGAATGACTTCAGCCGCTGAGCGCACCACCGCCGCGAACATATCCGGCGTGAGCCGGCCCGTGTTCACGTTGTAGCGGGAACAGTGATAGCTGTCCCACAGGGTCACGCCGTTGCCCAGCCCGTGACGGGCGCCGTGGGCAAAAGGGTGGTCCTTGCGCCGGAGATCCCGGGCGGCCAGCACCGCCTCGTGCGCCACCCGCCCCAAGGCCAACACCGCCCGCAAGGCCGGCATGGCCGCCATCTCCGCCACCAGGTGGGGACGACACTGGCGGGTTTCCGCCGCCGTGGGCTTGTTTTCCGGCGGCACACAGCGCACGGCATTGGTGATGCGCACCCGCGTCAGCACCACGCCATCGTCGGGGCGCGCCCCATAGGCGCCCTGCCCCAGTCCCGCCGCCAGCAACGCCGGATACAAAAGATCGCCGGCGCCGTCGCCGGTGAAGGGCCGGCCGCTGCAATTGGCCCCCTTCAACCCCGGCGCCAGCCCCACCACCAGCAGCGGCGCCGTCAGCGGCCCGAAGGCCGGCACCGGACCGTTGTGACAGTGTGGCAGGGCCGCGCGGTTCTGGTGGCGGAAGGCCACCAGCCGGGGGCACAGACCGCAGTCGGGCGCGGGCTCCCCCGCCGACGTCATTGCACGGGACGAGAGGGAACGATGGACTCGTACACTTCCTCGTCCTCAGACGCCCCGGTGCCGTCCAGTTCTTCCTCCTCATTCTCCTGCGGCGGCAGGGACTCGCGGGCCTCCCGGGCGCGACGCTCGCCCGGCTCCCGCTGGATGTGCAGTTGCAGATCCTGCAACTCCATGAAGAAATCGGCTTGGCGGCGCAGTTCGTCGGCCACCATGGGCGGTTGAGACCGCACGGTGCTCACCACCGTCACCCGCACCCCCCGACGCTGCATGGCCTCCACCAGACGGCGGAAATCGCCATCGCCGGAAAACAGCACCACGTGGTCCAGATATGGGGCCATCTCCAGCATGTCGATGGCCAGTTCGATATCCATGTTGCCCTTGATCTTCCGACGGCCGACGGCGTCGGTAAATTCCTTGGTGGGCTTGGTGACCATAGTATAGCCGTTGTAGTCCAGCCAGTCCACCAGCGGCCGGATGGGCGAATATTCCTGCTCATCCAGCAAAGCCGTGTAATAAAAAGCCCGCATCATTTTGCCCTTGTGGGCGAAGTACATCAAAAGCTTTTTGTAGTCGATATCAAAGGACAATCCCCGCGCCGCAGCGTACAGGTTCGCGCCATCGATGAACAGGGCGAGCCGTTGGTCCGGATAGAAAAGTTCCATGGTAATGCGTTCCTTGAGTATGAATAGGGGGAAACCGTGTCCACACGCCATTTCTTCATCTTCTGCGATTCAGCGCGTGAAAGTCTATATTTTTGCACCCGGCACCCGCCTTGAGGCAAAAGCTTGACACTCTTATGGCGACCGGTCCCCCTTGTGTGGCACAGCCTGCCCCGTCTGTAAAGATGAGGCCCGTTGCCGAGTCCGGCAAACAGCCTCTGACCCGCAATCAGGAGACGAGACCCTCGTGATACTCATTGGGATCGGCGCCAATTTGCCGGCGCCGGGATACGCCACGCCCCTGGCCACCTGCCGTGCGGCGGTGGCCCGTCTGGCCGCGCTGGGCCCGGGCCGGTGCTCGCCGTGGTACCGCAGCGCGCCGGTCCCCGCCTCGGACCAGCCGTGGTTCATCAACGGTGTGCTGCGCCTGGACACGGGACCGCCGCCCGAAACCTGTCTGGCCCGACTGCATGCCGTGGAGACGGCCTTTGGCCGGGTGCGCACGCATCGCAACGCCGCCCGGGTGCTGGACCTGGATCTGCTGGTCCACGGCGAGTCCCAACGCACCCACGCGCCGCCGCTGCTGCCCCACCCGCGCCTGCACGAGCGCGCCTTCGTGCTGCACCCCCTGCGCGACGTGGCGCCCCACTGGCGCCACCCCACCCTGAAACAGGACCTGGAAACCCTGATCGCCGCCCTGCCGCCGGAACAGGTGGTGGAACGGGTGCCCGTGGATTTGGAATAACTCTTTACCGCAGCGCCGCATCCCAGTATTGTACTGGGTTCCCGATCCCCCCTCAGGCAAGGATGACTCCATGGCGCGCGTCACGGTGGAAGATTGTGTGGTTCGAGTATCCAACCGGTTCGAGCTGGTAATGGTGGCGGCCCAGCGGGCCCGGGACATCTCCGCCGGCAGCCCCCTGCATGTGGACCGGGACCACGACAAGAATCCGGTGGTGGCGTTGCGGGAAATCGCCCGCGACCTGGTGGATCCCGAACAGCTTCAGGAGGAACTGGTGCAGTCCCACCGCCGGGTGCTGCCCCAGGATGACGGCGAGGAGGAAGGGGTGGAAAACCTGTTCGCCGGCGAACCGCCCGTCGCCCTACCTGCCGCCGAAACGGTGATCCCCGCCAACGACACGCCGGACGAGGACGACGCCGTGGCCCGGGACGTGGCCGAGGACCTGGCCAGTGCCGAGGCCGACATCGAGGCGGAGATCGACGAGGATGTGCTGAGCGTCAACGACGGTCCCGACGCCCTCACCGATGATGCCTTGGCCGACGACGACGGCTCGGACCTGAACTGAACGGATCCCTGATGCAGGAGGGCGCGGCCATGGAAGGGCAAATTCCGGCATCCCTGGCACCGGCGGCGGTCCCCGCCGGCTGGCGCCCCAGCATGCGGCAGTACGAGCTGGTGGAGACGGTCCGCGCCTACGACCCCACCTGTGACGAGGACCGCCTCAACCGCGCCTATGTCTATGCCATGAAGGCCCATGGGTCCCAGACCCGGGCCTCGGGCGATCCCTATTTCTCCCACCCCCTGGAAGTGGCGGGCATCCTCACCCGCTACCGGCTGGACAGCGGCACCATCATCACCGCCCTGCTCCACGACGTGATCGAGGATACGGACGCCTCCGCCGAGGAAATCGAACGCCTGTTCGGCGCCGACATTCTGCGGTTGGTGGACGGCGTCACCAAGCTGACCCGCATGGAATTGAAATCGGAGGACACCCGGCAGGCGGAAAACTTCCGCAAGCTGCTGCTGGCCATGTCCGAGGACATCCGGGTGCTGCTGGTGAAGCTGGCCGACCGGCTGCACAACATGCGCACCCTTCACTTCATCAAGAAGCCGGAAAAGCGCCGCCGCATCGCCGCCGAAACCCTGGAAATCTACGCCCCCCTGGCCGAGCGCATCGGCATGAGCGAGATCAAGGGTGAGTTGGAGGATCTGGCCTTTGCCCAGGTCAACCCGGAGGGCCGGGAATCCATCCACACCCGCCTGGCCTTCCTGCGCGAACACGGGGGGAACTTGGTGCGCCGCATCCAGCACCAATTGCGTCAGACCCTGGCCGACCACGACATCACCCAGGTGGACATCTCCGGACGGGAAAAAAGCCCGTTCTCCATCTGGACCAAGATGCAACGCAAGAACGTGGTGTTCGAGCAACTTTCCGACATCATGGCCTTTCGCGTCATCGTGCCCGACGTGATGACCTGCTACCACACCCTGGGGGTGATCCACAGCACCTATCCCATGGTGCCCGGACGCTTCAAGGACTACATCTCCACCCCCAAGAGCAACGGCTATCAGTCCCTGCACACCGGCGTACTGGGCCCCGATGGCCACCGCATCGAAATCCAGATCCGCACCTCGGGAATGCACGAGGTGGCAGAAAAGGGGGTTGCCGCCCACTGGCAGTACAAGCAGGGCGATCACGTGATGGACGGCCGCCAGTATGGCTGGGTGCGCGACCTGCTGGATATTCTGGACCAGGCGTCTAACCCTGACGAGTTCCTGGAACATACCAAGATGGCCATGTACCAGGACCAGGTGTTCTGCTTCACCCCCAAGGGCGACCTGATCAATTTGCCGGCAGGCTCCACGCCGGTGGATTTCGCGTACGCCGTGCATACGGAGGTGGGCGACCGCTGTGTGGGGGTGAAGATCAACGGGTCCATGGCCCCGCTGCGCACCATTCTCAACAACGGCGATCAGGTGGAGGTCCGCACCTCCGATAGCGGCCGGCCCAACCCGGGCTGGGAGCGGTTCGTGGTCACGGGAAAGGCCCGCTCGCGCATCCGCCGCTACATCCGCACCCAGCAACGGGAACAATACCAGGACCTGGGCCGGCTGCTGCTGGAGCGTGAATTCCGGGGCACCGGGCTCAAGGCCCAGCCCGGCACCCTGGAGCCCGTGCTCAAGCAGTTCCGGGTGCCCGATGGGGAAGACCTCATGGTGGCGGTGGGTCAGGGCAACGTGGCGGCCCGCGAGGTGCTGTTGGCCCTGCGCCCGCCGGTGGCCGATCCTGATCCGGCCACGCCCCCCCTGCCCCCGACCCGGGGCAGCAAACCGGAAGCAGTGCCCATCACCGGCATGATTCCCGGCATGGCCATGCACATGGCCGGCTGTTGTCATCCCCTGCCCGGCGACCGCATCGTGGGCATTGTCACCACCGGTCGCGGTGTCACCATTCACACCATCGACTGCGACAATTTGGTTCAGTACCAGGAGCAGCCGGAACGCTGGCTGGACGTGGCCTGGGGCACGTCCGAGGACGGCGAGGCCCGCAGCGTGGGCCGGCTGCACGTGGTGCTCACCAACGAGCCCGGCAGTCTCAGCACCCTCACCTCGGTGATTGCCCGCAACGGCGGCAATATCACCAACCTCAAGATCGTTTCCCGCTCGCCGGATTTTTTCGATCTGCTGGTGGATATCGAGGTCCGGGACGTGCGTCACTTGACCAATAACATAGCGGCGCTGCGCGCCCAGCCCGAGATCCACACCGTGGACCGGGCGCGCCACTGATCCCCGCCTGCCTAGGGAAAATTCGCTTCGTGTTCCAACGCCGCCACCGTCGTCCCGTATCCGCCCGGGTGCGGGAATTCCTGTGGCCCCGCATGGGCTGGCGCCGCACGGCCCACTACCTGGGTCACCGGGTGGGACGCCTCCCCGGCACGCCCTACAGCATCGCCGCCGGACTGGCGAGCGGGGCCGCGGTCTCCTGCACCCCGTTCATGGGCGCCCATTTCGTGCTGGGCGGCCTGCTGGCGCTGGCGCTGCGGGGCAACCTCATCGCCTCGGCCATCGGCACGGCGCTGGGCAATCCCTGGACCTTTCCCTTCATTTGGGCCCTGATCTACTGGACCGGCACCCAGATCATCGGCGGCACGGGAGACCCCGTGAACTTCGTGGCCACCTTCGCCAGCCTGTGGAACGCCCTGTGGACCCTGGACGGCCAGCGGCTGGCCGGCGACATCTGGCCGGTGCTGGCCCCCATGATGGTGGGCAGCCTGCCGTGGATGCTGCTGGTGTGGGGAGCGGTGTTCTGGTCGGCTCACCGTCTCATCCGCAGCTATCAGACCCACCGGCTGCGCCGCCGCCTGGCCCGCACGTCGGTGGCCGCGGTGACGGCGCCGGCGGCCCAGGACGCGCTGCCGGTGATGCCTGCCTCCCCACCCCCCAAGGCCGGGGAATAGCTTCGGTACCCCTCAGATATAGTACGCCTGCAACGGCGGGAACCCGTTGAAGTCCACGGCGCTGTAACTGGCCGTATAGGCGCCCGCCGCCCGGATCTCCAGCCGGTCGCCCACCGCCAGATCCTGGGGCAGCGGACAGGGCGTGTGCTCGTACATCACGTCGGCGGAATCACAGGTCGGCCCCGCCAGCACCGCCGGTTCTGGCCCACCAGGGCGGTGGCTCACCACCGGATAGCGGATGGCCTCGTCCAGGGTTTCCATCAGACCGCCAAACTTGCCCACATCCACATAGACCCAGCGCCGCCGCTCGGCCTCGCCCCGGTCGGCGATCAGGATCACCTCCGTATGAATGACACCGGCGTTGGCCACCAGCCCCCGCCCGGGCTCGATCATGGTGGCCGGCAGGTGGTTGCCAAAGTGGGTCAGCAGGGCCTGGCGCATGGCCTGGGCATAGGCCCCCACCTCGGGCACATCGGGGCTTTCCGGGGCCGGCAGACCGCCCCCCAGGTTGACGGTGGCAAGACGAAGCCCCCGTTCCTCCAGACGACGGAACAGGCGGGCACAGGCGGCCACGGCCCCATCCCAGGCCCGAGGATCCCGCTGCTGCGAGCCCACGTGGAACACCACCCCTTCGGCCGTGAGCCCCTGGGCATGGGCCTGCCACAACAGCTCCTCGGCCTCCGCCTCGGTGCAGCCGAACTTGCGGCTGAGCGGCCAATCGCTGCCGGCGTTGTCGGTGATCAGGCGGCACAATACCCGGCTCCCCGGCGCCACACGGGCGATCTTGGCCAGCTCCACCGGGCTGTCGAAGGCAAACAGCCGCACGCCCCGCTGATAGGCGCGTTGGATGTCCCGTTCCTTCTTTAGGGTGTTGCCATAGCTGATGCGGTCCGGGGTGACCCCGGCCGCCAGCACCTGATCGATTTCCGCCACGCTGGCGGCATCGAAGCAGGCCCCCAGTCGGGCCAGTAATGCCAGCACCGGCGGCGCCGGGTTGGCCTTCACCGCGTAATATACGGGCGTATCGGGCAGCGCCTGGACCAGCGCCTCGTAATTGCGGCGCACCACATCCAGATCCACCACCAAATAGGGGGTTTCAGGCCGGGTTTCGGCCACGAACCGGGCAATTCTGTCGGTCACGTTCTTTCCCTCCGACATCGGAACACAGCACCAGCCCCCGCCACGGGCGGCCGGCAACAGGCCCCGCCGCTTTCACCAAGGCGGCCGGGCACAATGGGGTGCGGAACCCGGCGCCGGTCAGGGCCAGGGAAAGAAGTGTTTATGCCGGAAGGGTCGCCCCCCTTCACGCAACCGGACCATGGGCATTCTCCTTCAACCCGGCGCTCCCGCAGCCGGGAACGCCCATCAAAAGAGACGCGTCACGCCGTTACATGGCCATGCCACGCGCCGACACCAGCACAAGGGCCGGGGCCGCGACCAGGGAGGCCGGGCGGGCGAACTTCAATGACATGAACATCGGGCGGGTCTCCTTCGCCGGGCTCGGCAGTATCGAGAGGCCCGCCC